>JACRBH010000008.1 GCA_016234535.1 Chloroflexota bacterium
GGAAGATTTCAACTCCGGCGTTGTCGGCCTCGCGGCTTCACGCCTGACAGAGACTCATTACCGCCCGGCCATTGTCGCTTCCAAAGGGGAGGAGGAAACGCGCGGCTCGTGCCGTTCCATTCCAGAGTTCCACATCACCGAAGCGTTGGATAAATGCGCTGACCTGCTCGTCCGTCACGGGGGCCATGCGGCGGCGGCGGGATTCACCGTCAGAAACGAGAATCTGTCAGAGTTGGTAACGCGGTTAAAAGCCATCGCCGCCGACCAACTGTCGAAAGTGGACCTCAGGCCCACGGTCACGGCTGATGCGGAAGTTTCTCTCGTCGATATCCGCCCGGAGTTATTCGAAAAATGTTTGAGATTTTTGGAGCCGACAGGTTATGGGAATCCGTATGCGGCATTTGTGGCGCGCAATGTAAAAGTGAAAAACGCACGCACGGTCGGCGCGGATGCCAAGCATTTAAAATTATCGCTTGAAGACGATAAAAAATATGTTCACGACGCGATCGGGTTCAGACTTGGCGAATGGCAAAAGAAAATGCCGCCGCGCGTGGATATTTTATTTACCTACGAACCGAACGAATATAACGGAAAGATAAACTATCAATTGAATTTAAAAGATTTGAAAGCGGCGGGAACTGGGGATTAATTTTTCCGTCATTGCGAGGAGGACTTTTATTATTTTTGAACTGGCAGTTTCGCTCTTCTCCACGCAATCATTCCACCCTGCATATCAAAAACGGTAAACCCCTCTTTTGCCAGGGTCTTCGCCGCAGAACTGCTGCGGCTCCCCGAAGCGCAGACACAAACGATCTCGCGCCCCTTTGGCAGTTCCTTCATGCGTTTGTGAATTTCGCCAAGCGGAATCAATTTCGCCCCCGAAATATGTCCCTGCTGAAACTCTTCAGGCTGACGTACATCCAATACCAGCGGATGTTTTCCAAATTTCATTTTTTCACTCAATTCAGCTGCAGTGAGTTTGGGGGTTGGAGTCCCAAACAGGTTTGAAAGAAAGCTCATTATTTTTTCTCCATAACTTTTAATGGTTTACCCATGTGCGACTCTTTTCCAAAGACCATTTTCGGGACGCTCACAAAGCGAAACGCTGATTTCGCTGATTTAAGAGCAGAGGGTCTGCGTTTTTCTGCGTTCATCTGCGTCCCACAAAAGTGAAAATAGGAGTTGCACATTAGGTATGGTTTATTTTTTTCGGCGGTACATTTTCACCAAACGATCGCCCACGATCTCGATGCCGCGCTTGCGGGAAAAAACACGCATCAGCATAAAGAAACTGAATCGGTTGCGGAAGCCGGAGATCAAACTCGGCTGCCGCCCCAAAGCCTCCAGCGCCTCCACAGCCACATCCCTCGGCTCCATGATATATGCCTCGCTCAAATCCGGGTCGCCCACATAAATGGCGGGCGTATCAGTGGAGCCTGGCATCAGCCCCAAAACATCCACGCCATACGGACGCATCTCATACCACAGCCCCTCAGCCAGGGTCAGGATGTATGCCTTCGACGCGGCATAATGCTGCACGAGAGCAGATCCCTGCAAAGCGGATGCTGACGAAATAAGGATCAGCCCGCCTCTTTTCTTCGCCTTGAACTGGTTGCAAAAATAATGGGCAATTTCCATGCTCGAGCGGACGTTCACATCCACCAGCCTGCGATGCTCTTCCAAAGGTAAATCGACAAAATCGCCAATAATGCTGACCGCCGCAGAATGGATCACCAGCCCCACATCCAACACACGGGTTGCCTCGATGATCGTCTTCATGAAATCAGGCGAAGACAAATCCAAAATCAAGGCGCGGGCATCCACCTTGTATTTTTCCTTTAACTCCTTTTGGAGCGACTCGGCATCCCTGGAATTAATATCCAGAATAATCGGGTTCAATCCGCGCTGGGCAAGGGCTTCTGCAAATGCGCGGCCAATTCCGCTTGCAGCGCCTGTGACAAGTGCGTACGAACCATATTTTGAATTGAAATTGATCATCGATTCCTGTTGGTTATTTTTCATCAATTCTACTACACCAAATTATGTGTTTAGTTCCTCTTCACGTTCAGGAATGGTAAAGCGATTAATGGTGGTGTAATCCACAAAGCCGGGGAATAATTTATTCAGTAAAACAGTCACCCGCCACTGCCACGGAATGATCAACATGCGGCGCGGACTTCGCGCAACTTTGACTACCGCGCTCCCAACCTGTCTGGCTGTTAGCTGCATGAACTTGGGCGTCCTGGTATTGGTCTTGCGTTTATGGCCTGCATTTTGTCCGAATTCTGTGTCCAGTACGCCGCCGGGGTAGATAAGAGAGACATCTATCCCCCACGGCCTCACCTCGCGCCGCAAGGCTTCGGTGAATCCATGCACCGCATGTTTGGATGCGGCATAAATGGAATAGGTCGGTGTGGCGATCAGCCCGGATATGGAGCACATATTGATGATGCTTCCCGCCCGCTGTTTGATCATGACAGGCAGTACCTGCCTTGTAGTCTGGATGACACCCAGAACATTTATTTCCATTTGCGCTTGAATATCCTTGATGGGGTCGAGTTTTTCAAGCCAATCCACATAACCAAAGCCGGCGTTGTTAAACAACACATCAATGCGCCCGAATTTATCAAGCGTTTGAGCAACCAGAGACTGAATATCCTCCAGCCTGGAAAGGTCGGCATGAACAATCAATGTTTCCGCGCCGATCAAATTGAGTTCCTGCGCAAGAGCCTGCAATCTATCCACACGGCGCGCGGCAAGCACAACCTTCGCGCCTTCACATCCAAATGCGCGGACAGTGGCTTCGCCGATTCCCGAAGAAGCGCCGGTGACGATAACGACTTTATCTTTAATTTCTATAGTATGCTCCTCATCAACCGGGAACTGCTAATGATGACAGTTACGGTCCCCAGCGCGGCTGGTAATCACAATAATCATTATCGGTTAAGCGGCGCAAGTCTGTGCCGTCAATTCGCATAATGTAAATTTCACATCCGTGATCGTCGTTGGGATGATCGAAATAAGCAGTGAAAACCACCCATTGACTATCCGGTGAAAAGGAAGCACCTTGAGAATTTCCACCCAGCGGAGAGATCACATGGGCATTCGAACCGTCGGCGTTCATGAGATAGACTTCATGCTCCCAGGTGCCGCCGGAATACGTCACAATATATTGACCATCGGGCGACCAATCGCTTCGTCCACGGATGGCGGGCAGGCTGCTGATTTTGTGCAGTTCCTTGCCGTTGATGCGAATGGTAAATAACTGAACTGCGCCATCCATGTTGGAGGCAAACAATATATATTTTCCATCCGGCGACCAGGTCGGGTCCCAGCCTGTGGCTCTTGGAATATTCCCAACATTTTTTCCATCGCGGTCCATGAGCCAGATCTGGTTTTTATCGGAAAATCCGTTTGAATGTTTAAAGGCAATGGATCTTCCATCTGGTGAAATCTCTGGCGCGCCAAGTATGCCGCTTCGATTTGTTAGTTGGACCACATTTCCAGAGGCAAGATTCATTTCGTAAATTTCATAAACATTCGCTTCACGAAACGCGGCATATACCACGTTATATCCATCGGGTGATAATGATGAGTAGACATGCTGTTTTGTGTCGTCGGTTGTCAGGCGGCGAAAGCCTGTCCCATCTGCGTTGATGATGCAGATCTGATTGCTGGCCTGCACTTTAAATATCTGACAGGTGAAAACGATCTTTCCCGTTGGCTGGGCGCCGGTTGTTCCACTTGACAATGTAGGCACTGACACAGTGGAAGGGATGGGCGTGGACAAGTCGAAAACGGGTGTGGGGGCCTGAACGGTCAATGCGGGCGCGGCGGGACTCCCCGTCAGCGGAGTGGATGCCGCTAGTGTGGCAAGCAGGTCCGAGTTGGGAGGTGAAGCGGTGCCGCTCATGTTGCAGGCGAGAAGCATGAGCAATAGTCCGATCCATAAATAAATTCGTTTATTCATTTTCTTCCTTAATCGAATCAAGATAGAACTCCTCACCCGCAATGATCTTTGCCCCCACACTTCCACAACGCGGACAGGAGGTTTCCTTATTCGACGGGTGATATTTTTGAAAACATACCATGCACTGCTGCTCGGCTGGAATCATGCGGATGAAAAGCGAAGTTTGCGCGAGTGCAGTATCATTGATAAGCGTTGACCATTGTGAACGGATCTGTTCTTCGGTAAACGAAGTTAATTCGCCCACTGCGATATGCACCGAGGCGGGATGTTTTGTCTGTCGAAGAAGGTGGTCTATGATGGCTGATAAACGTGGGATTTTTGGCATGGTAAAACGCGGATTTCCCGAAATGGGATTCCTCTTCAAATTTAGGGTGCCTCAGGCCGGTCTATAAGCCGCGTTCTGTCCAACGGATCTCTCCGTCTGTGCAGTCATCTATCTAGGCAGCGTGTTACCGCGCTGCTCATGCAGCCTACCCGGGGCTGATCGGAGACGAGCAGTCTCCCATCGTCCGAAGACGATTTCGCCCCTGCTTGACCTTGCTCCCGGCGGGGGTTGCCTGGCCATTTACATTACTGCAAATGCCGGTGGTCTCTTACACCACCTTTTCACCATGACCAGCCCCCACCGCCCTTCGGGCACCTCCCCCAAATCCAATGGATTTGGGGGAGGCTTGGGAGGGGGCGGCTGTTTGTTTCTGTGGCCCTAATCCGGCAGGTTTCCCCGCCCCGGATGTTATCCGACGCCGTGCTCTCTGGAGTGCGGACTTTCCTCGACCCTGCAATGCAGAGCCGCAACTGCCCAACCAACCTGAGGTGGTTGCATGATACACGCAGGAAAGGCGAGAGTCAACCTTGGCAGGGAAAGCATTCCATGGGAGCGCTCAAAGGTTGTAGACAAACAGGCTCAAGCCGCCGTCCTCGGCGGCATTCTGCGGGTAAATCCTTCGCCGGGGACGGCGAAGAGAGTAAGCTCATCTACAGACTTTGGCTCATGTGTAATCCGTGTGCGGACGTTAGAGAACGTCCGCTACGCGATAACCATTTTGCACATTCTTTACAGATGAGCCCAAACTTTTAGTACATCCCATTCCATCATAAAGGTGGACATTTCAAGAAAAGACATTAAAATAGAGGGGCAATTCATTTTTTATTTCAAGGGAAATACTGTGAGCAACTGGCCTGGAAAATTCGTGATCGGCCTTACTGGCAACATAGCTACTGGAAAGAGCGTCGTGCGCCGTATGCTGGAACATCTCGGCGCGTATACGATTGACGCGGACGCATTAACCCATCGCACATATTCCAGAGGCGCACCGGGCTACCAGCAAGTCATTGATAAATTTGGGAAGTGGCTGGTCAGCAAAGACGGTGAAATCGACCGCAGCAAACTCGGGAATCTCGTCTTCCATGATCGCGATGCAATGAGCCAGCTGGAGGAAATTGTCCATCCACTGGTGCGCCAGGCCTCGGAAATACTCATTCAACGCGCATCCCAGCCCGTGGTCGTGATCGAAGCGATCAAACTACTCGAAGGCGATCTGCGCAAGGTGTGCGATTCGATCTGGGTCACAAATGCCCCGCAGGAAATTCAAGTCGAAAGGTTGATCCGCAAGCGCGGCTTTACACGCGACCGCGCCCTTGAAAGAATCAACATGCAGTCGGCGCAAAGCGCAAAGGTCGCCATTGCAAACATCGTCATCACAAACACCGGTTCCTATGATTCCCTGTGGAAGCAGGTCAGCGCGGCGTGGAAGGATGTTGTGCCCGGCGCAGGCGCTGCGGATACTGAAACCATCTCGCGGAAATCCATCACACCCACCGGCGAAGTTTTGGCAAAACGCGGCAAGCCAAAAAATTCTGCCGCCATTGCTGAATTCATTACACGACAAAGCAAGGGAAAGCGCAGAATGACAGCCGAAAATGTGATGGAAGATTTCGGCGACAAAGCCTATATGCTCCTTCAAATCGACGGGAATCTGGTGGGTCTCGCAAGCTGGCAGGTGGAAAACCTTGTCACCCGCACCACCGATATTTTCCTCGAAGAGAATCTTAATCAACGAAAAGCGCTTGAGACCCTGATCAACGAAGTCGAACGCGCCTCAAGCGAACTGCAAAGCGAAGCATCGCTCATCTTTACGGTGAACGAGGACCCTGCCCAGGAAATGCTCTGGAAAAACCTTGGCTATGAACGGCGCACTCCCGAGACCCTCGGCGTGCAGGCCTGGAAGGATGCGGCGACTGAATCCACATTTACAGGAAGCACCCTCCTTTTCAAACAACTGCGTCAGGAACGCGTTTTACGCCCCATATAGGTCAGGTAATAGGTATCAGGTAATTGGGTTTGCCTCATTCCTGATTACCTACCCCCTGATCCCTAATTACCCATACCGTGACCGAATTCCTCAATAACATCTTCTTCATATTTCAACGCATCAGCTGGCTAAGCGTATTCGATATACTGCTTGTCACCCTGATCTTCTTCGGTTTGCTGTATTCCCTGCGCGATACACAAGCGATGGCTTTGCTGCGGGGCATGATCCTGCTTGTAGTGGGGATCATTTTGCTGACCAGCCTCGTGGAACTGCCGGCCTTCTCCTGGTTTGCGCAGAACTCATTGCCGGCCTTATTACTATCCATCCCTGTGATCTTTGCGCCTGAGATTCGGCGGACGCTGGAACGCCTCGGTCGGGCCGGGACCGTTTGGCCTGTTCCCGTCAAAACAGCAGATGTGGCCCTTGAACAGACCATCCGCGCCGTGGTCAGCGCGGCAGCGAGATTATCGGCCCGCCAGCACGGCGCGTTGATCATCCTTCAGCGGCTGGATAACCTGGATGAGCTGATTCAAACCGGCGTGCAAATGAACGCGCGCATCACCCCCGAATTATTGCTGCAAATCTTTTATCCAAACACGCCCCTGCACGATGGCGGCGTGATCATTGTTGGGTCACAGATCGCAGCGGCGGCATGTGTGCTGCCCCTCTCAGCCAGTGGAATCCTAAACCGCACCCCTGAACGTCAAATGGGGTTACGTCACCGCGCCGCGCTGGGAACCTCCGAGACCAGCGACGCAATTGCCGTGGTAGTCTCGGAAGAGACCGGCGGCATTTCCATTGCACATGCGGGTAGAATGTTACGCCGGCTCGACCCCGAACGGCTGGAAAACATTCTGACTGCTTTTTTCCGTCCAAGCGGCAAGACGCGCAACCCCAACTTTCTCGAAAGAATTCTACCGGGTTTGTTTCCGCGCAAAGAAGATAAATAATGTTCCGTTGGATCTCTCAAAATTTTCGCACCTTTCTTTGGGCTTTCGCGCTGGCGATGGCAGTCTGGATTTCCGCAGTCACATCCGCGGACCCGGACGAAACGCGCGCGCTTCCAGCCCCCGTGCCGCTGGAGATCGTGGGGCAGGACCCGGGTCTGGTATTGAACAGCGAAGTTCCAACCGAGGTGGAAGTGACCCTGCGCGCGCCGCGTTCGATATGGAAGATCATCGAAGCCGATCCGCAGACCGTGCGCGCCATTTTGGATCTTTCAGGCTTAAGCTCCGGCGGTCACAACCTTGACCCGCAAATACA
>JACRBH010000007.1 GCA_016234535.1 Chloroflexota bacterium
AACTTTGCAATGAGTTTACAGATTAAAGAAAACATTCATGATGTTTGTCAGTTGTCAATTTTGTTATTTTTGGTAGAATATTTCAGCACTTTCGTGAAAATCATTACATATAGGAGAAACTATGAATAAGTGGGTTTATCTCTTTAACGAAGTTAAAGAAGTTGAGAAAGTTGCCGGTGGATCGTGGGATAACGTGAAGGCCCTCGTGGGCGGCAAAGGCGCAGGTTTGTTGGATATGACACGCGCTGGCGTGCCGGTGCCTCCATTTTTTACAGTCACAACCCAGGCTTGTAACGCGTATCAAAAAGCGGAAAAATTCCCGGCTGGCATGTGGGATCAGGAATTAAAGGCGCTCAAGGCCATCGAAAAAGCAACAGGCAAAAAATTCGGTGACGCTAAAAATCCGCTCTTGGTATCCTGCCGCTCCGGCGCGAAGTTCTCCATGCCTGGCATGATGGATACGATCCTGAACATCGGTTTGACCGACAAGGTTGCAGAAGGCATGGTCGAAGCGACTGGCAATCCGCGCTTTGTGTACGATTCCTATCGCCGCCTAATCGAGATGTTCGGGTCTGTCGTAATGGACACCGGCGATGAAGTCTTTGAACATGCGCTCAACTCTTATAAAGCCGAAAAAGGCTATAAGAACGATACCGAGATGAACGCCGAAGATTGGATGGCGATCGTCGAAAAGTTCAAGGCTGCCTACAAATCGAAGACCGGCGAAGATTTCCCGCAGGACCCGTTTAAACAGTTGGAACTGTCCACAGAAGCCGTGTTCAGATCATGGAACGGCAAACGCGCAGTGGATTATCGCAACAAGGAAAAGATCTCACACACGCTCGGAACAGCCGTCAATATCTGCACGATGGCGTTTGGCAACATGGGCGATGACTCTGCGACAGGCGTGGCCTTCACACGCAACCCGTCCACTGGCGATGGGCTGATGATGGGTGAATATCTCATCAACGCACAGGGCGAGGATGTGGTTGCCGGCATTCGCAATGCAGACCCGATCCAGAATCTTGTCAACCAGATGCCCAAGGCTTACAAGCAATTCATGGACATCACTGCGAAGCTCGAAAAGCATTATCACGATATGCAGGATGTTGAGTTCACCATCGAGCGCGGAAAACTGTGGATGCTCCAGACCCGTATCGGCAAACGTACCGCAAAGGCAGCCGTCAAGATGGCTGTGGACATGGCGAATGAAAAACTCATCACCAGGGAAGAAGCTGTCAAGCGCGTAACCCCCGAAAACGTGGATGCGCTGCTTCACCCGCAATTCGATGACTCTGCGATGAACCAGGCCGAGAAGGATGGTCATTTTGTCGCGAAGGGCGTTAATGCTTCCCCAGGCGCGGCTGTTGGTCAGATCTACTTTGATGCCGATATGGCTGAAAAGATGGCAAAGGAAGAAAAACAAGACACCATCATGGTGCGCCCGTTCACCAAGCCAGATGACGTTCATGGCATGATCGCCTCAAAGGGTGTATTAACCAGCGAGGGTGGAGCAACTTCTCATGCGGCAGTTGTTGCGCGTCAGTTTGGTATCCCATGCGTAGTGGGCGCGTCTGCGATCAAGATCGATCTCGAAAAACGGGTGATGAATGTCGGAGATATGACCCTCAAAGAAGGCGATTGGATCTCTGTAGACGGCACAACCGGCAAAGTGTTTGCGGGAAAGATCCCGACTTCTGAGCCGAGCCTCGAAGAACAGACCGACCTGCTGACATTGCTCAACTGGGCGGATGAAATCTGTGCGCGTAAAAACGTTCGTGTTGCGCCTGCTGGTTCACCTACCCGCGGTCTGCAAGTTTGGGCGAATGCCGATTATCCGAAAGATGCCCGCCGCGCTCGTTCTTATGGCGCAGTCGGTATCGGTCTATGCCGCACCGAGCACATGTTCTTTGAACCAGAGCGTTTGCCTATCGTTCAGGATATGATCCTCTCTGGAACCAGCGAAGGCCGCACTGCTGCCCTCAACAAGTTGCTGCCTTACCAGCGCAAGGACTTTGACGGTCTCTTTGAAGCGATGGACGGTTACCCGGTTATTATCCGCTTGATCGACCCGCCGCTTCATGAGTTCATGCCCGATGAGGAAAAACTTCTCGAAGAAGTAATCGAGATGCGCGTGAGAGGTCAGGTTGATGGTTTGAAAGCCAAGGAAGATTTGCTTGAGTCGATCAAAGGGATGCACGAATCGAATCCGATGATGGGCTTGCGCGGTGTTCGCCTGAGCATCAACATGCCCGAGATCGTCGAGATGCAAGTGCGCGCCATCTTCGAAGCCGCTGC
>JACRBH010000036.1 GCA_016234535.1 Chloroflexota bacterium
CCTGTGAAAAGCAAGCCAAGCATGGAGATGGCGGTGTAAACAGACAATACAGGGAACGCACCTCGCACCACCATGAATTCGGAGACGAAGCCGTTAAGTCCGGGCAGGCCAAGCGAGGCCATGCTCATAAAAATCAGAATGCCGCCATAGACGGGCACCAGCGGGAACAATCCGCCGAACTCTTCGAGGTTGCGCGTGTGCGTGCGTTCATAGATCACACCCACGAGGAAGAACATGCCAGCCGCGGATAATCCATGATTGAACATTTGCAAGACCGCGCCATTCATGGCGATGTGAGCATCGGTCGTGCCGGCGGCCAGGCCTGCTGCGGCGATACCGAGGACTACAAACCCCATGTGATTGACTGACGAATAAGCGACCAACCGTTTGAAGTCTGTTTGACCATAAGCGGCGAATGCGCCGAAGACAATCGCGGCGACAGCAAGGAAAGCCAGCGCACCCGCAAACATCTTCGCTTCCAGTGGATAGAGCGGAAGCACAAGGCGCAGGAAACCATACGCGCCAAGTTTGAGCAGAACGCCAGCAAGGAGCATCGAGCCAGCAGTCGGGGCTTCGGTGTGCGCATCAGGCAGCCAGGTGTGGAAAGGCCAGATCGGGACTTTGATCGCAAACGCAATCGTGAATGCCCAGAAGGCGATGGTCTTGACGGTATGCACGGGCATACCGAGTAGTACAGAACCAGCATCCAGCGAATTCCAACGCCCGTAAAGGGCAACCAGATCATAGGTCCCGAAAAGAACGCCGAGCATTTGAATCCCAAGCAGCAAACCGAGCGATCCGCCCATGGTGTAGATCATGAACTTGAGCGAAGCGTAATCCTTGTTGGCGCTGCCCCACTGATTGATGAGGAAGTACATCGGGACGAGGCCGATTTCCCAGAAAACAAAGAAGATCAGGAGGTCGAGCGCCATGAAAACGCCCAACATGCCAGTTTCCAAAAAGAGGAAGAGCATCATGTATGGTTTGACGCGGTCTGTTACGCTAAATGAGGCGAGGATGGCGAGAGGCGTCAGCAATGTGGTGAGCAGGACCATCGAAACGGAAATGCCGTCCACGCCAAGATGAAGCGATGAATGCAATGCTTCATACCAGGGATAAGTTACTTCAAATTGAAAGCCTGTCTGATTGGGGTCAAACCTGCTCCACAATACCAGTGTGAGTACGAAAGGAATCAGGCTGGCGGAAAATGCAAACCAGCGTAGAAGTTTTGTCTCGCCGCCCGGCAGGAAGAGTATGATCAGCGCCGCGATTGTCGGCAGGAAAAGAATCAGGCTGAGGAGATGAGTATTAAGAAAATCCATCATGTGCTCCTATGCACAGCATACGGGAAGAACGCCCTATGCCAGCAGGAAAAAGTAGACCAAGCCGCCGACTACAAAAATGACGACTAATGAGAGGATGAGATACTGCTGGATGCGGCCCGTTTGAATGGGACGCAGGTTCCTGCCGATGCTGTATGTCAAATTGGCAGAACCATCGCCAAAGAATTGGTTGACGACCGGCACATCAAATTTCTCGCGGATGAAGGTGCCCAGTCCACCAGTGGCGGGACCAAAGATGTGCAAGATGCTGTCGATGACACCTTTGTCCATCCATTTCGAGACAAACACTTCAGAGAACCAGGTCAACGGCTTGATGAAGAGATAATCATAAGCTTCGTCAAAATAATACTTATTCTTAAGGACGGGGATTTGGAATTTATCTTCCGCGGGTGATTTGATGTCTTTATAGACGTACCAACCAAGCGCGAGGCCGCCGAGAGCTACAACAAGGGATGTTAGAAGTGGGATCCAGTTGAATTCCAAAACAGGAGGATGCTCAGCCAGTGTGCCGCCGACAAATTCATGGAACCAGTTGGGGACGAGTCCGCCGAGGAGTGGGAAATGCTCGGGAATACCGACCCAGCCATACCCGATGGCAAAGACCGAGAGAATTACGAGCGGAGCGGTCATCGTCCAGGGAGTCTCATGCGCGTGTTCCGCTTCCTTCGTGCGAGGTTCACCGAGGAAGGTCAATGTGATCTGGCGCATGGTGTAGAAGGCGGTCATGAATGCGGCAACTGCGAGTGTAATGAAGATCACCAAATGACCATTGGCGAAAGCGTCCGCGAGGATTTCATCCTTCGACCAGAAGCCTGCGGTGATGAGCGGGAAACCAGAGAGAGCAAAGCCGCCGATCAGGAAGGTCCAGAATGTGACGGGCATCTTCTTGCGCAGACCGCCCATATTGAACATATCCTGCGGGTCAACTTTGTGATTGCCAGTGTGAAGTACGCCGTGCTCCATGCCGTGAATAACGGAACCAGAACCGAGGAAGAGCAAAGCTTTGAAGAAAGCGTGTGTAATAAGATGGAAAACAGCGGCGATGTACGCGCCCATACCGATGGCTGCGATCATGAAGCCAAGCTGTGAAATGGTCGAGTAGGCCAGAACGCGCTTGATGTCATTTTGCGCCACTGCGATAGTCGCGGCGAAGATGGCCGTGAATGCGCCAACAACCGCGACAACTGTCATTGCAGAAGTCAGCGGGCCGCCTTCATGCCAGCCAGCGCTAAGCAGAGGGAACATGCGGATGACCGCATACACACCCGCAGACACCATTGTCGCGGCATGGATCATGGCGCTGACCGGGGTTGGGCCCTCCATCGCGTCTGGCAACCAGACGTGTAATGGGAACTGAGCCGATTTACCGATGGTACCGATGAAGAGCAGGATCGCGATCAAACCTGCGGCGGATAAGCCGAATACAGGAGTGATAGTATTTGACAGCACATGCAAACTTTCTTCTGTAAATATTTCACGGTATGTCAGTGTGCCGGTCGCTTTATACAAGAAGGCAATACCGAGAAGCATGAACACATCACCGATGCGTGTGGTCATGAAGGCTTTCACCGCCGCGTTACGAGCGGATGGCTTGCCGTACCAGAAACCGATCAACAGGTACGAGCACAAACCCATGATCTCCCAACCCACAAAGAGTGTGAGCAGGTTATCAGAGACAACGAGTGTGTACATGCCGAAAGCGAACAGACCGATAAACGCAAAGAAACGCGAGTACATCGGCTCAACCGAAAGCACAGTATGCTTGTGGCCGAGTTCATCCGTCACAGTTGCGCCATGCGGCGGGAGTCCCTTGTGATCGTGATCGCCAGCGGGTTGACCGTAGTTATGGTAGCCAACACTATAGATGAAGATCATCAACACTGTCCACGCCACGAAGAACAACACCGCGGCAGAGAGCGGATCGATCAACACGCCGATATTCAACCAAGTATCGCCTGTCGGCAGCCAGTTGATCGAGGATTCAAATGGGTGTTCGCCTAAATGCTCAACACCGAGAGCGCGGGCAAACACAACCATGCTGCCCAGCCATGAAAGGAATGCCGCACCGATTGCCACGCTGTGACTCAGGGCTTTGTTTTTATTCGTGAACAACACGATTAAAAAGAAAGCCAGCACAGGCGGAAGCGGGATTAGCCAAATTAATAATTCAGTCGCCATGAAGCCTCCGAAAAAAAGTAATTAGTAATTGGTGAATGGTCATTACCATTTACTAATTACCGATTTCTACCATTTCAACAAATCAAGATCTTCCGCCACCACCGTATTGCGACGGCGATAAACAGAGATTACCAAAGCCAAACCAACAGCCACTTCTGCGGCGGCCACTGCGAAGACAATGATCGCGAAGACCTGTCCAGCCATCAGGGAAATGTCACCATAGCGCCAGAACGACACCAGATTGATATTCACGGCATTAAGCATTAGCTCCACACCGAGCAGGATCGCAACTGCGTTCCTGCGAGCCAGCACACCGAACAAGCCGATGCTGAACAAGGCTGCCGCGAGAATGAGATACCACGAAAGAGGGATCATCAGCGCCTCCTATTTCTTATTGAACGCGAGATAGACCGCGCCAACCAAAGCTGCCAAAAGCAGGACAGACGCGACTTCGAACGGCAGGACATAGCCCGTAGGCGAAGTCAATGCATTACCCAACTGATTGACCGCATCAAAACCAGACGGGATGGCTGCTGCCTGTTTCGAGAAGCCGCTCCAGCTCTTCAGCATGAACGTCAAGCCCGCGAAAGTCACCACAGCCGTAAATGCGCCAGCCCACCAATTCGCATTGACCGACGGGCCCGTCTCAGCCGCCTGACGACGGGTCAACATAACCGCAAAGATGAAGAGGATTGCAATCGCGCCGATGTAGACCACAACCTGCACAACCGCCAAAAAGCCGGCGTCAAGAATGGCGTAGATCATCGCCACACCGAACAGCGTCGCAACCAGCCACAACGCCGCGTGGATGAGGTTGCGCGTGGTAACCACCATCAAGCCGGAAAAGAGCGTTGCTGCTCCAACAATAAGGAAAAAGATTTGTGTACCAGTCATATTTCATCATCCCATTTAGTGATGGGCCTCCGCAATTTGCGTTACGCCTTCCACTCGTTCGCGTTCCTTCCTGCTCACCGAACGGACAACTTCCAGCGATACCCAGGCGACAATGATATTCGAGAGAATCATGCCGGTTATGTAGAGCCAGCTATCGGCGCCGCGCAGAAGCGCATTCATCAACGCAGTCACCATCACAAGCACGAAAGCAACCGGCGTCAGGAATTTCCAGTTGAAGGCCAGCATCTGGTCAATACGGATACGCATCACAGTGTATTTGACCCACATAATGACCCAGTATCCGATAAGCGCCTTGAAGAGAATAATCGCAATCGCGAGGAACGGGCTGACCTTTTCCAGGCCCAGGAAGCGATAGCCGCCAAAGAACATAATGGCCCAGAAGCCGCCGAAGGTGAAGGCGTGCAAAAGCTCGCCAGCATAAAACATACCGAACTTCATACCGGAATATTCGATGTTGTAGCCGGAGACAAGTTCCGATTCGCCTTCAGCCAGATCGAATGGCGCGCGTCCCAGTTCCGCGATGGCAGCGATCAGGAAGATTAATGCCGCCAATGGAGAGAGGAAGATAAACCAGATATCCTGGCTTTGAATGATGGCGTTCATGCCCATCGAACCAGAGAAAATGGTTGGGATAAGCAAGGTAGCCAGCATGGGGATTTCGAACGAAACCATCACAGCCACTTGACGGAACGCGCCGATCACCGAGAACTTGTTGTTCGACGACCAGCCCGCCATAATAATGGACAGCGTGCCGATCGAACCTGCTGCGATGATGAACAGCGCGCCGATGTTCAAATCCACGCCGAGCATGACAGGCGCAAGCGGCACAACCGCCCACAGGATCAACACCGACATCATCGAGAGCAAGGGTGCGACATTGTATACAACCTTGTCGGCGCCATCCGGCGTGGTGTCTTCTTTAATCATCAGCTTGATGATGTCTGCGAATGGCTGGATCAGACCGAAAGGCCCGAGGCGGTTCGGGCCGATGCGGTCTTGAAAACGGGCCACCACCTTGCGCTCGATCCACACTAGGAAGATGTCGATCACCATCAAAATGGTGATAAGCATCAGCACGCCGAGGAAAGCCACAAGCACATTCGCGGCGACTGCATCCATGCCCCAGCCGGTGAAAATGCCCGTTAGCCAGTCAGCGGCTACTTTAAGAGGGTCATTCCAAAAATTCATAAGTTGCTCCTGTTACACAAAGAAAAGGCTGAAAGGAAAAATCCGTTCAGCCTTTTCTGTTTTCTACCCAAAAATTACGCCCATTCCAACATCCCCTTGCGCCATGTATAAACGAGACCGGCGACAAGGATGAGAATAAAGATGATGCCTTCAATAACGGCAAACAGACCCAACTGATTGAGTCTCACCGCCCAAGGAAAAAGAAAA
>JACRBH010000041.1 GCA_016234535.1 Chloroflexota bacterium
CCGTTTCTTCATAAGGGATTAGAATCCACCGAAAAGGAGCCAAAATGAAAAAGCTTCCTGTTTTATTGCTATTCGTTATTTCCATTATTTCTGTCAGCTTCAGTTCCATTAAACCCGTAGCGGCCAGTGAATCCCGGGTTAATAACCTTGCCGCATTTTCACAGTTAAACCTTTATCCGAATATTGAAACCATCGGTGTAGTCGTAAGCGGTATCAGCCTGCCGAAGAAAGCGGGCTTGATGTACCGTCAGAGTGGCGAAACCAATTGGCGCACCGGCCATCCCCTCATGCGGATCGACGACGGTCGTTTGGTCGGTAGTTTGTTTGGGCTGTCACCGTCCACTTCCTACGAGATCAAAGTGCTCGATGGAGGAGCAACCGAGATCAGCGGCTCGATCACAACCCAGCCGAACGAGCTTCAATTTACGCCTGCAAATATTTTACATGTAAATGACGATGCGCCTGCCGGTGGTGATGGCTCTGCCGCCGCGCCATTCAAGACGATTCAAGAAGGTATTAATCGCGCTTCTCCAGGAACTCAGGTATTGGTCTCAGATGGGATTTATCGCGAAGCGGTCAAATTCCCGGCTTCAGGAACTGCGAATAATTGGATTCAAGTCAAAGCAGAAGGCAGCGGCGCAATTCTGGATGGCTCGGAAAATCTTTCCGGGAATATTTGGACGCCTTACGAAGGAAAGGGGCGTGTTTGGTCCATTAAGCTTGGAAGAGCCGTCGGGTATCTGGCGCGTGACGAGAAACGCTTCTACATGTTTGAATCCCTATCCAAGTTATTCTCCACCACCGGACATAACAACGTCCCCATAACGGAAGGCTGGTATCTTGACCCGGGTACATTTACGCTCTACGTGCGCAGTTTGGATGATCCCTCCAACCATACCTGGCAGGTGCCGTTTACAAGCCATGCATTTGATGCAAATGGCCGCGATTGGCTCTGGATCGAAGGCTTTGAAGTGCGCTTCTACAACCGATGCGGTGTATGTACACTCAATACCTCCCATCTTGTGATTCGCAGGAATAGAATTCATAATATGCAATTGGGAATCTTCATTGACTGGACCGGCAGCGACGGTCAGGGAAATGACACGCGCATCGAATATAACGAGGTCTATGATCCGCTGGTGGATGAATGGCCGTGGAAGGCGGTCAAGGGCAGTTCAATGGAAGGCACTGCGGTCATCATCCGCGGTCATATTGGGGCGATTGTGCGCGGCAATGAAATCCATAATTTTTTCAACGGCATCTATTCCGGTTCATCCGGCGCCCTCGAAAACTCCGCGCTGGCGTTTGACGCCGATATTTACAATAATCATATCCATCACATCAGCGATGACGCATTTGAACCGGAAGGCGCCTGCATCAATCAACGATTTCGGAATAATACAGTCGATAAGGTTCTGGTCGGTGTTTCATTGGCTCCCATCACCCAGGGACCGGTTTGGGTCTTACGTTCATCCATTTCCAACTTCAACGGGATGGCTGTCAAATGGGACAGGAATTCCAATGGCGTGGTGCTGATCTATCACAACACCAGTTGGAGCAATGTAAAGGATGCCAATGCGATTGAAATGATCTCCCCGGCTCATAACGCGGTGATGCGCAATAATATTTTCAGCAGCACGGGATATTCCATTAACGAGGCCTCCACAGGCTCAACCGGGAATGATTGGAATTATGATAACTGGTATACGACGAATGCCATTCATTTCAAGTGGGAGAATGTTCCTTATGACAGCGTTGCCAAATTATGCGCGGCAAGCGGACTTGAATGCAATGGATATGAAGCCGCCCCCGGATTGACCAACCCTGCCGGCGGCGACTTCACGCTCCTTGCATCGAGTCCGAATATAGATAAGGGTGCGGTGATTCCTGGGATTAATGACCAATTCTCAGGCGGCGCACCAGACGTCGGCGCGTTTGAACGCGTTGTTGATTCGCCTCCCACAGTTTTGTCAATTGTCCGCGCGGACGCGAATCCAACCGGCGCAGCGAATGTCAATTTCACGGTCACTTTTTCAGAACCAGTGACAGGCGTGGGCACCGCTGATTTCGGAATCTTTACTGATCCAGCTATCGTGGGCGCAACCGTTACAAGCGTAACTTCTGCCTCGACCACAACTTACACAATCGGAGTTAATACCGGTTTTGGCAATGGAATCATTCGATTGGATCTCGTGGATAACGATTCGATTATGGATGCTTCGAGCAATCCGCTGGGTGGAACGGGCGCGGGGAATGGAAATTTTAACACGGGCGATTTTTACACCATTGAAAAGAATGCGCCGATGGTTAGCGGTATTTTGACGGTTGATCCAAACCCCACAGGTACTGATAGTGTGCGGTTCACTGTGAATTTTTCAAAGGAAGTCAGCGGCGTGGACGCAGGTGATTTTGGTTTATTCACCACCGGCAACATCACAGGGGCAACTGTGGCAAATGTGAGTGGCTCTGCAAATATTTATACGGTTACAGTTAACACAGGCGTGGGTGACGGCACACTGCGTTTGGATGTTATCGATAACGATAGCATTGTGGATACAACTGCTAATCCCTTGGGCGGAACAGGCGCGGGCAATGGAAACTTTAATACCGGGAGTGTGTATGCGATTGATAAGACTGCTCCCATAACGATCAATATTTTGAGGGCTGACCCGAATCCCACTGCCACTGAAAGTGTGCGCTTCATTGTGAATTTTTCTGAAGCAGTGAATGGAGTGGATGCAGGCGACTTTGTGCTGACGACAACTGACAGCCTGACAGGCGCATCCATCCTGGGCTTGAGCGGGTCTGCCAATTCGTACACAGTTATCGTGGCTGACGGTAACGGAGTCGGCAACCTTCGCCTTGATCTTGTGGACAACGATAGCATTATTGATGCCTTGGGCCATCCACTTGGCGGAGTGGGCATTGGTAACGGCAATTTCAACACCGGCGAAATGTATTCGGTCAATAGGCCGCCCGTTAGCATACTGAGCGAAACGTTTAGGTCCAATGGCGCAAACGATGGCTGGGTTCTCGAATCAAATGAAGACAGTAACAAGGGCGGTCCAAAGAATTCCAATGCCACCACCTTTAATCTCGGTGACGATGCCAAAGACCGTATGTATCGCGCCATCCTGCACTTTCCCACAAGTTACCTGCCGGATAACGCGGTCATAACCCAGGCCATTCTGATGATAAAGAGACAGGGAAATGTGGGTACTGATCCGTTCAATACGCATCAAGGCATCTCGATTGATATTCGCAAAGGCGCCTTTGGCAGCATCGGGCCGTTTAGTGTCGCAGCTTTACAGGCGTTGGATTTTCAAGCCCCCGCCGATAAGTACTCTGTTGGCGTGATCCAAAACAACCCGGTTTCAGGCTGGTATTGGTCGGTGCTGGATAACTCGGCACTGCCGTTCATAAATCTGATAGGCGTTACCCAGTTCCGCCTCGGTTTCCAGCTTGACGATAACGATGACCGGGATAATGATTATCTAAAGTTCTTCAGCGGAAACTCCAACGCGCTCGAAGACCGCCCCCAGTTGGTAATCAAATACTTTGTACCGTAGTGTGCAGGATGTGGCGATAATCCCCCCTCCACGCACTGATGGAAGTTTGTTGACTTCGAATTTAGATACTCTCTTTGTTTGGGAATAGGCGGTATTCCCTGTGGTAAAATGTTTGGAAATCATCAAAGGTGAAATTTAAGGAGTAGGAAAAAAATGGATAACAAATCTTCAAAAGAAATATCACGTCGTGATGCAATGAAAATATTGGCCGCTGTTGCCGGAGCCGCCGCCCTTGCAAATCTTCCTTCCAAATGGAGCAAGCCGGAACTTGTTGAGGGAGTACTGCCTGCCCATGCTCAAACATCGACGATTCTCCACACACTGGCTGCCGGCCCGGATGCGCCAATTGACAGCAATGTGGAACAGCCGCCCATCACCGTGAACAGCACAGCGACAATTACTCCTCCCACTCCAGGAATCGTTTTGCGCTATTCTGTAGTTCTTAGCGGCGAACTTTCGGGCATGGAAGCAATCGACTCTCCCGTACCACTCATAGGGACAATTCCTACCAATGGTTCGGGAATGGCAACTTTACCTGTTACATATTCGAATGTTTGGGATGGTGTCAACATTACAGTAACTTGGAGTTTTGAGAATCCAATCGACGGTACCAATACTGACGATCAGATTTTTTCTTCGCCGCCTATTGTCTTGTAGCTAACCTTTCAGATATCCCAAATGCAGTCAACTTTTGTCCCTTCACAGACTGAGGGATTTCAATTTGAAACCGTCGATGGCGAGATTATCCTGCTCCACCCAACTCGCAATATCATTATTCATGGTAATCAGATGGGCGCGCTTGTTTGGCAGCTATGTGATGGTATGCGGACAGTTGATGAAATTATCGAAATCCTAAGCGCGGCATACCCCGAAGCCGGCGATGAAATTCAGGCCGAGGTCCCCATCGTCATCCAAACCTTGGTGAGTCGCGGCGCACTTGAAACAAAGTGAAGGGAATGTCAATTAGCCGCCTGATACATTTTGCAGGCAATACAGTTCGCTTTAGCCTCGACAATGAACGCCTCCTCGCAGAAGTAGATACACATTTCAAAAACTGCCTGGGCGAAGGCGGTCCAATCATTGCAGATTATAAAATCACTACCGTAGGTGATGTTGAATTTTCAATATCACTCAATGGTAGTGATTTATTTTCTAAGATTAATTTTGAACAAGTCCTGTTTTATTTGATGCAGGATGGCATCACCCAACTGAATGGAACATCAACAACTAACCTCATCTTTCACGCCGCCGCGCTGTCATGTCTTGACCGTGGGTTGATTCTGTGTGGAAAGAGTGGCAGCGGAAAATCATCGCTCACAGCCTGGCTCACAGCTAACAGCTTGCAATATCTGACCGATGAAGTCATCTCCCTGCCTGTGGATGGCGGCGAAATCAGCGGATTATGCCGCTCCATGATCCTTAAACGTGGTTCAGCCTTTATTTGGCAGCACTGGCTCACAAAAACTGAATCAGATGGTTTTCTTCGATTCAATGATGGAAGCGCCTGGATTGCGCCAACGCTCCTTAACGCCTCAGCCGTCCGGGATAAAGTCATGCCGCGTATATTGATCTTTCCGCACTATGTCGAAGGGGCACAATTTCAAGCGCAGCCTCTTACACCAGCCAATACCCTTTTCCAACTATTACAGTGTTTGGTCAACGCCCGCAACTTTCCCGATTACGGTATGACTGCCACAAAACAGCTTTCACGTCAGGTCTCCGCATTCAGCCTGACCTATTCCGATATTGAGATCGCAACCCAATGGATCAAACAAACCACAGCGGGTTAGATCAAACCTATCGGCTGCTTGCCTTATGCGCTCGCGCCGAGAGTCATCCGTCGATGGTTGAGCAGCTATCCCGTCAGGTTGAAGCGTTTACATCCTGGCAGGAATTGCCTATCCAGGCCGAGCTGCATGGAATGGCTCCTCTGCTATGGCATCATATCCGAAAGTCAGGCATTTCCATCCCACTGAAAACAAGGCAAACATTGGAGGGTCTCTACCTTCGTCATCGTATATTTAATCAAGCTCATACACTGATATTGCTGGAAGTCAGCTCGTTATTTGAACAAGCGGGTATCCGCGCATTGGTTCTCAAGGGATTGGCGCTGGCCCATCAGTATTATCCAGACCCCGCCTTGCGCCCGGTCAGTGACATTGATCTTCTACTCAAACAGGCGGATGTTTTACCAGCGCTGGATTTGCTTGCCGGCGCAGGGTTTCGTGTGGATTCGCCGCGCGCTTCTCGTACCCTGAATCTGCTTTCAAAAGAACTGACAGCTGATTCGCCCCTGCGGGATGGAATCAGCACCCACGTGGAACTGCACCATTATGACCCCAGGCAGCGAACACTTAATGACAACATCCCCGACAATGAATTCATTGGATTCGATGCGCCGCCGCATACACTCACAATAGGGGAGCGCGTTGTTTACACGCCCGCGCCAATGGATACGCTCAACTACTTATGCAGGCACTTACAGCGCCATCTATTTGAAGGGACTGCTAATAAACCTCTCCAGCTTAAGTGGGTTGCAGATATTGTCAGCTTTATTGAGCATCATGCCGAAACAATGGATTGGGATTATCTACGCCGGCGTGATAAGGCTTTTTTGGAGCGTCTCGAAGTGTTTTATAGCCTGACGCCTCTGCCCGAACGCTATGCAAAGATCATACCTGTCAGGAATATCGCACCTCCTTCAGGCCTTAACCAATATCCAAAAGGATGGCCGCAGCAGAGAGTTCAAAAGTGGCGTCAAGTTGGAGTCCTGCAGTTTTTGGAGCTCACTTTTTCCCCGCCTTCAAGATGGTGGCTGCGTCTTTACTACGGCATTAATGAACGATCCTGTTTTTGGTATGGACAGATATTCCATCGAATACGGATCTTTAGATTAATGCTCTGGGCATTGATTCGCAAGATACCGTGGATTGCATCAAAATAAAAGTTTGCGAGAGACCTCTCGCAAACTTTTATTACTACACAAACAAACTAATGGCAAAAAGGTAATCCTGTCGTTTGATAATTTCAGTAGATCACGAATTCGCTCCGGAGCGCGGACTTCAGTCTGCTTTTCTTCTATAAAATTGCGGCCTAAAGTCTGCTTTCCGCTCAATCTGTGATTTACTGAATTTACTTCTGATTTGAGGCTTGAGCTGGCGGTGACAGCCGGTTGAAATACCCTTTGACGCTATCCACTGTGCTCTTGCCTTGTTGTAGAATACCAACCAGCGAATGTACCGGATATGATCCGCTGCCGATTACCAGTCCTGTGATCAACACATCAATTTGTGCAGGAACCACACCAATACCTAGCATGGCAAACATTTGTAATTGGCCGACCGCCGCAATAATGACTCCCAGCATCAGCCCGAGTATGATGGACGCCGCCGCTTTTGCGCTGATATAGCTTTCAGCCGAGGTAACGTTGGCAAGGTTTCCCTCGGCATTCTTAAGGCGTTGCTGGGCCAGATTCATTAGTTTGTTGGCTGATTCGATCTTCATCTGTATTTTTTCGGTCAGGGCGGAGGCTGTCCCTTCGCCGAACTGGATACTCTCCAATTCAGCATTATATTTTTCGGCTGCGTTTGCGAGGAACTGGCGGGCCTGTTGTACTTCAACCTCGGCATTCTTCAACCAGCGCAGTCCGCGTCCCAGATAAGCCACCATTGTGCGCCAACTTCCTTCCAGCATGTTGAAAATACTTTCGAGAGTTCGCTCCACGGCGGCTGCGGCTGCCAGTACTGGAGCCAGGATGATTGTCAAATTGGCCCCTGCCGCCAATGGCAGGGCGACCGCATCTTCAATGGGTGACCATAAAACCCATGTGATCAATATCAACCACAGAATTACGAAAACCGAAACCAAAATTCGAAACCATCTTTGAGTCTTGAAATATTTATCCTTTTCAGACCATGTCGGCATTCCGCCCAGTGTGGATGAAGATACTTTACCGGAAGAACTGTTCATATTGGGTCTCCTTGATTTGATTCCATATCTATAAATTGGGAAGGACACATTATCGCGTTCATATTTGATGGTATGAGCATATATTGGCGGACCTCCTTGAATCATGTGAGACGCATTATTAAAGTTTCGGTGATTATAAGACTGCAACCGCGTTAAGGTCAAAGTGTGGGCATGTTGGAGTTTTGGGGTGAAAGTTGAGAAAAAATGCGGGGAGGCATACCAAAAAACATATATCCTTGACTGGTAGTATGGGTTGCGGCTGAGGTTTATGGAATTCCTGGTTGCCTGTCTATTTTGTTAAATTCAGTAAATCACGAATTTATTCCGGAGCGCGGACTTCAGTCCGCTTTGCCTTTGTAAAATTGCAGACTAAAGTCTGCATTCCGCTCAATCTGAGATTTACTGAATTTAATTCATCTTACGCAGTTTTGTGCATTTTTAAGTATGTTGCTCAGGGAATCATGACGGTGCGTAAGATGAGTAAATTAAATCATCCCTTGCAGGATTTCGAGAAACAGCAAATACTGCACCTTTGGGTGTGTGTCCCGCCTGGATGAATCACAATATCAATCCGTTTGATATCATGGCAGGAAAATCAAACCTTTCATTTTAGAAAGGTGAAAATTTTATAGTTCTCTGTATAATATATATGATAATAATGCGACTTACACGAAACCCTGGTGAATTCGACATCCACACGAATTAAAAAGATTGGTGAAAATTCGTGAAGATTGGCAGATAAAAATCAGTTCTGTGTAAGTACTAAATTGTAACTATAAAACGCTAAGGAGAAAATTATGTCCAAAGATAACATTGTTGACGCTAGTAAACCTTCAGCGGGGCGAATGTATGATTATTATCTCGGCGGCAATCATAATTTTGAAGTGGATCGCCAGGTTGCCAACCAAGTGCTAAGCCTCATGCCTTTCCTCTCCAAATATATCCGCCTCCAACGTTGGGCGTTACAGGATATCGCGAAAGAGTTAACCGAGAAACGCGGGTTTGACGTAATTATTGATTTTGCATCCGGTCTTCCAACTAATGATCACATCCATCATAAAGTTCCGGAGGGTACAACTGTCATCTATTCCGACTATGATCCGGTGGTTGTCGAATATACTCACGAGATTTTGGCAAATACTCCGAACACGTATTTTTTCGAAGGCGATGCCACCCGTCCGGAGGAGCTGCTTGAGAAGCCTGAAGTTCAGAAAATTTTAGCGGGGCGGAGAAAAGTCGCTTTTGTTCTTTGGGGAGTAAGCATGTTCCTGGCGGACGATGGCATTTCTCATGCCGTAAAATACCTCCATGATTGGGCGGAACCGGGGAGTTGTCTTGTATTCAATGCGCAAGGATCCGATGTTAATTTAGAGGATCCTGCTGCTCAAAAAATAAAAAAGATTTATGAACAATCAGGCAGTGCTTTGCATAACCGTTCATTAGAACGTTACCTTGAGTTGCTGCAACCCTGGAAACCAGATGATAAAGGGTTTGTCTCACTACTGGATTGGCATGGCTTTGACGCGCTCGAACTTGGAAAGGAGGATATTGCATCATTTGAGCCAATGGGCGGTGGCTATGGCGCTTATTTAATTAAATAATATAAACAGGCAACTGGGGCACCTATGATAAAAATGGATCCACTGAACATAGACACTTTGCAGGCAAGGCTTGCAGAGATGGTCATGGTAAATCGTACTGAATTGGAGAGCCGTTATGCCATGGCGTTGCGGGAAACTCTCTTCACCAATCGTTCTGATGTGACCCCCGGCAAGCTGCCAGCCATTGCAGCAAAAGAAGTCGATGCTTTTCTTGAATTCCTGGTTGGCTCCCAATTTTCCCCTGCAAACCATGGAGCACAATTATGTCGCGAAGGTTTGGGCAAACAAACGGTTTTGCAATTAGGAAGGATAACACGCCAATTTTCTCTGACCCACCTGCCGCCTGAAACTACGCCGCAGGCAGTCAATATCATTGATGCCTATCAAAATGAAGTATTGTTAGGGTTCTTCCAGTCCCATGAGGAAATCATCCTTGCAGAGCAGGAACGTATTCGCGGCGCCCAGCAACTTGCCATTGGCCGCTATACTGTTGAGATCAAGGAAGTTCAATCCATAGCCCAGAAAGCGATTGAGGCAAATGAGTTTAAATCCCAGTTTATCGCCCGCATCAGTCATGAACTCAGGACTCCTTTAGGGGCCCTGATGGGCATAGCGGAAATGCTGCAACAAACTGTTTATGGTCCCCTTACCGATGCGCAGCAGGATATTATCCAGCGTATCCTCAACAATGCGCAGACCTTAAAGCAGGTCTTTTCAGATTTTTTGGATCAGTCTCAGATAGAGTTGGGACAATTGACTTTGAGACAAAAGCCGTTTTCTCCCAAGGATCTGGTAAAGAGAGTGCATTCGGGTTATTTGGCACTGGCATTGCAAAAAGGGTTATCCATGTCAGTTGAAATAGATCCCAAACTGCCAGAGATACTCATGGGTGACGAGGGCAGAGTCGAACAAATTTTAACGAATCTGGTTGTCAATGCAATCAAATTTACCAACACTGGCGGCGTCTCGATCCACACTTTCATGCAGGAAAATAAACATTGGGCATTACAGGTTAAGGATACCGGGATCGGCGTCTCACAGGAAAACTGGGATCATATTTTTGAGCCCTTTCGCCAGGCGGACGAAACCGCGAATCGAAGCTATGGAGGGGTTGGGTTGGGACTATCCATTGTTAAGCAATTGGCAAATGCCATGGGTGGCTCCATTACCCTGGAAAGTAAAATAGGGCAGGGCAGTGTTTTTACGGTATCGCTGCCATTTGAACCCTGGGTGGATAGAAGAGTATCAGATTTGACAAAGACTGGCCAATATGAACGCTGACTTTTACTAAAATACGGATATAACCGACTTTATCAGCTTTTATATGTATATCGTTTTGCCAAAGTTGAAGGGCCGTATATTTTTTAAATTCCATTTCCGTTTTTAGAATGTGGATAGCGTGGAAGAAAGGTATGTCCAGGATGACAAAACCACTTGCTTTGATCGTTGAAGATAACGAAGACCAAAATCTGGTATTCACCACTGCGTTGGATCAAGCCGGTTATCAGGTTGAATCCATTTTTGATGGCGCTGTTGCGGTGACGCGCTTGAAAGAAGTTGTTCCAGATATGATTGTTTTAGATTTGCATCTACCCAACACGGATGGAGGTACTATCTTGAACCAGATTCGCACTGATCCGAGGCTTTCCGCTACGCGTGTGATTCTGGCAACGGCAGATAGCGCATTTGCAAGCGGTCTGCAATTCCAGGCTGAACTTGTTTTATTAAAGCCTGTCAGTTTTGCTCAACTTAAACAATTAGCAGGCCGCTTCCTTCATCCCTCAAAAGAAGCGGATGATTCATAGTGCATAATGTTTCTGTGAAAGTTGGAAAACTCCGAGTCTATTTAGACTCGGAGTTTTGATTTACACCAACATTCTTACGGGATTTTCCAGGAAGCCTGCGCACCTGTCCCGACACTTGCGCCGTACGCCAGTGCGGTGTGTCCTTTCGGGAGCGCTTGCATGAACTGGGCGGCTTACCCTGAAGGGTACTATGTCGGCCCCGTTGCTGATACGATTGTCAACGGAGAGGGTGACCTTTATTTATCAATTTAGGTTGACGCCGGTTTTGATCAGGATATTCAGGGTAGGGTAGAATTTGATTACTATGTACACTCAGGAACAAAAATTCCTAATTGCATTTTTACAATCCATCACAGATATACCAAACGCGGAAATTGAAAAGGTGTTGGGCGTTTTCCGCGTATCCACACTTCAGAAGAATCGATTTTTAATTAACACGGGTGAAATTCCGACAACCTTGGCTTTTGTGGTTTCAGGAATTCTGCGGCTGTACTATATTTCGGATTCTGGTCTTGAATTTACCAAATCCTTCTGCGTAGAAGGGGATTTGGTTGCTGCTTATACTGCACTTCTCAATAATGAGCCATCGAATCTTTTTATCCAGGCACTTGAAGACTCCAAGTTATTGATTGCAAATTATGGAGAATATCAGGCAGTTACAGCCGAATCTCCCTGCTGGCAGAAAGTAAATCAAAATATTGCGGAACAGTTATTCATGAAAAAGGAAAAACGGGAAAGTTCTTTGCTTCTCGATAATGCTCAAACCCGTTACATGAAATTCAAAGATGAATATCCAAACCTGGAGGGTCGGATCAAACAGCGCTTGATAGCATCCTATCTGGGAATTACACCCGTCACGTTAAGTCGGGTACGCGCCAGGCTGCGAAATTCCTTATCTTATGATAATGAGGATTAAAACAGTGAATGGTATTCTGGGGGAATAAATCAATCTCTTGGAGAAAGAATGAATACCACAAATAACACCGTACTAATAACTGGGGGAACGTCAGGCATAGGCCTGGCCCTCGCCAAAAAATTTCTACACGCGGATAACCGCGTAATTGTCACAGGGAGGAATCAGGAAAAACTTGCGCGAGTGCAGGCAGACTTTCCAAAGCTTGTCACACAAATGGCGGATATGAGCCGATTTGAGGATGTCGAGCAGTTGGCGAGTCAATTTACAGATGCAAATATTTTGATCAATAATGCGGCGATGCAATACAACTATGATTTTTCCGACCCAACCATCCCCATGGATTACATCAACAAGGAATTGCAAACCAATTTAGTCGGGCCGCTTCTATTGATCAGATTGATGCTCCCTCATCTTATGACAAAACAAACAGCGGCGATTGTAAATGTCTCGTCTGGGTTGGGAATCGTTCCAAAACAAAGCGCCCCAGTATATTGTGGAAGCAAGGCTGGGTTTCATTTGTTTACCAAATCCCTGCGCTGGCAGCTTGAAGATTCACGGATTAAAGTTTTCGAAATCATTCCCCCAATTGTGGATACAGATATGACACGCGGAAGAGGAAAAGGAAAAATTTCTCCCGAGACATTGGTCGAAGAGTTCTGGAATGGTTTTCAAAAAGACAAATATGAGATGGCTATTGGAAGAACAAAATTGCTGGTCTTCATTCATCGCTTCCTGCCCAAATTGGCAGATAGCATCATGCGGAATGGACTGTAATCTGGAGTGCAAAAACTTCCGAAATCACCTGACTTCGGAAGTTTTTTATACCACCCTCCACCGCTGACTCGACGGCCAAAGGAGATGGCGGCTTTCAGGCGCGAGCGATCTTGGGTATGACTTATTTCGGTTATTCAGCCAACAGGCGGGCGGCCAATGTGATCGGCGTGCTTGCCAGCGCCACAGAGACGGGACAACCTTCCTTTGTTGTCGCGGCAATTTCCTGGAACTTTTCATCACTGATTTCAGGCACAACTGCCTCGGTGACCAGGTGGATTTTGGTGATGCGGCTTTTGCCATCGATCACTTCGAGTGTGACTTGTGCCTGAGTCTGTATCTGCTTGGGAGTAAAGCCATTCTTGCCAAGGCCGGAACTGAGCGCCATGGAGAAACATCCTGCGTGCGCCGCGCCAAGCAACTCCTCGGGGTTGGTGCCTTGCCCATTTTCAAAACGTGACGACCACGTATACGCCCCTTCGTAGGTGCCGAACTTCATGGTTCCCTTGCCTTCTTTCAGAGTACCAGTCCAAATTGCATTTGCATTTCTAGTTGCCATTTTTATTTCTCCTTTCTACAAATAAAAGTTTCCTACACCAACATTCTGACAGGATTTTCCAGGAAGCCCGCCAGCGCCTGCATGAACTGGGCCGCTTCGGCTCCGTCGCTGATTCGATGATCCACCGAAATTGTGGCCTTCATTCTCCAGCCCACTTTCAACTCACCGCTTTCCACAACGGGAACTTCTCTTGCGGAGGAGATCGCCAAAATCCCAGCTTCGGGTGGATTGATGATAGCGATGAAATCTTCGACATCATACATGCCAAGGTTGGAAGTGGAGAAGGTGGAACCATCCACATCCTCAGGTTTGACCTTGCCTTCGCGGGCGCGGGCGGCCATAACTTTGACTTCGCCAGAGATTTGGCGCAATGTCTTCTGGTCCGTGTCTTTGACGACTACGGTCATCAAGCCGCCGGGAACTGTTACAGCGACACCAACATTGACATGACCGAATTGGATCACTTCGCTGCCTTTGATGGTCGCATTCAAGTTGGGGAATTGTCGTAACGACAACGCTACGCCTTTGAGAATAAAGTCGTTGACCGATACCTTTTCGTTATCAGGCAAATACGCATTGACCTGCTTGCGCATGTCCATCAACGCGTCCATTTTGAATTCATGGGTCACGTAGAAGTGCGGGATGGTGGTCTTGGATTCAACGAGTCTGCGGCCAATGGCTTGGCGGAGCTTGGTGGTGGGGACGATCTTGTCATCGTGACTGGTAATTGGTAATTGGTAATTGGGTTGCGCCGACTGAACACTGCTCACTGATGACTGACCACTCGCAAGCGCGGATTCGATATCGCGACGAACAATCCGTCCACCGGGGCCAGTGCCTTTCACATTAGACAAATCCACTTTTTTATCACGGGCAACTTTTTTGGCAAGCGGGCTGGCTTTGACAGAATCAGCATCCAGCGAAACAGATGTTTGGGCAACAGGAGCAACTGTCGGCGGAGTCTGAGGCGCAGGCTTTTCATCCACATTCTGCTTTCCGCCTTCTGCCTTCTGCACTACTTCTCCCGCCTTCCCCACAATCGCAATCGGCGCGTTGACCGGGACCATCGTGCCCTGATCTACGATGAGTTGCAGGACAACGCCGCTTGCGGAAGATTCAACTTCAACGGTGGCTTTGTCGGTTTCAATTTCAGCGAGCGCGTCGCCTTTGTTGATGGTCTCGCCGACTTGTTTCACCCAACGGACGAGCAAACCCTCGGCCATGTCAAAGCCGAGCTTGGGCATGGAAATTGTTTCTGCCATTATTTTAAAACCTCCTTTACCGCCGCTGTGATGTCGGCCACCTGTGGGAGCGCGGCTTGTTCGAGCGTGCGGTTGTAGGGGAGCGGGACTTCTTTTTGCGCCACGCGGATGATCGGCGCGTCAACGTAGTCAAACGCTTCTTCGTAAATGCGGCTGGCGATCTCGGAGCCGACGCCATAGGATTTCCAACCTTCTTCGACAACGACCGCGCGGTTGGTTTTCTTAAATGATTCGATCACAGGTTCCATGTCAAGCGGGCGCAGTGTGCGCAGGTCAACGACTTCAACTTCGATGCCTTCTTTGGACAACTCTTCCGCTGCCTTCATCGAAAGCTCAAGACCTTTGCAATACGTGACAATGGTGACATCTTTGCCAGCGCGCTGTACTTTTGATTTGCCAATTGGAATTGTATATTCGCCCTCAGGCACTTCGCCGCGGACTTGATACATCGTTGCGTGTTCGATGAAAAGAATCGGATCATTCGACCTGATAGCTGATTTCAAAAGACCCTTGGCATCTTCTGGCGTCCCAGGGCTGACCACTTTGAGGCCGGGGAAATGCGCGAAAATGGCATCGGGAGTCTGTGAGTGTGTCGCGCCAAGCTGACGTCCGCCGCCGCCAACGGCGCGAATGACCATTGGGAGGGTGAACTGTCCACCGAACATGTAATGCAGTTTCGACGCCTGATTGACGATGTAATCCATTGCGGAGAAACCAAAGTTGATGGTCATCAATTCTGCAATCGGGCGTTGACCGACCATTGCTGCGCCAATTGCGCCGCCGATGATCGCATTTTCCGCGATGGGTGTATCTTTGACACGCGCCGCGCCGTACTTGTCATAAAAGCCTTTGGTGACGGCATACGTGCCGCCCCAAACGCCGACCTCTTCGCCCATAATAAATACCTTGGGGTCGCGGTCCATTTCTTCCATAAGAGCTTGCGAGATCGCCTCGCGCATTGTGATTTTAGCCATAATGTGTTTATTTCCTTGTGTGCCTCAGTAAACGTAGACAAGTAGACATGTAAACAAGTAAACATGTGAACAGGGGATTGTTACCTGTGTACTTGTTTACTTATATACTTGTCTACCTAATCAGCGTAAATATCTGTGAACAACTCTTCCATCGCAGGTTCAGGAGAAGCCTCGGCGAATTCAACAGCCTTGGCAACTTCCTCTTCCACTCGCGCTTCGATTTCATCCAAGGCCTTTTTGGTGGCTATTTTTTTATCCAGCAATTGCTTGTTGAAAATACCGATCGGATCATTTTCCTGCCACTTCTTCACTTCTTCCGCTTTGCGATAACGCTCGGGGTCGCCCATGGAATGTCCACGGAAGCGATAGGTATCAATCTCAAGTAAGTAAGGCTGGCTGGATTCGCGCACGAATTTCATAGCTTCCACTGCGGCTTCATAGACTTTTGTCACATCCATGCCGTCCACTTGACCATTCTTCATGCCGTAGCCTTCGGCCTTCTGACGAATTTCCGTCACAGCCGAAGCGCGGTCAACCGCAGTCCCCATCCCGTACTGATTGTTTTCACAAACCCACAGCACACGCAGATTCCAGATTTTGGAAATATTCAACGCCTCGTGGAAATAACCGATGTTGGTCGCGCCGTCACCGAACATGCAGATCGTGATGTTGTCGTTGCCTGCATATTGGTCGCCGATGGCGAATCCAGAAGCGATGGGCAGGTGACCGCCTACAATGGCATGTCCCCCCCACATATTCCTGGATGTATCCGCCATGTGCATCGAGCCGCCCTTGCCTTTCGACATGCCCGTTGCCTTGCCGAGCAATTCCGCCATCACTTCATTGGCAGAAATGCCACAGTTCAACGCCACTCCGTGGTCGCGATAGGCTGTGATCACTCGGTCACGATCTTCACGCGCCGCGATCAACCCCGTCGAAACGGCTTCCTGCCCGATGTACAGATGCATGAAGCCGCCGATCTTGCCAGCCTGGTACAGTTCCGCGCCGCGTTCTTCGAGACGACGGATCAAAACCATCTGGTAATACAAATCCAATTGTTGTTCTTTCTTCATCATTCACTCCGCTAAAAGATTGCAAAAAATAACACCAGAGGTTCTCTGGCGTTCTGCTTATTAGGCAAACACGGCATTATATCAGAGAATTTTAGTCCAATTTTCGTTCGGGCAGCACAAATTTGAGGTGTAAAATAGCATTATGAACTGGCTGACAGGCGGCGCTCAAGGCGAGGCAAAAAGACTGATAACCCAACTTGCGGATTCCACGAAACGGGATGCCGCCGCAAGGGAGTTGATCAAACTGGGCGCAGACTCTGTGCCGCCATTGATGGATGCGCTTCAGACTCAAGACTTGAGCCTGCTCCTGTACTACCAGCAGATTCTCGCCCGAATCCCTTCCGCCACACCCGCGCTGACGAAGACTCTTTCAACAGCGCATCCCATCATTCGGGCTCGTGCCGCTGAAATAATCTCCATCAGTAAAGATAAAAACGCTATTCCCGCCTTGCTCGACGCTTTGAAGGGTGAATACTTTACCGTCCGCTCTCGGGCTGCCCTTGCATTGGGAAACATAGGTGATGCAAAAGTGATCCCTGATCTTTTGTTTCTTCTAAAAGATAAGGAAAGTGAAGTCCGTTCCGCAGCTTGTATTGCGCTGGGTAAATTTCGTGATCCATCCACCTTTGAAGAAATAGCAAATATTTTATTGGACGATCAAAAAATCGAAATCCGCCAGTCCGCCGCGCTTGCATTGGGAGATACGAAACATCCCGCCGCGATTCCTTATCTCATGGAAGCTTTGCGTGATTCTTTCTGGTGGTTCGAGCGTGAGCAAGCCGTGTCTGACTTGTTGAGCGCAATTGAAAAAATGGGCGTCGCAGTCGTTGACCCATTGCTTGATGCGCTTGGAGATAAGGAAGGGACGGTCCGTAAATATGCAGCAACTGTCCTCGGTAATTTGCGCGACCCGCGCGCCATCGAAGATTTGTCCATGATGCTGTATGATCTGCATACCGAAGTGGGAAAAGCCGCCGCCGATGCGCTTGCGAAATTTGGTCCACAGGCCGTGGACATATTAATAGAGTCAATCCATCACCCTGAATCAGGAATTCGTGAAAATGCAGTGATCGCTTTGGGGAAAATTCAGGATGTCCGAGTTGCTCCCGTGTTGATCGAAATGCTTGGCGACCCTGACCGCGATGTTCAAAGACATACTCTGCAATCGCTGGCGCAGTTGCGTGACCAACGCGCATTATCTGCATTGCAGGATGTCGCCGCTAATCGCGCAGACAGGGAGTTATCTGTATTGGCGAAGCAGATACTTGAGACAATAAAATGATCCCGCTTTAAAGTCGACTGTCACCTTTAGTTTACTGGTAAGGAGTAGGCATGAGCCGCATTCACTCGCTTTTAGCCGTGCAGTCCGTGGTGGCGATCCTGGTCTCTTTCAATCGCCTCGGCACATGGACATTGGGCTATGTTCTGCCGAATCAATTTCTGCGCTGGGTGGATTTCAATAACATGCTTGTTTTGCCGCTGATCAGCCTGGCGGCATTTTATCTCCTCAAGAAATCAATCGAATATGACTCGCCTGCGCGTGAAGGGCGCGCGCATCTTGCGATAAACCTTGTTTTTATTGTCGGCATTTACCTGCTCGCATCGAGTTACGGCGATCATGAAGTGACGAACTATCTCCACGTCCGCTTTTGCTTGAATGACCCCATAAGTGATTTATGCCGCATCGTCATTTTCAACGATGACGAATTCAGTCATTGGGTTTTCTTTACGGGTTTTGTAATGATGAATGCGGCATTGCTGTTCCTGCAAAATCTTTTTCATCATAAAGAAACACTAACCCGTGTAGATAACAGCTTGCTGATCCTCAATTCGATTTTTCTAGGCGCGGGTGTGTTTGCAAATCTTGGCTTCGAAGAAATTGGGCTGGATCTTTACATTGTTGCCTTACTTGCCATCCTCTCCACGTATTTGCTTTGGATGCGCGGCAGGCAGCCCTTGTTTATCTATTACACATCTGCATATTGGCTTGGTTTGGTTTCAAGTTTGATTGCGCAAGCGATAATATCTTGATTCTGAAACGCAGGGACTTTTCCCTAGATTTTTAACAGTCTGCTGATTGCTGGCGCAATCCCGGTCAGGTCGCGGATATCCTTTTGGAACTCGCGGCGAGTGTTCTTATCTCCAAATAATAATAAAGGCACATTTGCATCTGTGTGTCTTCTTGTGGATAGGTCTTCCATATTGCCATGATCGGATGTGAGCACGATCAACCCGTCTTCGGCCTGCCACGCTTCGAGCAGCCCTTTCAACACTGAATCAAAGGTTTCCAACTGGCGTATTGCCCAATCCATATCCTGTTTGTGGCCTGCATAATCACTCGCCCAGTATTCGAAGAAGGAAAAGTCATATTGAACGGCGAGTTCAGCGAGTTTTTTTCCGGCTTCCTCCGATTCGTATAAAGGCGAATCGGATAATTTCATAAATTCGCGCCAGCCTTTGCCGGTGAAATCGGCAGAGAGCGCGCGCCCCGAGTAATAATCATCCTGTGTAAAGAGGGGGAGACCCGCGTTTGTCACAGCTTGCGGAATCGCGGAGTAAAGGCGTTTGCCAGAATCGATCCCGTCAAAGTAGCGGGAGGGATAGGCATTGAGCAATGCCGCCTTTTTGCCTGCATTGACTGTTTTTGCGAAGACCGTTTTTCCATCGAGATATTGAGCCACTTCGGGATTTGGTTTGGGACCATAGTGATATCCCAACTCGGCAGGGATGTTGATGCCGGTCAGCAAAACACTCTGTCCCGTTGCGGATTGAGGTAAGCCTTTGACTCCGAGGTTCGGGTCAACGGAAAGTAATGTGGCGTAGTCACTTTCAAATGGCGCGGATTCGTGGATGAGAGTCTGCCTGCCAAGCAGGGAATTTAAATACGGCATCTTCGCCCGTGCGAACGGATTTTTTTCGGGGTCGTTTTCGCCAAGCCCGATGCCGTCAAGGAAGAGGAAGAGGAGTCTCATACAATATGCGATTTTGGATTTACGATTTGACTACCTGTTTACTTGTTTCCCTGTCAACGTTTTCTGCCATAAAAACCATGCCGAGGGACGTTCTTTTTTGTCGAAGCCATCAACACGGGAGAGGAGGGTTAATGGTTGGGCTGAGATCATGTCCAGGTCGGCATCCACAAGCCCGGGTCCGGAAAGAAGCGGGTCTGGTTTGAAGAATCCGTACATTAACCAGAAACCGTTTGGGGCGAGGATTTTATCCAGCTGAGTCAGATAATCCGCTTTATTTTCGAGGCCGTGAAAACAGCCGATATCAAGGGCAAGCTCGAATTGCGAATCGGCTTTGAAGCTGGTCACATCGCCGACCAGCAATTTGGCGTTGACGTTTTGCTTTTTGAGTTTACGTTTTGCTGTTTGGATGGCGCGTGATGCAAAATCTATACCTGTCACTCGCCAGCCTGTTTTTGCCAGTGTGATAACGTTTGTGCCTGTGCCGCAGCCGAGATCGATGGCGCGGCCTGCGGGATGGGATTGAATAAATTGAAATAGTTCAGGCGGGGTGATGCCGCTATCCCAGGAGGGTTTGCGGAAATACCAAAGGTTAAACATCAGACGGCGGAGGAAGCTCATTTGAGTGTGTCTCTTATTTTCTGCGGGTTGAATTCGCCGACTGTCCGCCAGAGTTCATTGCCCTGTGCGTCGAAGTAAATAAAAGTTGGTGTGTATTCAAAATCGTATACGGGCGCGAGTTCCATGCCTACTGGTTCCTGAATATTTAATCGAATGAAATGGATGCTGTTACCAAGTTCCTGTTCAAGCTCGTCAACGGCGGGCTTTATTGCGGTGCAGGTAATTCAGTAGGGTGATTGGAATTCAAGCAATACAGGCGTGCCTGCGCCGATCATCTCTTTTACTATTTTTGCATCATCCATGAGCAGTGTTTGGCGGGGATGTATCATCACCCAGGCGGCGATAAGGCTTGTGACAATAATTCCGAAGGCGAGAAAATCCTTCCATTTGGGCTTGTTTCTTAGCAGGATAAATCCCACGGTCAGCGCCAGCAGAATGGAGACGGCTATAAATGAATATTGGTTAAGCAGGAATTTCATAAAACCCTCTGGCCTGTTTTGGCGGCGAAGTCGGAATTTTGACCCAAGCTCATAATTTTTTCCGGTAAATTTGGCAATCAGCGGTAAATGTCATGTTTTGTGTGTGACGTCCATGCTTTGACAATTCAATTGAGTTCTTTTACAATCGGACAACTTGCCCTCCGATCAGGCTTCAAAAAACCAGGCCGAAACTTGGGGCGAGAAAAAGAATTGCTTTATATCCTACAACTTGAGAGGGCTTTTTCGATGAAAGAGTATACCACCGAGTTTCTTCGCAACATCGCGCTTGTATCGCATGGAGGCGCGGGTAAAACAATGTTGACGGAGGCATTTCTACATGCAACGGGGGCAACCACGCGTCTGGGTAAGGTTGAGGACGGCACGACGGCTTCCGATTATGATGATGAGGAACACCGCCGCAAGATTTCCATCTATTCAAGCGTAATTCCTATTGAGCACCGCGATCATAAAATAAATATTATCGATGCGCCAGGCTACACCGATTTTGTGGGTGAGATCGTTTCCGCCCTGAGTGTTGCCGATGGCGCAATTATTTTAGTGGATGCTGTTTCAGGAATCGAGGTGGGTACTGAACTCGCATGGCGCTATACAGATGAATTTAATCTGCCGCGCTTTTTTGTTATAAACAAAATGAATCGCGAAAACGCGAATTTTGAAGAAACGTATGATGCCATTGAAGCATTTGTGAAGGCGCACGGAAAACGCGCCATCAAAGTCCATTTGCCGATCGGAGAAAAGGCGAGTTTCAAAGGTGTCGTGGATATCATCGGCATGAAATCCTACATGGGCGACGGCAGGACGACTGCCGAGATTCCAGCCGAACTAAAAGAAGCAGCGGAACAGGCGCATTTTGCGCTGGTGGAAGCTGCGGCGGAGGGGGAAGACGAGCTGATGGAAAAGTACCTGGAAAACGGTTCCCTTACTGACGCAGAGATGGTGCGCGGACTGGAAGATGTGGTGTACGCTGGAGCATTTGTCCCGGTGTTTTGTGCCGCAGGTGGGCAGGAGATTGGCGCCATTGCATTGCTCAATGACATCATTGACCTGATGCCTTCTCCGTTGAATGCCCCCAAACGTATAGCGCAGGGAAAGAATGGCGAAGAAACATTGAAGCCGTCAGATACTGAACCTCTGGCCGCTTATGTTTGGAAGACAACCGCCGATCCCTTCGTAGGCAAGATGACTTACTTCCGCATCTACTCCGGCTCTGTTCAGGCTGAAGCGCATGTTTGGAATCAGAGCAAGAGCGCAGACGAACGCGTTTCAGGTTTGCATTTCCAGCGCGGCAAGGAGACGATTCCTGCCAAGGTGATTCATGCCGGGGATATTGCTGTAGTATCCAAATTAACTGTAACCGTAACCGGCGATACCTTCTGCGATAAGGGACATCCACTCACAATTGAAAAACCGAAATTCCCTGCCGCTTTGTATCGTGTGGCCATTACCCCGAAGAGTCAGGCTGATGCTGCAAAGATCTCCCCAACACTTGCCCGCTTGTGTGAAGAGGATATGACCCTTATCTGGCAGAACGATCCCATTACACATGAGACAGTTTTGCAGGGCATGGGCGATCAGCACATTGACGTAGCACTGCATCGCGCACAAGCCAAGTTTCAAGTCGGTCTTGTGACGCATGAGCCGCGCGTCCCATATCGCGAAGGAATTACACGCAAGGCCAGCGGACAATATCGTCACAAAAAGCAAAGCGGCGGCTCAGGTCAGTTTGGTGAAGTGCATCTCCGCATTGAGCCTTTGCCCACAGCCGACTTTGAGTTTACAGATGAACTTGTTGGTATGAACCTGTCGAAGTCTTATCTGCCTCCAATTGAAAAGGGCATTAAGGCGACGATGGAACGCGGCGCTTTCGCGGGGTATCCCATGAGCAATGTCAAAGTGATCGTGTATGACGGCAAGGAACATGAAGTGGATTCCAAGCCGCTTGCGTTCGAAATTGCAGGCCGCGAAGCCTTCAAACTTGCAGTACATGATGCGGGCCCAGTTTTGTTCGAACCGATCATGAGTATTCGTGTCACTGTTCCAGATGCCAACATGGGCGACGTGATGAGCGATCTCAGCACCCGCCGTGGCCGCGTACAAGGGACAGATTCAGAACACGGCAACACTGTCATTGTAGCGAATGTTCCTCTGGCTGAAGTATTGCGCTACACAACACAGCTCCGCTCCATCACAGGTGGGCGCGGATATTTCACGATGGACTTCGATCACTACGAAACGGTTCCATCCCATATTACTGGCCCGATCATCGAAGCTCATAAGAAGGAAATGGAAGCGAAGAAGGAAGAGCAAGGCGGAATGTAGCAGTAATCAGTAATTAGTAAAAGTCCCGAAGTTGAAAAACTTCGGGACTTTTTATTTACCTGCCTGCTTGAATACGTTAAAATACCCCCATGCCTGTTGTTCGATTTCCAGCACTCATGAAATATTATGTGGATAATCAAAGCGAGTTTTCTGCTGAAGGTTCAACCATCAGAGAATTGCTTGATAAGGTGCTTATACTTTATCCAACTCTTAAGACACATTTATTCGACTCCAACGGCGACCTGCGCCGCCACTTTAATATCTTTGTGAACGGAACTCATATTCGGGATTTGGATGGGATGGATACCCCGTTGAAAGAGAACGACAAAGTAATCCTCATGGCTTCGGCTGCGGGCGGGTAATTTCGTAATTTCTTCATTGACAAATCAGGTAAGATAAGTAAAATAATGTGCATCTAACATGAAAATCATGAAACCATTTAACTATTGCTTGTGTATAGGGCGGGGCTCGTAGCCACCGCCTGAGAGTACCCTCCGCAGTCAACGGAATCAGACGGTTGGACGACCCCCGCTTGCAGACTTTTGCAGAGTGTGGCGCTCGTTCGCCGTCTTTTTGTTTACCCGTTGGCTGCTTTTAATTTAAGGCTGAAATGACTTTACTGGATATTCGAATAACCCGCTCAAACTCAATTTCCCTGGACGGACTCCCATCCCATGTAGGGAACACGCCTTTACTTCCGCTTCGCCGCGTGACCTTGGGCCTGTCTCCGCGTGTAAAGGTATTTATCAAGGCTGAATGGTTTAACCCGGGCGGCTCCGTCAAAGATCGCCCTGCGCTGAACATTATTCAAAACGCTCTTATCAATGGCGATCTGGGTAGTGGCAAACGGCTGTTGGATTCCACATCCGGCAATATGGGCATTTCATACGCAACCTTTGGCGCGGCATTGGGAATCCCCGTCACGTTTGCTATCCCTGCCAGCGCCAGCCCGGAGAGATTAACCCTCCTGCGGGCGCTTGGCGCGGAAGTTATTCTCACCGACCCATTGGAAGGCTCGGATGGCGCGATCTTGATGGCGCGTCAGCTCGCGGCGGAAAGACCTGAGCAGTATTGGTATGCCAATCAATATAACAATCCCGCAAACTGGCATGCGCATTATCTATCCACTGGCCCGGAGATTTTTGCCCAAACCAACGGCCAGGTGACTCATTTCATTGCGGGACTAGGCACATCGGGTACGTTGATGGGCACGGGTCGTTACCTGCGTGAGCAACTCCCGAATGTGCAAATCATTTCCATGCAGCCTGACGCGCCCTTCCACGGACTGGAGGGATTGAAGCACATGCCTAGTGCGATCAAGCCCGGGATCTATGATGAGTCGTTGGCCGGTACCAATCTCGAGGTACGCACTGAAGCGGCGCATGAGATGACCCTGCGTCTCGCGCGCGAGGAAGGTCTGTTCGTGGGCATATCCTCCGGCGCGGCGGCAGTCGCAGCTTTGCAAGTGGCGGGTCAATTGGATGAAGGTGTCGTGGTGACTTTGTTCCCCGATGCCGGTTATAAATATTTGAGTGACAAATCCTTGTGGGAGCGTAAGTAATGCTGGCTGTTTCAAACGATTTGATCGAACAGATCAAAAAACATATTGAGGATGCCTACCCCGAAGAGGGCGCTGGTTTTTTGATCGGTGTTGATGGCGAGGCAAAGAAAATTATATCTCTGCCGAATGCGCGCGAGGATGAGGCGCGGCACAATCGTTTTTTGATCACTCCCGAAGAGTATCTCAAAGCCGAATTGACAGCGGACAGGCTCGGGCTGAGTCTGATCGGTGTTTTTCATTCACATCCAGACTGCCCGAATATCCCATCCGAATATGACCGTGAATGGGCACAGCCATTTTTCTCTTATATCATTTCGCGGGTGGATAATGGCAGGACAGTTGGTCACCGTTCATGGCGATTGATGGAAGATCGTTCGAAGTACGAGGAAGAAGAAATAAAAATCTCATAACAATATGTAGTAACCGCTTCGCGTTAGTCGTTCGAAAGAAAGCGACTAAAGTCGCTACTACAAAACAGGATATTAACATGACATCACAAACCTTACAAAAAGTGGATCATTCTGCGCTAAAGGCAAACCAACTGTTCATCATCTTTTTTAGCGTTCTGGCCTTTATTTTGAACCAGCCCATTCTTGCGGCCTTTGTGGCGCTGGTGATGGGAATTGGCGCTGTTTTGAAAACTACGGGCTTTGGCATTATCTACAAATCCATTCTCAAGCCGCGCGGATGGATGAAGCCCGATGTGCTGGATGACAACCCCGAGCCGCATCGCTTTTCACAGATCGTCGGCTTTGTATTTTTGGCCGCGGGGTCAACCGCATTATTTCTGGGTTCATCCGTTTTAGGCTGGGCGCTCGTTTGGATTGTGATCGCCCTTGCTTCACTGAACGCATTTGGCGGATTCTGCGTTGGCTGCGCAGTGTATTACTGGCTTGCCCGACTCAACGCTCCAGGCTTCGGCAAACAACCTCCGGCGGGGACATTCCCCGGCATGAAGCCAAAAGCAGGAGTTACGGCATGAGCTTGGATATCCTGTTGCGTTTTGTGTCTGCACTTGGTATTATATTTTTAGGCGTGGGCGCGTATTGGCTGGCAAATCAATTTATGCTGGCGCGCGCAAAGAACAATGTGAATTCTCTTTTAAGCCCGTTGCCGAATAAACCTGTTATCGTTTATTTCACCACGCCGGATTGCGCTCCCTGCAAAACAGTGCAGCGCCCCGCGCTCGAGAAGTTGATGAGCCTGCTCGGCGAAAAGTTGCATGTTGTTGAAATCGATGCCACCGAAAGGCCCGACCTCGCGAAGACCTGGGGAGTGATGAGCGTGCCGACCACCTTCCTGCTTGATTCACGCGGTGAGGCGCGTTATGTCAATAATGGCGTGACGCGCGCCGAGAAGTTGATGGAGCAGATACAGACGTTGTAGTTCATTTACCACAAAGGATACAAAGTGTCACAAAGGAAAACCGTAAGACCCTTTGTGTACCTCACCTGCACTTGCGTGCTGGTGCAAGTGTCGTGACACTTTGTGGTTTAAAAAAAAATTAGGAGACTCTACATGCCAGTTTTACGAATCCCGACCCCGTTGCGCGCCTATACCAATGGACAATCTGATGTGAGCGTCAATGGTTCGAATATTTCAGAAGCGCTGACCGATTTAACGGCTCAATTTCCCACGATAAAACCGCATCTGTTCAACGATGGCGGCGAACTGCGTCCGTTCGTGAATTTGTTCGTGGGCGAAAATAATATCAAGGATTTGCAGGGTGTGGATACGCCGGTCAGGGATGGTGAAAAGATCATGTTGATCCCATCCATTGCGGGAGGTTGATATGCTGCCTGAACTTTCACACGAAGAAATATTACGTTACTCGCGCCACCTGTTAATTCCAGAAGTTGGTTTGGAAGGCCAGCGCAAGCTGAAGAATTCCTCCGCGCTGGTGATCGGCACAGGCGGACTTGGCTCGCCTGTTGCTTTATATCTCGCTGCGGCAGGCGTCGGTCGCATCGGACTGGTGGATTACGATGTGGTCGATACATCGAATCTACAGCGACAGGTGATTCACGGCACGTCCACGGTCGGCAAGCTGAAGGTTGAAAGCGCCAGAGACAAATTGCTGGATTTGAATCCCGATATTCAAATCGATGTTTACAACGAGCCGTTCACATCCGAGAATGCAATTCGCATCGCGCAGGATTATGATGTTCTTATTGATGGCACTGATAATTTCCCCACGCGTTATCTCACAAATGATGTCTGCGTATTCCTTGGAAAGCCGAATATTTATGGTTCCATCTTCCGCTTTGATGGGCAGTTGAGTGTCTTTTACGCGAAGGAAGGGCCATGCTATCGCTGTCTGTTCCCAGAGCCGCCGCCGCCCGGACTTGTCCCTTCGTGCGCGGAAGGCGGGGTGCTTGGCGTTTTGCCCGGCACAATCGGCACACTTCAAGCTACTGAAGCATTGAAGGTGTTACTTGGAATTGGCGATCCGATGATCGGCAAACTTTTGCTTTATAACGCGCTGGATATGTCGTTTGATTTCGTGAAGCTCAAGAAGAATCCCAAATGCCGCGTTTGCGGACCGGATGCTGATATTAAAGAATTAATCGACTACGAGGAATTCTGCGGCGTCCCGGGGCATGATCACGAAGAAGGTTCCGCTGGCGCAGGTTGGGATATTACTGCGAAGGAACTTTCAGAACGCGTGAAGTCAAATCATCTTAAGTTATTGGATGTGCGCGAACCGCACGAGTTGGAAATTTCCAAACTGCCGAATGCTGTTAACATTCCACTGGGACAGCTTGCGGGCAGGTTGACCGAGCTGGACAGCGCAGATGATATGGTCGTGTTCTGCAAAGGCGGGACTCGATCCGCCCGCGCGCTGGAGTTGCTCGTCAGCGCTGGATTCAAGAAGGCGAAGAATCTCAAGGGCGGCATCAATGCCTGGGCGAAGGAAGTCGATCAGAGTTTGCCAATTTACTAGAAAGCAGAATCAGCTCTCCCGTCAGGTTTGATGCGGAGGGCTGATTTTATCCGTCTTGTATGGAAACAAAATCCCCCACATATCCATCATTGACCCAGATCGTATACCGCCCTGTGGAGTAAATGCCCAGTAAGATGGCGGCATTAAATTGTTGAAAGACATTGTCGCATTTCAAGATCGGATCCACGACGCTGTACACCTCAACAAAGATTTGATATTGACGATTGGGCGGGTTGATCATTACGCGTAACTCGCTGCACGTGCTTGGCATGGAACCCAGAATATGAAGTTCATTTTGAATGGGCGTGAGGTCGGAGCGTTCAGAGAGATTTGTTGATGTGAGGATTACCTCGCGCCGCCGCCTGCTTGTATCAGCGGGTCGCGGCGCGTATGGGTTATCTTCCTGTTTGATGACAAATGGCAGGCTTTCTGTGGCTGTAGGAATTGGCACAGGTGATGGCTGTGCGAGACACGCACCTAATAAAAAGGCACAACATAAAAGCGCGGTGTTTTTCATTTATTATTTGCCAGCCTCACATTGTCAAATAATTTCGGAGCGACAACATAAATTCCACGCCCGCTGACTGCGACAGACCCATCAGCCAGTTTTATCTCTCCGGTTGAAAATATCTTGCGTTCGTCTTTTTGTGTGATGCGCGCTTCAAACGTCAACGGCTGATGCAGGGGGAGCGGTTTATGGTAATTGATTTCCAGATTCACTGCCGCCACCTTCAATCCCGCCGCCCACACGACGAGCCCCATGGCCTCATCCAAGATTGCCGCGGAAGCGCCGCCGTGCGCGTGACCGGGAGGACCTTGCTGCGCTTCGCCTAATGTGAACTCGGAAGTTAATACACCTTCATCATCCACCCATAATGTCAACCCAATGCCATGCGGATTTTCACTCCCGCATACAAAACACCAGCCATGTTCAGGAAGTTTTCGTTTCATGTTTATGCCTTGTTTGGAGTTTTATTTGCCGACCTTTTATATATTCGCGCCATGACTGTCGACCCCAATGCGGCGAGTCCGCTTCTGCCTGCAAACACGATTATTTTGTTGAGTCCTCCGGGGATGCAGTAAAGTTTATTCTTTTCCAAGGCCCGCAGGGATATTTTTGCAACATCTTCGGAGGTCATCCATAATATTTTGGGGACCGAGGCATAGGTGTTAAGTTTTGAATAATCGGGCCGTTTATGAAAGTCGCTGTATGTGAAGCCCGGGACGAGAGCTTGTACTTTTATGCCTGTATTTTTTAATTCATACGATAATGCCTGGGTAAATGAATTCAGGAATGACTTTGTGCCCGAATAGACCGCATTGCCCGCCAGCGGTAAAAATGCCGTGATGGATGAAACA
>JACRBH010000038.1 GCA_016234535.1 Chloroflexota bacterium
AGTCGCGGTGGGAACGATCACAAAGTCAGAAGCCCAAACTGCGCGTTCCTGGATGCCACCTACACTGGGCGCAGTATCGAAGATGATGTAATGCAGACCTTCTTTGAAAAAGCGATTGATTGAATGTCGAATGGCGGAGATAGGCTTATCTTGTGCGTTGAGCACGGTTTGCGCAGCCATTGTCTGTTGGTCACCAGGCAGGAGATACAAACCCTCTCTTCCGGAAAAACGTACCCACGACTGGATGAAAGTGGTCTCCTGTGGCGTCATACCCATTGTTAGCAGGTAGAACGCGCCTGGCTCCGGACTACGTCCCAATGCGGTGGCAGACTGACCTTGGGGATCGAGATCGATCAGTAATACGCGCCTGCCTTTTTGGGACAGACTGTGGGCGAGCGATACAGCAGTTGTGGTCTTGCCCACACCGCCTTTTTGGTTGGCAATACAAATGATTTTGGTGGACATGCTGTATCTCCCCTAATCCTTGTGTGGGTTGCGCTTGATCGCGTCGCGGATGACCACATACAGAATGGAACCGATCAACATGGATCCAAGGACCAGCGCGACTGCGATCAGGATGGCGTGCAGAGCTTCACTCATGGGAGCCTTCATCATTTTGGGTTGTAGAGGGAAGCGATGCTTCGGATATGCTGGATGCAGGCTTGCCGGCTTGATTGTTGCTTTCCATTTTTTTTCGCTCTCTGCGCCAGCTCAGGATGAGGGTGTATACCTGTCCGAGAATCTCCTGTTGTTCGGGGGTAAAGCGCGTGGATGAGGTCGGGAGAGGTATGGTCATGATGGGGCCCCCGTCTGAATTTCAAGCGTATTGGCGGCATCCTGGATTGGATGTTGAATGGGAAGCATGCCCTGCCGTACCAGTTCCTGCCGGATGATGAGAGCAGCTTGTGCGCGAGGCAGTCGCAGTTCCCGTTGGGCGAGCTGCAACAGCGCGTTGCGTTCCTGTTCCCCCAGATAGACGATGATCTTAGCCATAGGTCTCCTATTTGATGCTGAAATAAAATGAGCCGCGTTGTCGGCGGCTCATATAAATAGCATCTGGGAGTACGGGATCTCTACGGTTTGAAGTACGGGATGACTACGAAAATTTCCTTTGGTATTTGAGAGAGTTTTGGAGCCGAATAGTCTGAATGGTCTGATGGACGGTTTTGGTTGGGGCGATGTCCGCCCAGCTAATATTGGTGTTCGCTTGATTTGATCTCTTTCAAAATTCTGCGGCGCCAGTCATAGAAGGTGGTGGTTGCCATGAGCAGGATGCCATCGGGACTGCTGCCAAATTCCTGGGCCAGGAATTGTTCAAGTGTTAATGCGGTCATGGATGGATCGCGGCGTTCCCATTTCAAGACAGCTTTGCGTATTTGTTCTTTGGGGAAGCGCGGCGGTTTTCCGCGATGATGGTTTGGGGAAAGGTTGAAGAGTTTGGGAAACTCGATTGCCTCCTGCAGATTCTCTTCCACTGGCTTTTTATGTTTCCAAGTGGATGGATCGATCTTGAACAGTTTGAAGATCAGGGGCGTGGGCAGGTCCGGAGTTTGATTCGTTCTGTTTTGATTTTCAATGTCCCGTTTTAAGTCTCGGATCAGTCTGTGCGTATGCACGGCTCCCCGCACCACAAAGATCAAGGCGATCATGATGGTGAGAGTCAGCGCGATCAATGCGGCTTCAGGTCCGAATTTGGACTGAAAGAATTTGTAGATCCAGTAGATGGGAAAGACGAGAGTGGTGATAAGGATCAATAAAGATAGATAATGCCCCCACAGCCTTTTGATATGATTCATTGTTTAACCTCAAGATATAAATTAGAGCGCAATATTTTAGAAAACTTGAGGGCTTTCGGCAACTGATATTTGGCACTAATTTGATGGGATTTAACTCATTATCAATCCATGACTGGGAATATTCGGAGACCAATCCGTAGGGTAACCGTACTCCCGCAGGCTATAAACAGCGGCAGGAACCTTACCAACACAATAACACCAGTCCGATACCCATTTATGTAGACATTATTTAATGCCCACACTGGGTATAATCTCACATGGAGGCCCATTTCATGGAAGATTGGTTGACCACATACGAAGCTGTCCGCATCAGCGGATATGAATTGGATTACATCCGAAAATTAGTGCGCGCCGAAAAGATCGTTGGGCGTAAGTGGGGACAATCCTGGCAGGTCAGCCGATCCTCTCTTCTGGCGTTCCTGAAAACCAGGGAACATGAGGGGCAGAAGCGCGGTCGCAAGCCCATTCCACGAGACAAGAAGTAGCCATTTATAAGTCGTGACTTGATACGTAGAATAAATGTGCTATAATAATTTCATTGCTGGCAATGAAATTATTAGCCAGAGAAACGGGCCGCACTGGTGTTAGAGCACCGATACGACCCTTACCCAACCCACCGGTAGTAGCGGAGGGAAGGGCTGGTTTGATTATACAGCCCCTTTGATTCGCCCGGGTGGGATTCCATCAGGGCGATTTGTTTTTTTACCCCGGCTCCAAAAGCAAATCGCCCAATCCATCAAAGGAGACATGTATGCTTCAAAACCCTGCAACAACTCACTTTCAACTTGTAAACACGTTATCACGCATCCGTCAGGAATGGCAGGATGCTACTGGTAGTTCCAGTCTGATCGAGGTGGAGGGCAACATAGGAATGTTGCTTGCCGACCTGATCAATGGACTTGGATTAGATCTTGCTGAACAGGTGCATGTTCTTGGTGAAGAACTGTATCAGGAGATGCAGGATTTTCTTCAATCTCCCAATCGTAATTAATCCAAATCGACCAGTCAGCCGGGGACTGGTCGATTTTCCGCCATTATTTAGGAGAGTCTGATCATGAGTAAACGAGCTGCCATTTATGCCCGCGTATCCACGGATATGCAACGCGATAATTTTTCGATCCCATCTCAGGTTGCTGAATGCATGAAGTATGTTGAAAACAAGCGATATACATTGGTGGGAAATCAGTATGTGGATATGGAGAATGGCCGGGACGTAGCTCCCGAAACACCAAACTCAATACCCGTCTTTGTGGATGATTACACATCTCGCGAGTTATCGCGCCCCAGTTTGGATGCTGCCATTTATTTCCTGGAGCAAATTGGCTATGATGTTCTGATCGTCCATGCACTGGATCGACTTGCGCGTGACCCTTATATTCGTCAGACGTTGGAGCGTGAATTTAACAAACGTGGCGCGCGGGTTGAATATGTATTAGGTGCTTATGAGGAGACGCCCGAGGGCGAGATTCGCAAGGATCTGGATGCTACTTTTGCAAAATGGGAGAATGCCAAACGTGTTGAGCGTTCCATGCGTGGAAAGAAACGAAAGGCAGAAAGTGGGAAATGGGTTGCAGGTGTTATTCCATTTGGGTATCAGGAAGATCCAAACATCCGGGGGGGTCTGATAATTGAACCTACTGCAGCAGCTGTTGTTCAAAGAATATTTCATCTCTACACTGTAGAGAATTGTTCCATTAGGGAAATTGCCCGTATCCTGACCGAGGAGGGGCATATGCCATATCATGGTGGCAGTGAATGGGCGAAAACAACGATTAATCATATTCTGGTCAATACGGCTTATATCGGAAATTGTTATTTCAACCGGCGCAAGAGGGTGGGGGGAAAGCATATTTTCAAGGATAAGGAGGAATGGATTCAAATTGCCTGTCCCCCGATTATCGACTTACCCATATTTGATAAGGTTCAAAAGCGGATGAAACACAATATGGATTATGTTAGAAAGCATCCCTCCCGATTGTACTTACTAAGCGGAATGATTTTGTGCTCAGAGTGTGATCGTCCCTATCTTGCTCAAACCGCAAAGGCTAACAAGAATCGTAGAAAGAACGAGGCTCAGAGCTATCGACATCGATTGACAGCCGGGCATTGCATGAATAAAACAATCTCAGCAAGGGTGCTGGATCTGCTCGTATGGGAGAGAGTGATTGGTATTTTGGAAGATCCTGAAGCCTTGTTGGAAGGATATAACCGTTCTCTGGATCAACAGCGGGAAAGTCAAGCGCGAAAATTTTCCCAAATTGAGGTGTTAGAAAAAGCTCTGCATAAGGAGAAGGTAAGGAGGCAGAACCTAAATGCCGCGTATTTAGATCCGGATATCAAGATGTCCAAGACGGAATACCTCGATCAGAAGGTTCAATTCGACGGTGAGGTTCAATCCATTGAATTGGATCTGATGAAGTTACGTAATGAAGTGGAGGATGTTCCTGAGCCGGCAAGCCTTGAGGCACTGCAAAGATTTTCCGCAGAAGTCATGGATGAATTATATGAAGATGGAGAGATTTCTTTGGAGAAAAAGCGAAAGCTGTTTGAAATGATGCACGTAAAGGTATTACTACATCCAAATGGTAGTTTCAAACTGGATGGTTGGTTCAATGTAGATGAACAAGAAGAGGCTGGCTTATTGGGCCAACCATCAGAACATTATGCCCGCCAGCTGCGGCGACTTCAAGCGCGCGTTTGACGTGTTCCTGTCCTTTGACTTCGCTGAAATCTGTTGGGGTGAATAACGGTTCGAGAGAATCTGTCGAGGGGAGATAAGGCTCAATGAAACGGCGGCCAGACAAATGGTCGAAGAGATCGGCAAGCGTTTTGACCGGGATAATTTCCAGGCCGGGAATCAAAGCCGCTTCGGGCGCATCCACTTCAGGGACGAACATCCGCTTGAATCCATTTGCGCGGGCGGTGGCAGCCATTGGTAAAACTCCGCGCGCGTGACGCACAACGCCATCGAGGGAAAGTTCACCGATGATCATGGTGTTTTCAACTTTGTCGTGCGGGAGAAAGCCCGCGAGAACGATAACCCCGAGTGCGATGGGCAGGTCGTAGGAAGGGCCTTCTTTACGGACTGTTGCGGGGGCGAGATTGACAACGATACGATGACGAGGGAAATGCAAGCCTGCATTTTTTACGGCAGTTTGTACACGTTCACGACTTTCTTGAACGGCCGCGTCTGGCAATCCAACAATTGTCATGCCGGGCAAGCCATTGGTGTAATCTACTTCCACCTCAATGACAACGCCTTCGAGTCCCACAACGGCACATGAAAAAATTCTGGCAAGCATTGTGAAAGTTTAGACGATGATGTTTGAAAAGTCAACAAATACTTTTGTTGCGAGAGGGTCGCGTAAATTATTTGATTTGGGATTTAAATTATTAATGGGAACGCCAGCTATGAAGGCGTTCCCATTAATTATATTTTGCTCTTACTTATGGATAACGATACTGCCGTTGCCAAGCGGCATGGTTGGGGTGGCGTTTACTGGTGCGCCTATCTGGTTGTCGTAGACTACGGCATTGCCGTTGTCCATATCCCAGATGCGCAGGCGGAATTTGTCAATGCCGCCACCGCCAGCAGCCTGTCCGTCAATTACAGTGACTGAGAAGCCGTATTGATGAGTACTTCCTTCGACTATACCCGTACCCTGGAATTGGGCTTTGGATACATTGAGGGTCAGCCATTGGGCGTTGGCGGAATGGAAATGGAAAGTGCCTGCTTCCAACTCGAATTCGGTTTCGCTTGTTAGTGTGCCATTCTTATGGTATTTGGCAACGAACCCGAATTTGCCCTGGCCAACGGCTGAAGGATCAGCTATATAAGCGCCCGCGGGGGAGTTGATCCAGCCGCCGCCGGTGACGAACCCGCCATTTGGATCATACACAACGATGAATTCGTAAGCGGCTTGAGCCGTGTTGCCGTAGCCATCATCCACTGTGACAGTGACGGTGTACACACCCGGTACAGTATAAACATGTGAATTGTTAATTGTGCCTGTCCCGTTGGATTCGGTGATTGTGCCGGTGGAGGCTGCGCCATCACCCCAATCCCAGACGGCTGTGTGTGTATCAAGCTTGTCCGGGTCGGTGAATGAAACGCTCGCATCGACCGTTGTGCCAACCGAAACAAGGCTGGAAGAGACCGAGATTGTGCCCAGCTCAGGCGGGTAATTGACTGGATCAAGGCCAACTACGACCGAGTCATGATCTGAGGTGCGATATGCGTTCACTTCGTAGAGCGCATCCTGTGCGGCGGGTTTGAAAGATGTGTCGTAATCAAGCACATCCGGCTCATCAGAGTTGATGTGCCATTCTGATGCGCCGGTGATCTGGGGAAACAGGCTTGCATTTGCCAGAGCATGATCGAGGTAACCAGCCTGCCCGTCGAACGTGTACGAGTAGGCATAGTCTCCCTGGAAGTTCGCGATCAGGTTGGTGAAATCGTCGCTTGTTCCAGCGAGGTCATCGGCACCGGCTTTGATCTCATCGATCGTATCTTCCTGGGCGTAGGAGTTCAAATCACCCATAATGATAAAGTCGGGATCGCCGCTGCCAGTCGGGTCGGTGGCGAGCCAATCCACCAGCGCTTCTGCCGCGTTTCTGCGGGTCTGGCTGCAATTGCCCTGACCATCCAATAAATCTGGATCACCGACATCGAGACAATCGGAGCCTTTGGATTTTAGGTGATTGACAGCAACAGTAAAGCGCGCACCGGTTGCGTTAACTACGAAAGTTTGTGCCAATGTTGGGCGGCTCTTGGTGTCAATGAAGCGCGGGTCGTCTGTTGAATCAAGGATTTGGAATGAGCCAACAGGCGAGACGATCGCAGATCTGTAGATCAGGCCGACCTTGATCGCATCTGTGCCGATGGTGCCAGTGGCGATGTAATCGTAACCCGGCAAGCCAGACGTAATACTGGTCAGCGGTTCGACGCCGGTTGAGTTCTCCAATTCGTTCAAGCCGATGATGTCGGCATCGAGACCGGCAAGCGCTTGCAGGAGTTTGTCGCGTTGGCGGGTGAATTCCAAAGGCTGGTCACTATCCCAACCGCGGCATTCCACATTGTTAAGAGGACCGCATTTATTATCCAACACGCCTGATGGAAAATCTGCGGTGACAAAGAAGTTGAGCGTGTTCATCGCCGCAACGCGGACGGTTCCACCCACTGGTTCAGGAGAAGCTGGTCGCGGGTTCACGGAGGTGTAGTCTGCCGCTGCGGTCGGGACGATGCGGTACAAGTTGAAATCATAGGCCAGCACGCCAATCGCATTTTGGACCGTGTCGCCGCCGCGGAATTTATTTGCCAGCGAGAATGGAAGTCCGTTCGGGTGCCGAAGTGTGACGGGATTTTGCGCACTCTGCACATCATCAAGTGTGATGCGGCTTAGTGCGTTGGCCGCGGCGCGGGCGTTGGCTGCGGCGCCGGGTTCATCAATGGCTGTGCCAGTGAATGGGCGGGTTTCGCCAGCCAGCGGTTGAGCCAAAACAATTTCGCCAAAGCGGTCATAGTTGAAATATTCTGCAATGACCAATGACTGCGGGAAATTCACCAACATGCCTTCATAGCGTTCAGGGGAATTAGCGTCTGCGAACGGCAAGGTAACATCGGTTGCGGCGACCGAGCCGGTTCCACAGTTGATGATGTTCGCGGCAGGCACAGCGGATGAGTTGCTGTTCGTGCCATTGAGCGCGGTCTGGTTGAAGCGCTCGCGGGCGAAGCCGGTCACACGTACCATCTGTCCCACGCTTACAAGATTGGATGAACCGGTGTATACAAAAATGCCGTCTGATGTGGCGGGATCACCATCACCGGTTAAGTCTTGAATGTAGAAACCAGATGCGGCGGCAGTTCCTTCGAAATCGCCGACTACAACGCCCTTGGTAGCGACGTTGCCAGTAATTGCGGCGGCAAGTCCGCTGCCTTGGATGGCATAGATCGGAGTGTAGTCTGCGCAAACATCATATGCCGTAAAGCCGACTATAAAGTTGAAAACCATATTGTCAGGCGGATCGTTTCCATCCTGATCGCTGATTTGGTCAGCCAATATGATTAGTGTACAGGTTTCACCGTGAACAAGCGTAACACCCGGATCAAGAGCAAAGGTCGTCGGCCCGCCACTAAATGCGGTTGTAACCGCCCCGCTTGTGGAACAAGTCAATGTGAACCATGAAGCAGATACATTGACTGGTTCACTGAATGTGACTGTGAGGTTGGAACCAATCGGGAAATTTGTTGCGCCGTTCGATGGGAAGGTGCTGGCAACTGTGGGAGCGGCATCCGCAGCATCCTCGTTAAGGATCGTTCCGCTGCCCTGGGCATCTACAACTGCGGCGCCGGTCACATTTGTGACATTGACGAAGAAGTATTCATCCCCTTCGTTGACTATATCGCCATTGACCAGAACGCTGAACGAATAACTGGAAGATCCCTCAGAGATGGTTTGACTCGTCAATGATATGGCCGTGAAGTCGTCTGGGGAAGCCGCTGTATCATCTTGTGTGGCAATGTCAAACGCCACACCGCCCGCGCCAGCCGGTGACGAAAGGTTCACTGTGAAATCAAAGGATGTGGTGCCGGCATTTCCTTCATTGGCAGAGACATCTGTGATGGTTAGATTGGGTAAGGCAGCGGATGTGTTTGGTATGATCGAAAAATCATCCACCGCCAGGCCATCATCTGAACCTGGAGATAAATCAGATTCATTCCAACGAATCCAGAATGAGGCTCCATTGGAAATACTTAAACCTGTAATCGAAAAACTCACGGCAGTTTGGTTTACCGATAAATTGCCATTCAATGCGCCAACTGTACCGGCGACCACAGGGCTTGAGAAATCAAGACCGTTGTAATCCATCCAAGTACCAGTATCGAGACTCGTTGCATTTGTGCTAAGTTGGAAATCCAGTCTGTCAGCACCGCGCCCGGCTGTGATTTGACCGAGACGCCACATTTCACCAACATAGGAAACATCAAGCGAGGTAATGGTGCTGCCGGTGTTGTTCGTGAACTGAGTACCAATCGTGGGATTCAACGTGCCACTAAATAAAGTCCCAAAAGCGCGTTCTGTACTGGCTGCGGCTCCAAAGCTATATGTATCCCCGCCCGTACCCGAGCCAGTGCCCGTGTTGTACAGCCCATTATTGGCTGCGCTAGTTCCTGTTTCGTTCAAATACCAACCGTTGATAGTGACGCTATTCGCTGTTCCTGTGTTGGCGAGGGAATCAAAGTTTTGGGTATATGCGCTTCCAAGTGCGGTTAGACTCACTGAACCAGAGCCGCCTCCAAGCGCCTGAACACTCTGTATGGACACAGCCATAAGTGCTAAAGCCAGTATTGTTATCAATGAAAACACTTTGAATATACTTTTCTTCATGTTACTCTCCTTATAAATACGAAATGCTTAGCGAAAAATATGTCATAGTTACGGTTTGAGTCAAATGAAATTGGTTTTCTCGAAAGCGTGGCCTCCTGAAACTAAACTTGCAAATTACCACATATTATTCAGACGCTTATTGTCCGATAATAAGCATTGTATGTTAGTCCTTTTGAAAAAGCAAGAAATAAAAGCATGAGTGCGCTTTCAGTAACTTCCATGTCACTGCTATAATCTGCCGAATGGAAAATCAGACACAACGCTTCTGGACTCGCGACTCATCCATTCTGCTTGGCGGATTTTTCATCACTATTTTTCTTATCGTTTACATCTGGTGGCCGCTGGCCGAAGAGTATCTCGCTTATGTCGATTGGAACGGCGCGTGGTGGCTGTATATGGATTGGCTGCTGCTCGGCGTTTTCCTGTTCATGTCCATTACCATTGTGGCGCGCGCGAATCTCAAAACAGATGTACTGATCGTCTTCGTTGGCATCTGCGGCGGGCTGGCAATAGAGTCATGGGGCACACAGACAAATCTCTGGCATTACTATACGGCAGAACGCCCGCCTTTGTGGATTATCCCCGCCTGGCCGATTGCGAGTCTATCCATTGATCGGATTTCAAGATTTCTAAATCAACTTTTTGAACTGGCGACCAAACGAACCAAATCTACTGTTGACTGTTCACTGATTACTGCTCTTTACTGGCTGACCTTCGCTTCTTTCTTAACCTTGATGCTGGTCTTTGTTTCTCCGACATTCGACAAGTCTTATACATGGCTCTCGCTGGCGTTATGTATTCTGCTCATTGTCACACCAACAGACCATCGCTTTGCCTTGCTGACGTTCATCGCAGGCGCGGGGCTTGGCTACTTCCTAGAATTGTGGGGCACAACCCGCGAGTGCTGGACATACTACACAAATGAAGCACCGCCTTTCTTTGCTATCCTTGCGCATGGCATGGCCGCTGTCGCTTTTTGGCGGGCGGGGTTGTTGGTGAAGTTGGTTTTGGGGAAGGTGATGATTGTGAGAGAACAGAGAGTAGTGAGTGAAGAGTAAAAAGTAGCGAGTGGGTGAGTGAGGTTCGCGGGATGATGTTTATCCCGTGGACTTTTTTTGTTTATGGGTGGAGAAGTGCGTCGCACCAGACGGGTGGCTTTTTCTCATTAACTCACCTTACGCAGTCCAGCCTGTAGCGCGACATTTATGTCGCCCATTTTGAGAGATAAATCTCGCGTTACCGCGTAAAGTGAGTCATTAATTGGAAAATCCAAACGATGCAGATATTCCAGTTAAGTGAGGTGCGACGCACTCTTTGCGCTGAGAAAATGCCTCTCGAAACAGAATCAATTGTCGGCGGGCGTGAAGCGGAAGGCGGGATATTAATCACCTTGACAGGCGGGGAAATCGGCGTACAATGTGACCAGTTGGTCATATGACCAACTGGTCACATTTATCAGTCAAACAAATGGAGATTAACGAATGAACTACAACATGTCAAATAAAACCGTGATCGTCACTGGCGCAAACTCAGGCATCGGCAAAGCTGCATCCATTCAATTGGCGCAGATTGGCGCACGGGTGGTGATGATGTGCCGTAGCAAGGAACGCGGCGAGCAGGCTTTGCAGGATGTGCGCGCTGCAGCGAAGAGCGAAAACGTGGAATTGATTCTCGTGGATATGTCTTCACAGGAGTCGGTGCGAAAAGCGGTGGGCGAGTTTCTCAGCCGCCACAAAAAGCTGGATGCCATTATCAACAATGCCGCCAACTTTGATCACAGACAGACAAAACCTATTATGACCGTGGATGGCCTGGAGAACGTCTTTGCCACCAATCATGTCAATATTTTTTTGATGATACAGTTGCTGTTGGATACGCTTAAAGCCAGCGCGCCAAGCCGCATCATCACTGTCGCCAGTAAGGGACTCATTACCTATCCATTTTTAGAT
>JACRBH010000039.1 GCA_016234535.1 Chloroflexota bacterium
CCTTTATCCTGTGCTTCCTTGAAAATGGGGAAATACAACGGCGGCTCTGGCGCGGACGTTTTCGGTAGTGTTTTGGAGGCTTTGAGCTTTTGTAGGAATGCGGCTGTATCCATTTCTTTGTCATCGTGAAATGAATCCTCCCCAAACATGACGACTTGTGGAATTAAAGGAATGCCTCGCTGTGCGAGCAGATCACGCGGTAAACCGCAGGTTGTATCGGCGACGATGATGGTCATAATTTCCTCCAGTTTTCATTGTAGCCCGTTCATGATTTAAAAATAACTGTCAAAAGAACTGAAATTTTTATTACAAACTCATCCCGTCATTGCGAGGGCGACAGCCCTCGCAATGACGAACGATAAATCACAACTCTCGCACATAAGTCCGGTGCATCTTGTAAAAATCAATTCCGAAATTTTCCATTTCGCGCTGCATGGCCTCATTTTCCACGCCGATCTGAACGACTTCGGCATGTTTGAACTGTCCACTTTCTCTCACCGATTTGAATATCTCGCTATAGAGAATCGCCGTGCCGCCTGAGCCGCGATATTCGGGGAGCAGCCCCGCGCCGTTGATGTTGAGCCAGTCTGTGCGGCGGAGTTCGCGAAGCAAGGTCAACCAGCCGAAGGGGAATAATTTGCCTTGAGTCTTTTGCAGTACGGCGGATACATCGGGATAGGCAAATAAAAATCCAATAGCCTTGTCATCTTTCATGACGAGCTTAATCAGTTTCGGGTCAGCCAGCCAGAGGAGTTGATTCGCCAGTGAATCCATTTCCTGGTTGGTCAGCGGTGTGTTGCCAGTCGTGCCTTCGAGGGATGAGTTATAAAGTTGCTTGATGTGCGGAATGAGCGCGTGTAATTCGGCGCGAGTGTTGGAACGCGCGATCCGCAGTCCGCGGCGTTTGGCGATACGTTCAGCAAGTTCGTGGACTCGCTCTGGGAATTGGATGTTTGTGCCAATATAACCAGAAACAGATTCGCCGTGTTTGGTAAATCCCTGCGCTTCGATCAGGTCAACGTAGTAGGCGGGGTTATATGGCAACCCAAACGCGGGGCGATGTTCAAAGCCTTTGACGAGCAGACCGAATCCATCCAGCGGAGTGAATCCTTTGGGGCCGAGGATTTTTGTCAGCCCGTGGGAACGCGCCCATTCAAAGGCGGCGGCGAATAATCCATTTGCGGCCTCTGCACTATTTTCACATTCAAATAAATAGAAGAAGGCAGTGGACTCGTGGTTGAATTCGTTGTAGTGACGGTTGTCCAAAACAGCGAGGCGGCCAATGGGATGGGTTTTTTCGCAAGCGAGAAAAAACGCGGCGTGGGAATGCTTATAAAACGGAAACCTCTCCGGGTTAAGTCTGAGGCGCTCGTCCATTTGCAGGGGCGGAACCCAGTGAGGAATATCCCTGTAAACAGAAAAAGGCAAATGGAGGAAATCCTCCACCTGCCTTTTGTTGTTGAGATTAACCTGTATGATATGCATAAGCACAGTGTAGGGGCGGGGTGACCCCGCCCCTACGGTAATCACATGGATTTTGCGCGGGCTGCCATTTGCGCGCGGAGGTCGTGCGAGTCTTTGTCAATGGTGAAGATTGCGCCGAGATAGAAGAAGAAGCACAAGCCCCATGCGACTGTGCAGATGAGCAGGATGGCGGTTTGCAGGCTGAACGCATCTGCGATGACGCCGGTAATGATGGGCGCGGAGATCGCGCCGAAATTCTCAATGAAGTATTCCACTGCCTGCGCCGTAGAGCGGACTTCGGGGACGGTGACATCGTAGACGGTGGCAATAACGTTTGCAGATGAAAGCGGCATAAAGATGGCGGTAAGGCACATAAAGATGAAGAATTGATTCTTCGCTTCAATCGGCGTGGTGATGGCGAGATACATGAAGACCGCGCCGAGCAAAACTCCCGCGCTCGAAACAATGATGCGGCCTTTATTGGTGCGTTTGAAAGCGAAGTCGCCGAGCGCGCCGCCCACGAAATATCCGCTGGCGAGGATGAGGATGACAGGCGCCATGGTGAAGAGGATGCTGTTCGCGTCATAGCCGCGTTCTGTTTCAAGATAACCGAAGAAGAAAAATGTAATTACATTCCACGGAAAGACGCCCGCGAAGCCCTGCAAGAAGACGAACCACATGGTCTTCTTTTTAAATATCTCTTTGGCTTCATCCCACGAGAATTTAAAGGTTTGCATTTCAGCCATGTTCTCGAATTCGGGTTCGGCCTGACCGCGCGGCATTTCCTTCACGCCGAAGTAAATGACCACTGCGAGCACGAGACCCAGCGAACCAGTAATGTAAAATACCGAACGCCAGCCGCCGATCATCGGTGCGACGATCAATGCGAGGATCATGCCGATCAAATAACCGAGGGGCTGCGCGAGCTGTAAAATGCCATACACTTTTCCGCGCAGGTTCGGGCCGAAATAATCAGCGACCAATGTATATAAACCGGGGTAGGACGAGTCATCGATGCCGGTGGATGCGCGGGTGACCATAAAGCCGGTGTAGGTCCGCACGATGGCATTGAGCCAGGTAGTCGCGCCCCAAACGAATGAAGCAAATGCAATTAGTTTTGTGCGCGCGTAGCGGTCATATAAATAGCCCCAGATCGGGTAGAGGATGGTGGCGACGAATAACGCGCCGGAATTGATCAATCCCCATTGTTTGTTGTTGAGTTGAAAATCCTCGCTGATCTGAACTTGCAGCGAGCCAATCATTAACTTGTCGGTTTGATGCAGGAGCATGAAGAAGAAAAATACTGCAACCACGAACCAGCGATAACGCGAATTTTCCTTGGACATAATAACCTCGTTGGGATTTATGATTTTCGATTTTGGATTTACGAGTTGCCTGCTTGGTGGCCGAGTAGTCTCGAATGCTTTTAGAGGGGCGCATCGAGACCCATTTAACTTCCCTGCATTTTACCTGTTTCCCTGTTTACGTGTTTACCTATTTATACATCAAGCGTGTCTTCCGCGATAATTTTCTGAGCGAGTTTTTGTAACGGTTCAACGTCATCAACTTTGGCGGCGTTGAAATATTGCGCGAGCAAATCCAGCGGGCTCAAACTGCTGACGACCTGTCCCTCCGGCAAACGCACGCGCGCCTCGCTTTGCGGGCGCTTCACCAAATGAAACTCAAACGTGCCTTCGGTATATTTTCTTAAAGCAGTTTCATCGATCAACGTATCCCATTCTCTTGGATATTCAACCGAGAGGCGCACAATCGCCTCAGACATTTCCTTCGGGCTGGGCAATGCGTCTTTAAGAGCATCGTTCACGTTCTCACTCGACCTGAGAACTGTTCGGCGGTCTATGAACTTTCTCACCCCTGTGAGTTGAATCCATTCCACTTCGGTATCCTTCCCTTTTTCAACATGAGCAATGACAAAGAAGCGGTCTTCCTTCGCTTCGCCAAAATCCACGCGCTCGATGGAGCCGGGATAAATGACCGGCGGCTGGAATCCATCGTTCACATCCTGCGGCTTGTGGATATGTCCCATTGCAACATAACTCAACTTTTTATTCTTCACCAAACTTCCTGAAAGGACAAGGTCATTGCCAAGCATCACAAGTCTTTCACCGCCAAACTTCGCGCCTTCAATGGATGCATGGGCTGTGAGAATGACTGGCAGGGTCAGGTCTGCTTTTTCGAGCCAGCCTTCAATTAGGTCTCCGATATTTTCTTCGATGCGTGAAAATGCTTCAGTTGAATCAGTTTCACCCGTGACAGCCATCAACCCTGAGCGCGCAATCCACGGCATGGCGATGATTTGAATCGGCAAGTCCCAAAGTTCATTTGGCGTTAGAAAACATGGTTGATCCAATACCTTCACAAAAGGGACTTGCAGAGTTTTGAATTCCTGAAGCGCGTGTGCGCGTCCCGCGGCGGGCGAGATGTCATGATTGCCGATCAATAACAATGTGGGGATTTCCGCCTGAGATAAACGCATAATGCGCCGCCCCCACTCGCGTTGAAACGTTGGCGCAGGCGAACGGTCTTTGTACGCATCACCGGCAAAGATGACCATATCCACTTTTTCGGAGATGGCGGTATCTACAATGGCGTCCAAAGATTTGAGGAAGTCCAGCACGCGGAAAGGCAAACCCGTCTCAGGATCGTGGCGGCCATAGTTGGCCATGTCAATGTGCGCGTCGGCGAAATGAAGTATTTTCATGTTCTGCTCATCTTTTTATCTGGTCTATATGCCGGGCGGGGTAGTAAAATATTCGGGAAAGAAGATGCATATCCTGCCGTAACCAATTTAAAAATAATACGACTATTACTTGTATTACCTGCACAACCCAAAGGAAACTATAACATGCGAAAAAGCACTTTAATCTTATCGGCGATAATTACAGCAGCACTAATAATTGCTTTATACAGCCTGGTGGCTGCGTATCAGAGAGCAATTCAGGCACCCGTTCCGCCAACTGCGGTTACATCCGCGGAAGGTTCACAAGAGCAGCCAGTCGATAACGCCACTGAGGCAGCCGTGGCGGGGACAATATCGATCTATGATGCCGCTGCTCAAGCCGTCAATGTATTGGGGCGCTCGGATCTGTATCTCGTATTAAATACCCAGGTGAACGGCGTTGATGTTTATCTCGCCACGTTTGCTTCGGGCGACATTATGTATATCAGCAAGGATGGTCAGGTTCTTTCCGCTTCAAAATTGGAGGCTCTGTCCATATACCAGCCCACATCACATAGTGGGAAATAGTTAACTTATCTTACGCGGTAGCGCGAGACGCTTCGCAGTCTTGCTAAATGGGCGACATAAACCCCCATACGGGGACGCTACAGGCTGGATTGCGTAACAACAGTAATTAAGGCTGCACTCCCATATCCTGTAAGGCCTGTGTGGCCGGTATCCAATTGGGGTGGACTTTCAGCGCGGTACGGTAATCGTCAATGGCGAGGTCGGTTTTACCGGCCATGTAATAAGCCATGCCGCGCCAGTACAGGCTTTCCTCCAAATACGGTCCGCCGCTGACACTATCCAGGGTTATCGTTGCCAGATTGATCACGTCTGCATAGCGGGCGCTGTAATAATAGGCTTTATAGGGTCCCGTCTGGTACCACAACATGCGATAGGGACGTTTGGCAGTATCAAGCGTTGCATAAATGGAAAATGCCTGATCGTAGGCTGTGGCCGCATCCACATATTGCAGCAGTTGAACATGGCTCGTACCTTTGTTGAACCATGCAAAGAAGGCGTTGATTCCGGTCAGCTTGCTTATTTCTTCATTCGCAAGGTCCAATGCGTGCTGGTTGGCCCACTGATCGTCGGACCAATTGCCGAGCAGGTCGTGAATTTTCTGGTCGTCATCCGCCGGGTATACGACCATGAAAAGATAATTGAAGTCACGCCATCCTTCGGCAAATTCATTGTAGCTGATCTTGAAGTTGGGGCCATCCAGATAAGTATCCTGGACAATAAAGATTTTGGCGGCATCGTCATAGCCGGTGACGAATTGATAATGTCCCATCCAACTGACGGTGCCGTTCGAGTCGCGCTCGTAATAACCTTTTTCGACAATAACTGGATATCCAGCAGAAATGAAGCTCTTTAGCAGGTTCATTTCCCCGCCGGAACGATACACTGCATGATAAATGGTGGTGTCGTTGACAAAGTCTGCCATTTCATAGGGCATGACGTTTTTGTCGATTTTTCCGCGTTCAATGAAATCCATGTTTGGGTTGTCTTCGCCGGGTTTGATGACCTTTGCCACAGCATCCCGATCTCCCTTCCAGCCCCAGAAGTTGAGCGCCATGGTTAAATTTGCGGGGCCGCAGTAATTCCAGCGGTTGCGCTGGTCTACGTATTTGACTCCTTTCAGGATAACCGAAGCAGGCAAAGGCGTAGTCGTGACCGTCGGCTTGAGAGTTGGACCCGGCCTGGGCGTGGTAGTCACCAGAGGGGTTATGGTTGCTTGCGGCGTGAGCGTCAACAGGTATTCGGCGCGGGTCGTGGCGATCACTGTTTCGATGGTGAGGTTCGTCGAGCCGCTGGGCCGAAAGGCGGCTTCTTCCGGCGGGTTGAAGAAGAATTTTATTTGTGAACGCAGATTATCCAAACGCCATGCGAGGCGGCTGTGGATGGGCGGAATAAAATATAAACCGAGCAGTAATAAACCGGTCACAGGGATGGCCCAGAGGCGATTAAAGCGATTTTGCATGCGAAGATTATACATGTTTGCGCTGTGCTCTGTATTAGAAAAATTAATTTTGCCTGTGCCGGCGCCGCGCGCCAGTGCTGTGAGGGTCTCTGAGACAGTCGTGAGACAGTCGTAGGGCCCCTTCGCTGTCGCTCAGGGCGACATACCTAAAAATACACAAAACTACGTAAGGTGAGTTTATTAGTATTTTCTAATGTCGGGGTTAGTAACCTTTTGGAAATCGAAGCGACATATCCCTTATACAGTCGAAAAAAAGGAGACTAATATCATGAGAAAAAGTACTTTGTTCATATCAGCCGCACTGACCACCTTTATGTTGGCCGTAATGTTTGGAGTGGCTTCGGCTTACCAAAAAATCGTTAAAGTCGCCAGCCCGACAGAAGCTGCTGCGCAGCAATCCCAGGCAGCTGAGGTGGTTCTCCCAACGGCCACCAACAGCATTGTTGGCAGCACCATGACAATCGAAGGAGCTGCCAGTCTGGCTTCCAATGTGATTGGGCGTACCGATTTATATTCCGCGGAAATTGCCCAGCTTAATGGTGTTGATGTCTACCTCGTTACATTCTCGTCCGGCGACATTGTCTATGTGAGCCAGGCCGGGCAGATTCTTTCCATCTCGAAGATACCGGTTACTTTTATTTCTGCCCCGGCTGCCCCTGCAAGCGGCAATCACGGCAATGGCGGCGGTGGCGCCTCAGTTAATCCTCCTTCCTCTGGCAGTGGTAATGACAATGGCAGCGGCAATGATAACGGCGGCGATCATGATGATGACGACGATGATGATGATCATGAAGACCACAATGAAAATGAACATGAAGGTGGTGATGATTAATCATCACCTATTAAGAAGGAGAGTTCATCATGGCAAATAAACCTACCCCTGCTCCTAAGAAGAATTGGAACGATGTGCAGGTGGCGATTGCCACAGTATCAATGGTTACAACTTTGGCAGCATGGAATTTGTTCGCTGGGCCGGATCGTGCTTCTGCCATGAAGCGCTCAGAGGAACAGGCGGCGTTGCCTCCTCCTCCCACCCCAACGGCGGAACCGGTAGTTGCCGCCCCAACCCCTGTAGGTGATGGCGTAGTCTATTTTGGCGGAGCCAAGCCGCAAACAGTAGTTGTCGTTGTCCAACAATCACGAAATAACCGTGGTAACGGCGGTGGTGGAGGCGGCGGAGGAGGGGGCGGTGGCGGCGACACTTCTGGCGGCGGATCAAGCGGCGGCGGTGGTGTCGTTATTCCACCCCCCAGTGGCGGCGGGGGTGGTGGTGGCGGCGGTGGTGGGGGTGGAGGCGGCGGGGGGGGCGGGGGAACGGGCGGTTCTTAATGGTACATCGCCTGCACTTCCGTGCCATGGGCACCGAAATGCTGGTCTGCGTGGATAACGGCTCTGAGAAGTCTCCCGCTGAATTAGCTGATGTACCAGGCTGGTTTGAGGAATGGGAGCAAATCCTAAGTCGTTTCCGCATAGACAGTGAGTTGACTCTGTTGAACCGGACGGGCAATCAGCCCGTCCCGGTTTCAGAAACTCTTTGGCAAATTTTCCAATCCGCCGTGCTTGCTGAAAAAGCCACCGGCGGATTGGTTACACCTACCATAGCCGGCGCTGTGCTGGAATCAGGCTATGATCGCGATTTCAATTTACTGGCAGGCCAGATTCTTAACCCTGCCACGCATAAACCCTCAGTTGTCCGAACATTGGATGCGGTAACATGGGATGATGCAACCCGCAGCATCTGTCTGCCCCAGGATGTGCAGCTTGATTTTGGCGGCATTGCCAAGGGGTGGGCCGCCGAACAGGTGATACATCGCCTGAAACACCTCGGGTCGGCATTGATGAATTGCGGCGGTGATATAGCCATGAGTGGCCCCTTGCTGGATGGCAGCCCCTGGGAGATCGGCATCCATAAGCCGTTTGACCGAAGCGGCGGATATATCGGTACGATGTACTTTGAGCAAAGATGTGGAGTAGCCACATCGGCCACTGACCGCCGCCGCTGGGTGCAGGGCGGCATGTTGCGTCATCATATAATCGACCCGGGTACCGGCCTGCCCGCCGAATCGGATGTGGTATCCGCGACAGTGGTCGCACCGACAGCCGTCGATGCGGAAGTGGCCGCGAAATCTGTTTTGATCCTTGGAAGTGTGGATGGCCTTGTCTGGCTGGAAGCCCATCCCAATCTGGCGTGTCTGGCCATCCTTGAAAATAGTCAGATTGTGTACAGCCAGCGAATAAAAGAGTATTTGTAAGGAGTAATAAGAAATGTCTTCAGAACAAGTTGAATATGAGTCATCGGTAAACATACAATCATTTTTGATGTTCCTGTTTGCCATGACCGTTGGCCTGCTGATAGCCGTACTGCTTTTGCCGGCCTGGCTGCCGAACATGTCGTTCTCATTGGACGGCGACGCCCCCAAAGCTTATTGGTATCTTTCCCGCGCGACAGCCTTTGTGTCGCTTAGTTTGCTCTGGTTATCCATGGCACTGGGGCTCGGCATCACAAATAAAATGGCGCGTTTGTGGCCGGGCGCGCCTGCGGCGTTTGCCATTCATGAGTATGTCAGTTTGCTTGGCCTGGCGTTCTCGATCTTTCACGCCATTGTCATTCTTGGCGATCACTATATCAAATTTACATTCTTGCAGCTTCTTACTCCTTTCAGCACCGTGGATTATCGCCCGTTCTGGGTCGGCCTCGGTCAGATCGGTTTTTACACATGGGCGATCCTGGCGACCACCTTCTATATCCGCCCGATCATTGGGCAGAAATCATGGCGCTTCCTGCATTACGGAAGTTTTGGAATGTACCTGCTCGGAATTTTTCACGGCATCTATTCGGGCACTGATACCAAAGCGGTTTGGGCGCAAAATTATTATTGGTACTCCGCCGCAATCCTGCTCTTTCTTTTGATGTATCGCATCCTTGCCGCGGTGATCGATAAATACTTCCCGCAAAAAAAGGCGACGCCTGCTCCCGCAGCCCCGCGTCCGACTCAGGGATAGCTGACGCTGCTTCGATAATTTTTTCTACACTTTTAGATGAAAGACGGAGAGTCAAGCGACTCTCCGTCTTTTTTTGTCTATCGTCCGCCGTCCACGGTCAATTTTTACAACTCACTTGCTCTTCTTGCAATCTTATCCTTTGCACGAGCAATAAACTCATCGAGCGGGATATTATTCTGCTGGCTTCCATCGCGCACGCGCAGAGATACTTGCCCGGCCTGCATCTCGTTATCGCCGACGACGATCATATACGGCACCTTCATCAACTGCGCCTGACGGATCTTGGCGTTCATGCGCTGTGACGATAGGTCTGCATGGGCGCGGATTCCGCTTTCGCGCAATTGTTTTGCGAGGTTTTCCGCATACTCATTCTGCGCATCCGTGATCGAGATGACACGCACCTGCTCAGGTGAAAGCCAGACAGGGAAGTTGCCCGCATAATGCTCGAGCAGGAACCCGACCATGCGCTCATGCGTAGAGAGCGGCGCACGATGGATGCACAACGGCACCTCATCATGGCCTTCCTTGTTAGTGAACTTCAGGTCAAAGCGCTCCGGCACGGCAAAGTCCACCTGGTTTGTCATCAGCGAAAACTCGCGCCCGATGGCTGACCAAACTTGCACATCGATCTTTGGACCGTAGAACGCGGCTTCATCTTCGCGCTCCACGTATGGCACACCGCCGTTATCCATTGCGCGGCGCACCATCTCTTCCGTCTTGAGCCACAGGCGTTCGTTGTCCACGTATTTCTTGCCAAGTCCCTGCTTGCTGTGCAGGGACAGGCGCATCACGTACTTTTCGATCCCGAACAGTTCAAAGTACTTACGATATAGCGCTACCACCCCCATGAACTCCTGTTCGAATTGTTCCTCCGAGCAGTAAATGTGAGCATCATTCATCTGCATCGAGCGCACACGCATCAAACCAAACAACTCGCCAGATTTTTCATAGCGATAGCACGTCCCATATTCTGCAAGACGCACAGGCAGGTCACGGTAGGAACGTCCCTTCGAGCCGAATATTTTGTGGTGCATCGGACAGTTCATCGGCTTGACGTAGTACTTCACGCCTTCGAGTTCCATTGGCGCATACATGCTCTCAGCATAATACGGAAGATGACCGGAACGCAGGAAGAGATCTTCCTTTGTGAGGATTGGCGTCTTGACGCGGGAATAGCCAGCCTTATCTTCCATTTCCTTCGCCAGCTTCTCCAACTCTTCAATGAGGATGCCGCCATTCGGCAGCCAGAGCGGCAAGCCGGGACCAACCTCATCATCGAAGATGAAGATTTCCAATTCCTTGCCTAGCTTGCGATGGTCTCGTTTCTTCGCCTCTTCGAGTTGGTTCAGATATTCTTTGAGTTGATCCTTGGTTTCCCAGGCCGTGCCATATACGCGCTGGAGCATTTTATTTTTTTCATCGCCGCGCCAGTATGCGCCTGCAATGCTCATTAATTTGAACGCATCCTGCCTGATCTCTTTTGTGCTTTCCACATGCGGACCGCGGCACAGGTCTGTGAATGTATCCTGCTGATAAATGGAAATATCAGGCGTCCCGTCGAGCGGATTGCCGTACTCGTCGAGTCCACCTTTTTCGAGACCTTCGATCAATTCCAACTTATAAGGCTGGTCTGCAAAAATCTGACGGGCTTCCTCCGCTGAAACGACTCGCTTCTTGAACTCATGCCTGCCCTGCACAATTTGTCTCATGCGCTTTTCGATCAATTCCAGGTCCTCAGGCGTGAGATTGCGCGGCAGGTCAAAGTCATAATAAAAACCGTTTTCCACGGGCGGACCAATGGTCACTTTGCCATCGGGGAACATCTCCAAAACAGCCTGCGCCATGACATGCGCTGCTGAGTGGCGAATCTTATACAATTGTGTATCTTCATAACGTTCTGTTTGCAGTGCCATTTTTACTTCTCCTTTGTTTATGGACTCAACGTCTCCTGACGTTGAATATCGAAAGTCGAGAGACTTTCGACTCCGCCAACTTAACAAAAAACTCCCATCCACAACGGGACGAGAGTTTTATCTCACGCGGTTCCACCCGATTTACTCTCTTTCGAAAGCATCTCTTAGACTAATAACGGAGTCACCCGTTTCACATACTAACTGATCACTGTTTACTGATCACTGTTCTGTTCCACGCTCGCAAGGGGTTTTCAGTGAGCTTTTCTGGAAGATGCTCTCAACTAACGCTTCTTCTCTCTGTCAGAATAAATTTCACTTACTCGTCTTGGTCAACGCGTTTTACTGGTCACTAATTACCAATCACTGACCTTGTGGGCGGAATAGGGCTCGAACCTACGACCTCTGCGATGTCAACGCAGTGCTCTAACCAACTGAGCTACCCGCCCGAAGGATTGCCATTATACCGAGTGTATGCAGATTTGACAATGGAGCTTTTTTAGTCCGAACTTCCATCTTGTTTAGCTGGAGCAGGTGGAGGCGTTGGTGGAGTAGGTGGAACTGGGGGAGGTGCTGGTGGTTCAACAGGGGGAGCAGGTTGCGCTGGCGGTGGGGTTGGCACTCGATAACCACTCTCTTCAATTCTTTCTGGTTTTGGAGGAGGTGGTGGAGGAACAGTTTGCCCCTTGATTGCATCATCAGAAGGGAGCGTTTGCAAAGGTGGTGGTAGTGGTACCCGCTGTCCCAATTCTTCTAAATAACTTTCGTTATTTTTTATTGGTTGAACTTCATTCAAATTTTGAGCGTCACCGTTATTCGGCATTTTATCCCTCCAAATTTAATTTAACAAACCATATCATGAAAACAAGACCAGCAACAAACAGAATTAAGCCTAGAAAATTCAGAGATCCTGTAATTTTGTCAAACCATCGCCCCGGTTTTTCTTGTCTTATTTTGTTCGCGTCAACTTGTTCTATCGCAGTTCTTAACGCCTTATGACTCATATAATATGAAACTAAGACAGACGTTGAACTTAATGCCCAACTGCCCCAAGCTATTGTCAATAACCAAACACTAACTGGCGCTGAACCAATAACATCTTTCAAGAAAGCAAATGAGACACCAAGCGCCCCACTGGATAACGACAGTACAGTTTTATCAAAATCTTCTTGAGCTTTTTGTTCCAAAATAACAAGTTGATTCCGATATTCTTTTAAATCATCCATGCTTGACAGTATAAACTAAATTAATTTTACTTACAAGCTTTTGTGTTCATTCAAACAACATTATGTCGAATATCTACGAGTTGTCTTAAGAATACCATACCACTCGGAGGGAGCGTTCATCGCGACCGAAGAGTATCTTCTTTCGGGAGTAGAGACCTTTCGCTCCGCTCCAGGGCGACATTCCTGGGGTGGTTTCTAGTTTCTTCTACGCAAACTTGGAAATCACCAATGTCACATCATCAGCCAACGGGATTCCGCCGGTATGTTCCTTCAAGGCTTTCATGATCTTTTGGATCATCTGCTCAGCCGAAAGTTCCACGTTCTGACGAATAATATCTGCCAGCCTGTCTTCCCCCCACAACACGCCTTGATGATTGGAGGCTTCAGTGATGCCGTCTGTATAGAGGAGCAGAGTATCTCCCGGCTCCATTACAACATCCTCAGTGTAAATGATAAACCTTTCCATCAGGCCAATGGCTGGGCCAGTGGGACGCAGCCATGTCTCTTCATTTGTCGAAACCCGATACAAATAAGCAGAGTTATGCCCGGCGTTTGCATAGCTCAACGTGCGCGTCTGGGGATCATACTTTCCCAGAAATGTAGTGACAAAGGTTGTGAAATTAATGTTGTGAATGTAAAGCCGGTTGATGCGTTCCAGCACAGAGATGGGAGAATCCGCATCAGGGATCAAAGTGTGGAATGCGGTTTGCAAACTGCTCATGAACATTCCAGCCGAAACGCCGTGCCCGCTGACATCAGCCATTACAAAGCCATGAGTCCCATCTTTGAAATCGACAAAGTCAAAGTAATCCCCGCCCACGATCTGGGCAGGACGGCTGAAGGCGGCGATGTTCATTCCCGCAATGGACGGGACTTCCCTCGGGAGTAGTCCGCGTTGAATAACCTGTGACAATTCCAGTTCATTTTCCAACTGACGGAGTTGCTCATCGGAAAAATGGCCCAGGCAAACGGCGGTAGTGTAATCCATTTGCAGGAGCTGGCTTTCCACCGCTTCATGACATACCTTGCAAATACCAAATGTACCCTCCTTGATTTTCTCCAAAGACTCATCAATCACATGTAAATGCTCTTCAACGCAGATTTCATCTCCAGTCCCAAGGCAAATCTGACGCTTATCTTCAGGCGTTGTCTCCACCCAGTGGAGCAGGTTGGTTCGTGTCGCTTCCAGACCAGTTTGAATTTCGCCAATAAGATTGTTCTTCATAATGTTCCTCGTTCCATAATCAGCCAAGCCTTTAACTAGCACAAATGTTCCATATTTTATCTGAAGTCAACACATAAATCAAGCCTGACCAATTCGTGTTCTTAAGACCAATTGAAATCGAGCTCTCTTACATGAAACGCCCCACCCTCGTTCCTTGCGGTATAATCCCCTCGCTATGGCAAGACGCAAAGCGCCTGAAGAACTCTCGGTTGAAGAACTGCGCCGCCTTTTGGTTGAAAAAAGGCGCGGTGTACGCAAGGAACGACTGGAACATTTTCGGCGTACGGGAAGAGTCATCTCGGTCGCGCCTGACCTGCCTGATATGGACTCCGCGCATCTGTCCGCGCCGGTAGTTGATACCGCAGAATCGGGCGAATCAACGCCCGAGCTTGTCCCTCCAAGCCCGCGCCGCAAATGGATCGACCGCACCCTGCTCGTTGTGGAAGTACTGGCAGTGGTAGGACTGATCGCTGTGATCATGAATGGGCTTGGTCTGCTTCGCACCTTAAATTCAGAGGTCGCCGCCGCGCTTAAGCCGGAAACCATTACACCTACGCCGCTGGTTATGGCAGTTGTATTGCCCTCAGGTCATACTCCGCCGGATGCCCTGGGAAATACTCAGCCAAACGAAGCGGAGATTCCCGATCACCTGCGGCCAATGGTGCAGTCACTTGCGAACATTCCTGTTCCCACAGCGGCTCCAGATCAGGGAATCCGCATTCAGATCCCGGCATTGAACGTAGACGCCCCCATCGTCCAGGGAGATGGATGGGAACAACTCAAAAAGGGAGTCGGTCAATATGTCGGCTCCGCAGACCCGGGCCGCGATGGGAACGTGGTGCTCTCGGCGCATAATGATGTCTACGGTGAATTGTTTCGCTATCTGGATAGACTCGCCCCCGGCGATCAGATCATCATCTCGACCCGCCAGCGGCAGTTCATATATATCGTTGACCGCACAGTATTGGTCGAACCCACCGCTGTGGAAGTGATGGCATCCACAGGTTCACCGACAGTAACCTTGATTTCATGCTATCCATACCTTGTTGACAAACAGCGCATCGTTGTCTTTGCGCGATTACAAAATTGACGAAGTCATTGTGAGCGATCACTACGATGATTTTTGAAGAATTAATTAAAGGAGAAATAAAATGGCTAAGAAAAATAAACGACCGACAGCGCCAATCCGCATGGCAACCCCCGCCGCGCCTGTGGAATTCAATCCCGACTACACCAATGTAAAGAAAGACCTTGCCCGCATTGGTATTCTGGCTGGTTCCTTTTTTGCTGCGCTCATTGTTCTTTCATTCTTCATAAAATAGATTTTTCAAGAAGCAACAATGATAAAAGAGGAAAGACTGGTTTATCGGCCTTTCCTCTTTTGTTTCCTTGACAGTGTATGGAAAAAAGAGTAATAATTATGTGTAGAAATAAAACACACTAAAGAGGTGTAGCATGGAATTACGTAGAACACAAATTCTCCTTGAAAAAGGACAACACCAAATACTCTCATCAATCGCTGAAGAAGAGAAACGCAGTCTTTCTGAGATTGTTCGTGAAATGATTGAGCGCGAGCTGCGTTATCGCCAACGCCGCCAAATGCTGCTGGCCGCACGCGAGCTTCAAGCAGACTACAACGCCGATCCCAACTTAACTCAATTTACAGCCATTGACGGCGATGACTTCCTGTTCGAGGATGAAGTATGAACCGGGGCGAAATATGGCTGGCAAATCTTGACCCCACAATTGGATCGGAGATCAAGAAAACACGCCCTGCTGTAATTATCAGCAGTGATCTGGTTGGGATATTGCCGCTTAAAATTATTGTTCCTTTTACAGATTGGAAAGATCGCTACGCAACTGCCTCCTGGATGGTGCGTATTGAGCCAGATCAGCAAAATGGATTAAGCAAACTCTCTGCTGTAGATGGTTTACAAGTTCGTTCTGTTTCCCAGCAAAGGTTGACGAAACGGCTCGGAGTTTTAACGCCCATTCAAGTAGCGCAAATTGTTCAGGCGGTGGTAAATGTCCTCCAACGATAAACCAGTCTTTGATATTAATCTCGAAAAACTCACCTACGGCGGCGAAGCCATGGGACGTTTGCCCGACGGCCGCGCAGTCTTCGTGCCATTTGGTTTGCCGGGCGAAGCTGTCCGCGTGCGACTGGTACAGGAAAAACAAAACTTTGCGCGCGGAGAGTTGTTGGAAGTGTTAACCGCTTCGCCAAAAAGAATCGATCCGAAATGCAAGCACTTCGGAAAATGCGGCGGATGCCATTATCAAGACCTGTCTTATGAAGACCAACTGCAGGCGAAAACAGAGATCCTGCGTGATCAATTGCAAAGAATCGGAAAGATCGAAAACCCGCCAGTCAAACCAATCGTCCCATCACCTCTTCAATGGAATTACCGAAATCACGCTCAGTTCCATTTGACCGCGGAAGGCAAACCGGGATTTGTAAACTTAAAAGGAAATTCGGTTTTTCCCATCGAAGAATGCCATCTGCCTGAAACCAGCATTAACTCTTTCTGGCGCAACCTGCAATTTGAATCAAACAAGGATGTGGAACGTGTTTCCCTGCGAGCGGGACATGACGAAGAATTAATGGTCGTGCTTGAATCTGAAAACCCTGAAACGCCTGAACTTGAAATCGAAGCGAACGTTTCCGTTATTCATTTATTCGATGAACACCCGGTTGTCATTGCCGGTCAGGACTATCTCACGACCGCCATTCTCGAAAAGGATTTCCATGTTTCCGCCGCATCATTTTTCCAAGTCAACACCAAAATGGCGGAAAAGATGGTGAAGCACTTACTTGCTTGTTTACCTGTTTCCATGTCTACGTCACTACTCGATGTCTATTGCGGCGCCGGATTATTCAGCAAGTTCTTCGCGCCAAAATGCAAACTGGTCATTGGAATTGAATCATCTGAATCGGCCTGCGAAGATTTCGCGTTCAATCTCGATGAGTTTGACAATGTTGAATTATATGAAGGCACTGCCGAAGAAATTTTACCCGGGCTGGCAGGCCGTTTGGATAGCTCAACTTATGTGATCGTTGACCCGCCGCGCGCAGGGATCGAAAAGCGCGCCTTGGATGCGATCATCAGCATCAAGCCGCAAGTCATTGCTTATGTATCCTGTGACCCATCCACGCTGGCGCGTGATGCGGCGCGGCTGATTCTCGGCGGCTACCGTTTGGTGGAAGTGACTCCCTTCGATCTCTTCCCGCAAACCTATCACATCGAATCGATCTCGATTTTTGAAAGCATGTAAATGCTCAAGCCTCTCGGCGACTCTGCTTTGCTTGTCCAACTCGGCGACAAAATAGACCCCGCCATCAATCAACGCGTTCATGCGCTCAATGCGCTTCTGCAAATGAACGGCATCGCGGGCATCGTTGAAACTGTCCCCGCGTATTGCACATTGCTCATCCACTACGATCCGCTTAAATTAACATTTAATCAAGTTACACATTGGGTGCGGGATAAACTGACTCAGGTGGATGATTCTCTAAATAGAAAGCCGCGCCAGCTTGAAGTCCCGACAAGATACGGCGGCGCATCCGGCCCTGACCTGGAAACTGTCGCAGTCTCGAAAGGCATTTCCGCCGCTGACGTAGTCCGCATCCACAGCGAACGTGAATATATTATTTACATGATGGGATTCACGCCGGGCTTTCCATATTTGGGAACACTCGATGAACGCCTCATCACGCCGCGTTTGGAAACACCGCGCACTCTGGTAAAAGCTGGGACAGTCGCCATCGCGGGTTCGCAGACGGGAATCTATCCGCTTGATTCGCCCGGCGGCTGGCACCTCATCGGCTGGACTCCGCTCAAGCTATTTGACCCGGCCAGCGAATCACCGTTTCTATTCGCCCCCGGCGACATTATTAAATTTATCCCTGTTGAGGATGACCATGCTTGAAGTAATCGACGTTTCAGGTTTGGTCACATTTCAGGATTCCGGCAGACATGGCTTTGCAAGTTACGGCGTGCCAACTTCAGGCCCGATGGATTGGTTTGCATATCAAGCCGCAAATTCTTTGGTAGGCAATTCTGTCAAGGCAGCAGTGATCGAAATCGGCTTGGGCGAAGCGGTCTTTCGCGCAAAACGAAATTGTGTATTGGCGGTCACCGGTACAGGATATGAAGTCTTGAATTACGTGTGGACATTTCCATTATGGACTTCGTTCTTCGTTCGCGCGGGCTGGTATGTTCAACTAAAAAAGAAAAGCGGTGGCAATTGGGCATATCTCGCAGCCGCTGGCGGATTTGAAGTTGATCCGATCTTGGGTTCACGTTCCACCTATTTGCGCGGCGGACTGGGCAATGCAATTCGCGCGGGTGATGTATTGCATACAGGAAAGCCCTCTCGAGAATTATTAAAACTGGCAGCACAGAATTTTCCAGTTGAGAAATACATGGCTTATAGTCAGGCGCCTGTCATTGAAGTGATTGCAGGTCCGCAAAAGGAAAGATTTACTGAGGCAGGTTATCAAACCTTCCTAAATAGCGAATACACATTGAGCACATCCTTTGACCGCATGGGATATCGATTAGAAGGAAATTCCATTTCACACAGCGCAGGCGCGGACTTGATCTCGGAAGGGATGACGATGGGCAGCGTGCAAGTCCCCGCCAATGGACAGCCGATTGTGATGATGGCGGATGCTCCCACAACGGGAGGCTATCCCAAAATTGCGAATGTTGCGAAATCAAGTTTGCCGCTGCTGGCGCAGTGTGAAGCGGGCGTGAGTAAAATAAGATTTAAAGAAATGACAGTGGAAGAAGCGCGTAACAAATATAGAAAACTATGCCTGGAGTGCGGACTTCAGTCCGCTCTTTAGGTGCAGACTGAAGTCTGCAATCCGATGGAAGTTGCCATGAAAATAGATTTGAATTGTGACCTTGGCGAATCGGCTGGCAATGATGAAGTCATCATGCCGCATATCACATCCGCGAACATAGCCTGCGGATTTCATGCCGGTAACGCAGGCATAATGCGCGCCACGGTGAGATTGGCAAGGCGGTATGGTGTGAATGTTGGAGCGCATCCAGGTTGGAATGACAGAAGGAATTTTGGCAGGGTCGAAATGAACATCCCTGCGGATGAAGTTGAAGCAATCATCTTTGAACAAATAGATACTCTGGCTCAAATTGCAAAAGAGGAAGGCGTTGCGCTGACTCATGTCAAGCCGCATGGGGCTTTATACAATCAGGCCGCAACAGATCGCGGGCTGGCAGACGCCATCGCGCGGGCGGTAAAAAGATTCAGCGTGGATATGATTCTCGTCGGGCTGGCAGGCTCGGGGTTGTGTGAGGCGGGACTCGAAGCGGGGATCAAAGTCGCAGGCGAGGGATTCCCCGACCGCGCGTACAATCCTGATGGCACGCTCATGTCGCGCAGCAAACAAGGCGCGGTAATCGAGTCGCCGGAAGAGGTGGCGATGAATGCAGTGAAATTAATCAGAGAAGGAATTCTGTTTGGGGAAAGGCGGGTGTTCGTGGATACTTTATGTTTGCATGGTGATAACAAACGCGCAGTAGAAAATGCGATTCTACTGCGCGAGGTATTAACTAAAAATGGAATTGAAGTCATGTCATTGCGAGGAGCGAATGCGACGAAGCAATCTCCACTATAATGAGGAGGTTGCTTCGTTGGAAAGAACATCCGCCTCGCAACGACATATGTTTAATCTTCCGCAATCACGATCAATTTATCTGATGCCGTGAAGGCAACTTTCTCAGATTTCTTCGGATTGGTATGAACGCCGTAAGACTTTTCTGCATTGTGACTTTCGCTTATTAAACGATAACCAAGGGCGGTCTCGCCGCGTCGGCGGGCAGCTTCGGTGACTGTGTAGAAATTTACAGGCTGACCTGTCACCACATAATTGCTGATCGGCTTGAGATAAATCTCTGCGCCTTCGGGGTCGAAGATGTCGGTGAACACACCGAGCAATTCCGCATTCTCTGAAAGCTGCGCCATCATCAAACTGATGAGATGTTCGCTGACGATGAAGTCATCCACCTTGGCGGCTTCGGCTAGTTCACGATTACGCAAATCCAGCATTTCACTGACAATCGAGAATGGGGTTTCATCGCGTTCGGCGATGTCGCGCAGATGCAATAATGTTACGAGCGTGATCGCATCCGCTTCCTGCGGTTCAAGGTGGCTGTAGGCCAGCACGATTACATGGTCATATTCCGCAGCTTCAAGTTTTTCAAGCAAGTCACGGTCGCGAATGTCGCCTTCCTGCAAAACAATCTTTTGATTTTTTAGTTTACCGCTCTCAAGACGGATCTGTTTATCAAGTTCGTAAATATCTGAAACCACAGTGACTTGTGAGCCTTTGGCAACATAGTTATCCAACTCGCGAATGATGGTGGCGCCGGAACGATTCCAGCCAAGGATAAGCGCCCTTTCAGGGTTGGGATTGGAAGTGTTTCCATGTATCTGGATTAGGCTTTCCTCAACCGGGATACTTGAAAATCCCGAAAGATTGATCTTGTCGTCATCTTCTGCAAGGGCAAAGATCTGGTCGCCGGATTCAATGCGTGTGTCCATTGCGGGACTCATCGCGACTGTTCCATCCGCTTTGCGAATGCCCATCAATGTGGATGTTTCATAGGCAAGCAATGCCTCGCCGTAAGTCTTGCCTGAAAGCGAAGGCTCCTGTTTAAAATAAATTTCATCGCCGCCAAAATTCATCAACTCGGTGTAAACCAGTGAAAGCCCGCTCTGGCGTGAAGTTTGCGCGACGACGCGCGCGATGAGTTCGTTGGTGAGGATGGGCTGCACGGTATCTTTCGCGCTGAGCATCTTAACCACGTCCATGTTCTTTGGGTCGCGGATTTGCGTAATAATGTGATATGGCTCCGCATGGCGATTGGGATTGTTGGTGATCGCCAATACAGACTTGATAATATGCGTGTCGGGGTCTGCGCCTTCCGCGAGAATGATTATGGAACGCGCGTTATGCGGGCTGGCGATCTCAAGGTCGGTCAGGTCAATGGGACTGCCCGAACGGCAGATGACCTTAGTGTTCTTTGTGTCTGGGATGCGTTCACTGATCGCATCTTCCATCTCGACTTTATCCTGGTCGGCCAATACGACGATGACTGCGCCGCTCTTGCGGCTTTCGTTGGCAAGGATGAGCTCCGAGATGACGGTGAATACTTGCGGCGTCCAGCCAAGAATGACGGTGTGATCATTTTCCAATACCACAGAACGACCCTTGCGGAGTTCGTCCATTTTATCTTCGATGCTGTTATTGATAATGCCGATCAATGCACTGACCACAAATACACCCCCAAATGTAACCACGAGCATCATGAACAGGAAGAACGGATTGCCGGTATCACCGCCCATCGTGCCTGAGTCCAGTGTACGCAACAGGCTCATCCACGCAACTTCAAGAAAACTTGCCCCATCGGGCGCTGTGTTGGTGAGCTTTACCAATGCCGCAGCGACAAAGATGATCAATGCAGATAGAACAAACAGCCCCGTAAGCATCGCGCCCGACCCGCGCGACATGTAGTTATCGAACCAATATTGGAACTTTTGCTTGAAAGTAGGTGATTTCATTTCTTCTCCTCGCACTTTGAATATGGGCGCTATTATAAAAGGTTATTTCCCAAAGGCTATGGTAAATTTGACCCATCCGCTTTTTGTACCAGTCTTGAAATGTTCCTGTTGGCACTTAAGCAAACTATAATCTTTCGCAAGTAACATCGGCGCGATATACCGAGTCTATTCAATGCCGCAATTATTCTTTATCAGAAAGAGGTGAGTTATGTTTTCATTCGAAGGTTTTGACCGCCGCAAGGAAGAGGATCGCATCCGCTCCGAGGGCCGGCTGCCCCCAGGACAGTCCCTGACGTTGAAATTCCCCGTTTTGCATTATGGCCCTGTACCAATGTTCAACGCCGCCACATGGGATTTCCGTATTTGGGGTGAAGTGGAAGAGGAAAAACGCTGGTCGTGGGATGAGTTCAATCAACTGCCGCGTACATCCATCAAAATGGATATCCATTGTGTCACACGCTGGAGCAAGGTCGATACAGTTTGGGAAGGTGTCTCTGTCAAGACGATGGTGGAGCATGGCCTGTTCAAGGTCAAGCCGACAGCGACTCACGTGATGCAACATGCCGAATACGGATTTACGGTCAATTTGCCGCTCGAAGTTGTCATGCAGGATAACTTCCTGCTAGCCACCCATTTGGACGGCGAGCCAATCACAGCTGATCACGGCTATCCGTTGCGCGGAATGGTGGGGTTTATCCCTGCTAAAAAAGATTTGGAAACCCCGTATCTTTGGAAGGGTGCCAAGTGGTTAAGGTCATTGGAGTTCATGCCGCGCGACAAACGCGGATTTTGGGAACAGGCTGGCTATCATAACCGCGCGGATGTTTGGCGCGAAGAAAGATTTGGATAAATAAAAAATCCGAGTTCACACTTGAACTCGGATTTTTTATTCGAACCTAATTCCTGCCAAACCACATACGTGAAAGTAAATTATCCTTTTTGATAAATTGATGATACATCGCAGCACCGAAGTGCAGGACTATCAATAATAGCAGCAAGGTTGAAGACAGTCCGTGCCCCAGGCGCGGCAGAAATTCAAAAAAGTCCTGCGGATACGGCTGTGCGCCGCTGAACACCGCCGGTAGATTCGCCATTTGGAACAACCCAAGTCCGCTGACGGCCATGCCAAACATTAATACATAAAGCAGGATGTGAGTCGCTTTTGCAATAAACTCCAGAAAAGCGTTGCCTGCGTTTGTGTCAGCGGCCGGCTGTTTGACTGCAAAACGCATGATCAGGCGAATGACAAGCAGTACGGCAATTGCTCCGCCAATGAATGTGTGACTTTGCAGCATCATCGGCTTCTGCGGGTCGGCAGATGAAATGCCGGGCATGAAAAATTTCCCGACGCCGAGCATCATAAAGACAAGTAATGCCATTAGCCAGTGAATTACCACCTGGATTGGGTGGTATCGTTTCGGGATCGCTTCAGACATGATTTCCTCCAATTGAATAAATGATTTTAATAACGACGTTACCATGTTGTAATCCCTTACGAATAAAGTTAGTGTAAAATACACATTGTCATATTGTTCCCCGTCGTGATTCGACGGGTACCTTAACCCCAA
>JACRBH010000043.1 GCA_016234535.1 Chloroflexota bacterium
AACGGACAGGAAATTGCCAGTTTGCCTGGGTTGGTTACGCTAACGCCCCCGCAGAACGTAGCGCGCGGCCGCGAAAAAGACCGCCTGATCGCTTATTTATTGCTGACGGGGACCGCCACATTTTCCACTTCTGAATATTTGAAAATAGCGCAGGATGCGGCGAATCTTTTTTATAAAACTTCAGGCGCGCTCACCAGCGCCTTGCGTACCGCCGCCGACCTCGTTAATAAAACCCTGCTCGACCGCAACATGACCACGACCGCACAAGGTCAATACGCGGTTGGCTGGCTGACTCTGGCCGCAGTGCGCGATACCCAATGCACGTTCGCGTTGAGCGGCCCCATGCATGTCTATTGGTTCGGGCAAAACGAATCGCGTCACATTCATGAGCCGGCTGTTTCGGGCAAGGGGCTTGGCTCGAACCAAACCATCAATATCCATTACGCGCAAACATCGCTAAGCGCGGGAGACCGCCTGCTCTTTTTTGGACGAGCGCCGAGCGCCTGGGATGGCCTGTTGAACGACGCCATCCCGTCTCCCTCTTCGCTGGATGCCATGCGCCGCCGACTATCAACCTTGACCGGCGCAGACTTGAATGCGGTCCTGATGCAGGCGACCGATGGAATGGGCGCTTTGAATCTTTTGAAGGGGACGACTGAATCGAAAGAATTATCAGCGCCGCCGCCCGCTTCGCCCCTGACCGAAAGCCTGCCACCCAAAGAAGAGACATTTCCCACGCCTGAAGCGGACTCCGCTGCCGCGCCGTCCGCGCATACCGTTCAACCCTCGGCGTATTCCATTCCGCCACAGCATGAAGAATCCATCCCGCAGGAAAAACCGCATACAGGTCCATTGACCAGCCTGCCGCGCAGTGGCACAGCGCGTGACTTCCCGGCGTCCATTCCGCGAGCGCAGGCACAGCCTCAACCCGTCGAGAGTGAGCCTGTTATCGAAGAGAACGATTCACCTGTGGCCGAAGAGGAAGCCGACACCCCTGCCATGGAAAAAATTGTCGAGCCTGTGCCTGTGAGGGAAAGACGGCCGCGAGTTCGCCTTGAGTCATCCAAACAGGCGCGTCAGGCGGCGAAGGCGCTGGCCGGCACGATTCAGTTCACGCGCCGCATGAGCGATTCCATCGGCGGGAAATTAAAAAACTTCATGCCGCGTTTACTGCCCAACGCCGATTCGAACGAACCGCTTAATTCGCCGTCCAATGGGATGATGATGTTCCTGGCCGTACTGATTCCATTGATGGTTGTTACCATGCTGAGCGTGGTTTATCTGCGTATCGGACGCAGCCAGCAATATGACACGTATATGCTTCAAGCGCAGGAGATGAAAGCCCAGGCCCTATCCCTTACCGACCCTGTGGAGCAGCGCAAAGCCTGGGAAAATGTCGTCAGCAGTGTGGACATCGCCGAATCGCACCGCAAAACTCCCGAAACGATCTCACTCCGCGACGAAGCGGGGTCCCATCTCGATACATTGCTGGGCGTTACACGTTTGCAGTTCAACCCGGCTTTCAGCAGTAATCTTGGCATCGAGATCAGCCGCATGGCCGCCAGCGAGTCGGACCTGTTCATGCTCAACGCGGCCAATGGGGAAGTGCTGCGGGCCAGTCCGGCCAAGAGTGGGCGCGGCTTTGAATTGGACACTACATTTAATTGCAAGCCGGGTGTATATGGCAATTACACCGTCGGTCCGCTGGTGGATATTCTCGCATTGCCTTTGGTCAATTCGATTGACGCCACCGTGCTTGGCATAGATGCGACAGGCAATCTTCTCTACTGCGCTCCGAATCAAGTCGGACGAGCCATTCCCCTGCCAACTCCGGATACCAACTGGGGACGCGTTACCGCCTTCATCATGGATGCGGGCAATCTATATGTGCTGGATGCGCCCGCCCGCGCGGTATGGGTATACATCGGCAAGGACGGCGCGTTCATTGACCAGCCATATTTCTTCTTCGGCGGGCAGACCCCTGAGAAACAGGATGTGATCGACCTGGTTGTCAGCGGCGATGACTTGTATATGCTTCACTCGGATGGGCATCTCTCCACCTGTTCCTACAGCCGCATTAACTCAGCTTCCACCCGCTGTGAAGATCCAATGGCTTATAAAAATCCCTTCGAGGCTTACCGCGATACAGACCTGTTCGCAAGCGCGCACTTCACGCAAATGCTTTTTACCGCTTTGCCGGACCAATCCATTCTCCTGCTGGATGCGGATTCTTCGTCGCAGGGCGTCTTCCGTTTTTCGCCGCGCACCCTTGACCTGCAAAATCAATTCCGCCCCAAACTGGGCGTGTCAAACCCGATTCCGGCTGGTCCCATCGGCGCGATAGCGGTCGGCGCAAATCATGTGTTGTATCTCGGCGTGAATGGACAGGTCTATTTCGCGACCGATATGCCGTAGTTGTGCGCGCCAACCTTACCTTACGCAGCCCAGCCTGTAGCGCGACATTTATGTCGCGTTGCGAAAGCCGCTTTTGTTTCTTTGGCTTTGAACGACGTTTTGTTCTGCCGTGGTTTACTCGGAACAACAAGCGAAAGTTCAGTATGTAAAAGTTCAAGGATCGTTTATGCAAAATTTTTTCAGCGCGCTCTCCAATTTTTTCAAACCTGCCCAGCCCAAGGTCCCGGCTGACAGCGTTACTGAACCTGCGCAGATCACGCAAAGCAAGGTATTGTTGATCGTATATGACCCGGTCATGGATAAAACTTCGGGGGTAACACTTTCCCAGCAGCAATCGTGGTATCGAACCGCAGACCTGGTCACCAGTTTCATGATGGATATGATCCAGATCAGTGGAGGAATGGCCCGCTACCAGATCGTTCAGCGCGTGGACCTGGATGAGTTCCCCGCCAAGACGGATGGATTTCGCTACACTCCCCAAACTTACATGAATGTCCTGCGCGGTACGGTCCCGCCGCACATGCCGCAGGAAGTGGATTACAACGCCATCATCAGCCAGTTCAATATTTTACAGAGGGTGGAAAGGAATGAAATTGATGAAGTCTGGATATTCGGTTTTCCACATGCCGGCTTTTACGAGTCCATCATGGGCGGACCGGGGGCGTTCTGGTGCAACGCGCCTCCCCTGAAAAATACAGAGGCCAGCAAGCGCCGTTTCGTCATCATGGGCTTTTCCTATGAAAGATATGTCGGCGAAATGCTTGAGGCATACGGTCACCGCGCCGAATCGATCATGGATAAAACCTTTGTCAAATTGAGCGGCGATGCAAACCTATGGAAGCGCTTCATACAATATGAAAAGAGATCGCCGGGTAAGGCCGCCTGTGGAAATGTCCACTTTGCGCCGAACAGCCAGCAGGATTACGATTGGGGGAACCCCGCCGCGGTTAAGAGCGAATGCTACGACTGGCAGTTGAATTTCCCCAATTTCAAAGGAGATGTGCGTATGGTTGGCGCGGCGGAATGGGGCAGCGGCGAGATTCGCGCGCACCATAAGTGGTGGTTCAATCACTTCCCGCGCGTGGCAGGCCGCAGGAACGGGGTGCATAATAACTGGTGGCAGTACGTGGTCGCTCCGCAAAATGTAATACTGTAAATACAGCTATGCCACTGGCGACCAGATTTGATATAACCCCAGGTTGCCGCCATCGCCATCGGATAAAAAAGAATCGGTCACACGCATTTCGGCCTGCTCTGCCAGCCCGGAGAGTTCCTCCGCTGAGAATTGATGCGCGTAGCGCAGGCCATTTCCCCCGCTGCGCCAGTCTAATAAATAATCACCCTCATCCAAATCTTTTTCGTTGATCCCAACACTCTCCCACGCTTGAATCCGTGACTTGAGCTTTTCGCTGTTCAGGAACTGCCAGTTGGACAGGATGAATTTTCCGTTTGGCTTTAATAGCTTGCGAACAGTCTTCAAAATATCCAGTCGTATTTCAATTGAAGGGATATGGTGTAAAACTGCAAAGGCAGTTATCAGTGACCAGTAATCAGTTATCAGTGACTGATTACTGGTCACTGATAACTTCGTGATATCAATTTCCATGAATCTGGCAGAGAATTCCTCGGGTTGAGATACTGCGTCTCGAAGCAGGGGCAGGCTAAAGTCCACGCCGAGAAGCGGGGCCGTGTGACCACGCCGAATCAACTCGCGCAGGAAATGCCCGTTGCCGCATCCCAAATCCAAAACGGAGACATCCTCCTGAATCGAGTCGAGAATCTTTTTTACGCCGGGCTGCAATCGCTGGCGTGTGGCTGAAAATTGTCCGCCAAAACGATTGTAAAATTCGCGGTTGATTGCAAGCAGGCGTTCGGCTGTGGCTAAATTCATAACGGCATTATACCCATTCGGGCATGATATAAACGGTATAATCTGCGCATGTTATCGGTAGCAGACATCGAAAGACTTTCGGAAGAATTTGAAACAAGACCTCCGCAGGAGATCATCAAATGGGCAGTGGGGATTTATTGGCCTGAGGTCGCAATGAGTTCGTCGTTCCAAACGCAGTCTGTGCCGCTGTTGCACATGGTGACACGCATCAAGCGCGGCCTGCCCGTTTTCTTCATCGATACGGGTTATCACTTTTGGGAAACGTTGGTGTTTCGCGAAAAACTCGCATCCGAATGGAAGATCAATGTCATTGACCTGTATCGTGATTCGCGCTGGGATATTTTTGCCCGTCAGAACACGCGCACGCTTCCGCTTGAGGACCCAAACCTGTGCTGTTACCTGCATAAAGTCCAGCCGATGCAAAAGGCGTTGAAGGATATTAGGGCCTGGATCAGCGGAATCCGCCGCGACCAGACCTCGGTGCGGGCACATGCGAAAATTCTGGAGTTGCAGGAAGACGGCCTGCTCAAAGTGAATCCGCTTTTGAATTGGAAGAAGGCGGATGTAAAAAAATACATGGAAGAAAACAACCTGCCGAAGCATCCGCTCTATGAAAAAGGATATCGAAGCGTGGGCTGTTCGCCCTGTACGATTGCAATCGGCGTCAATGATGATGAACGGGCCGGGCGCTGGGCGGGGCGCGGCAAAGTGGAATGCGGCCTGCATACCGAGATGTTCCGCAAGAAGGATATTGCGGAAGTGCAGAGTGAATTTCACATGGATGTGACAAAGGTTGAAAATCGGAATGCGGACTTAAGTCCGCAAGGAAAAGCAGACTAAAGTCTGCGCTCCTCGAAAATTAATTATGGAAATATCCGAACGAAGACAACGCTGGAGAAAATTTAACGTACTCACGCCGGAGAAACTTGCGCTGGCTCATCGTGTGTTGGATGAGATCCGCGAGGGCAGTGATGTGATGCGTGCGCTGCGTACTCATCCGCTGGAGGGTGGCGAAGGCTACCTGACGAAAGCCGCTCTGGTTGCGGCATATAACCAAATGGTGGAAGCGGGTACGATTCAACCTGACAGGGTTTTGCTGGAGCGCATCCGCATGAAGCCCATGCGGACTCTTTCGGGAGTGACGACGGTTACTGTTTTGACGAAGCCGTATCCATGCCCCGGCAAATGTATTTTCTGCCCGACAGATGTGCGGATGCCAAAAAGTTATCTGCCCGATGAACCCGGCGCGATGCGCGCGCTTGAACATCAATTTGATCCATACGAGCAAGTCCACGCGCGGATTCGCGCGCTGGAGAATCTGGGACATCCAACCGATAAGATCGAATTGCTGATCCTCGGCGGCACATGGTCGTCATATAAGCGCGATTATCAGGAATGGTTCGTCAAACGCTGTTTCGATGCGATGAACGAAAAAATTAACCACGAAGGACACAAAGGTCACGAAGGAAAACCAAAGGAAAACTCTGTGGACTCTGTGATCTCAGTGGTGAATCTTTCTGAAGTGCAGAAGATCAACGAAACTGCGATTCATCGCAACGTGGGACTGGTG
>JACRBH010000046.1 GCA_016234535.1 Chloroflexota bacterium
CCAGACCGATGTCTGCAAGTTCCACATTCCAGAAACAGATGAAAAAGGTGTGAAGGTTGACTTCTGGGCCTACTCATCCTATGGAGACAGCAGTCTCATTTATAGCGCGCAGGTACGCGTGCAAAAAGCGGTGGAAAACGATCCCGACCAATCCTATTGGTACGTGGATGTCCTTTCACCTCAATGGCAGGGACAGGACGTTGCCTTGTGTTCAGATTCATGGAATGTCTTCCCGCCCGTTGGCGGACCGCCTGAATGGCTGACCACTCCCAGGCAAAGCGAAGAACTCAGCAGTGACATTCCCTACACCTACCTCGCAAAGAATTTGATCCTGCAAGGCGTGGTGGATGCAAGCGCCTGCACCGATGGCGGGCTCAGCCCGGATGGCAATGTAAATCAATGCGGGCTGGAGATGGCGCGTGAAGCAGTCATTCAATGGCAGAACAGTTTCGACACATTGATCTTGAGCACTGCACAGGAAACAGGCGTGCCCGCGCGATTGTTGAAAAACCTATTCGCAAGAGAAAGCCAGTTTTGGCCGGGCAATGGTCAGGTCCCGGGTGATACGGGGCTTGGTCAACTCACAGAAAATGGCGCAGATTCAACCCTGTATTGGAATCCATCCTTCTATTCCCAATTCTGCACATTTGTATTCCCGGGCGAAACTTGTGGAAAAGGTTACATGCATCTGACTGATGAAGAACGGCAGACTCTGCGCCTGGCATTGGTGGCAAGCGTCAACGCAACCTGCGAGGATTGCCCGCTTGGAATTGACCTCTCACGGGCAGATTTTTCGGTCAATGTTTTTGCGCACAGCATGATCGCAAGCTGCAAACAGGCGGGGCAGGTCATCACCAATTACACAGCTAAATCGCCGGGTGATGTCGCTTCCTATGAAGACCTGTGGAAATTCTCCCTTATCAATTACAACGCAGGCGGCGGGTGTCTGGCAGAGATTATTACCCGCTCGCTTGGAGAAGGCAACACAATATTAACGTGGGACAATACTTCACCGTTCATCGGCGGGGCCTGCTCCGGCGCGCTGGATTACGTAAACGACATCAGCAAATAAACAGCAAGCATCAGCCAATCAAAAACTGATTGGCTGATTTTTTTAACTTTGAACTTGTGCTAAACTTAACAAACTAATGTGCCGCGACATTTATGCCGCACTGCGCAAGATAAATCTTGCTGTATCACAAAACTGGAGGCAGTCATGCTCACCCTTGTAGAAAAAATCCTCTTTGTCATTGCGACCCTTGCGTCGCTTTATTATACATATCGCGGAGTTGCGCTTATCATGCAGCGCATCAACAGCGGGCAGGGAAAAATAGATTGGTCACTGGCAGCCAAACGGGTTGGAGAACTCATCCTCAAAGTGGGATTGTTCCAACCCGTTTTTCGTTTCAGGTTGTGGCCAAGCATTTTACACGGACTCATCGGATGGGGATTTCTCTCCTTCCTTTTGATCAACCTTGCGGATCTGATCTACGCCTATACAGGGTTCAAACTCCTGGAGCATACTGGCCTGTTTGGAGATGCGTACAGACTGCTCGCGGATTTTGCAAATGTCATCATCATCGTGGGCATCGTCGCGATGGCAATCCGCCGCTTCATCCTGCGACCTGCGACTCTGTCCACGCGCGAGACGACTCTGCTCAACCCGAAAGCACGCTTCGGCATCACCCGCGATTCAGCAATTGTTGCGACGTTTATCTTCATCCATAACTCGATGCGATTATTGGGAGAATCATTTGGGATCGCGTTGGCCGGTCACGCCGACAGATGGCAGCCAACCATTTCGTCAGTAGCAGCCTTATGGTCAGGTGTTGACCCGCAGACTTTAATCATCGGTGAGCATATCGCGTTCTGGCTGTCCATTGGCGCAGTTGTCGCATTCCTGCCCTACTTCCCATATTCAAAACATATTCACTTATTCTTCGCTCCATTGAATTTCGCGTTGAAACCTGAACGCAAATCCATCGGGCAATTAAGTTATATCAATCTCGACGATCAAAGCATCGAACAATTTGGCGCGGCGAAAATGAAAGACCTTGGCTGGGAGCAAATCATGGACAGCTACGCGTGTATCATGTGCTTCCGCTGTCAGGAAGTTTGTCCCGCATATAACACAGGAAAATTGCTCTCCCCTGCCGCGCTGGAAATCAACAAGCGCTATCACTTCAACGGCGGCGGCACCACCGATGTTGCGATGACGGATTTAATTTCTGAAGAAGCCGTGTGGGCTTGTACATCCTGCGGCGCATGCGTGGATATTTGTCCTGTGGGCAACGAACCCATGCGTGATATTCTCGACATCCGCAGAAATCTTTCGATGATGGAAAGCGCATTCCCAAAGCAATTGGAAACCGCATTCAAGGGCATGGAACGTAATATGAATCCGTGGAATGTTTCGCAAGCGGACAGAATGAAATGGGCAGAAGGCATGAGCGTGCCGACGATTGAGCAAAACGCCGAGCCTGAAATTTTATGGTGGGTTGGATGCGCTCCTGCAACCGATGCGCGCGCGCAAAAGACTGCACAGGCTTTTGCAAAAATTTTGAATGCGGCCGGAGTCAACTACGCCGTGCTTGGCAAGAATGAATCCTGCACAGGTGACTCGGCTCGCCGCGCGGGACGCGAAGATATTTTCTTTGGGCTGGCTTCTCAAAATGTTGAAATTTTAAATTCTGTAGGGGCGGGGTTATCCAGCCCATTGCGAATCGTCACGACCTGTCCGCATTGTTTGCATACGATCAAAAATGAATACCCTGCCTTTGGCGGAAATTACCAGGTGATTCATCACACACAGTTGATTAACGAGTTGGTCGGTGCGGGGAAGATCAGTTTGGAAGTGAACAGTGATCAGTTATCAGTGACATTCCATGACCCATGTTATTTGGGACGACATAACAATATCACAGATGCGCCGCGAGATACATTGAAAGGCGCGGGCATTACGACCATTGAAATGCCGCGCAATGGAGTCAAGTCATTCTGCTGCGGCGCGGGCGGCGCGCAGATGTGGAAGGAAGAAGAAGCAGGTTCGGCGCGCGTGAATGAGATGCGCTTCGCGGAAGCCAAGTCTACGGGGGCAGATACAGTTGCTGTGGGCTGTCCATTCTGCTTAACGATGATGAACGATGCATCCAAGGCTGATGGCGGCACTATCCAAGTGAAGGATGTCGCTGAGATCGTGGCCGAGAGATTGAAATAAATTCACATGGGGCAGGATGATCCCGCCCCTACTGATTGAGGTGGTATGAAATTATCAGATCGAATGAATACGCTGCTGCCAGAGTCTGCGTCTGCGTTTGAGCGGGCGCAGGCGAAAATAGTCTCGAACACATCCATGTCAATTGGCGCTGCGATGCTGGCGCTGGTGTTGTACTGGATCGTCACAAAAACATTCGAGGATATAGAAACGATCTTCGTCATGACAGGCTTGTTCCTTCTTCTGGCAGGGATTGTTGCACTCGTCAAACGCGGATATATCAAACTGGGCGCATGGCTGTTGACTGGCCTGATGCTGTTGTTGAATCTTTCAGACATGTCATGGTATGGGATCAGCACCGTGGCATCCTCCGGGTTTATCATTCCGATTTTATTGACAGTCTTTAGCATTGGGCCAAACGCAGGGATGGGAGTCACGGTACTCGGATGCGTTTCTGCATTTTTGATTGCATACCTTGCATCCATTGGTCAACTACAGACCGAGATTCCATATCAAGAGTCCACGCTCTCATTCGATGCGCCGACCTTATCGTTGATTTATTTGATCACAGGTATTCTGGCTGGGAATTGGGTACGATCTACACAGGAAGCGTTCCAAAATAAAAAATAATACAGGGGAAACATGAAATCCAAATTCGATCCAAAACAACATCATCGCCGTTCAATTCGCTTGAAGGGATATGATTACGCACAGGCGGGCGCATATTACGTGACCATCGTTACATGGCATCGCGAATGTTTGTTTGGGGAGGTTGTGGATGGGGAAATGATATTAAGCCCGTATGGCGAAATCGTTCAAAAATGGTGGAACGAAATCCAAAATCATTTTCCAATCGTGGAAACAGATGCATTTGTCGTCATGCCAAATCATGTTTACGGAATTATCGTAATCACCGAACGTAGGGGCGCGGTCCTCGCGCCCCGTGGCAACCCAAATCTCAAAACCCTGGAAACACCTGAATCAGAGAATAAATTTATGGAACAAAGGAAATTCATAAAAGAGGATGATTCCATAAATCAGAGCATCTCTCAAAATCAGGGCGGGGAGACCCCGCCCCTACGTGCGCCGACGTTGGGACAAATTGTGGCGTATTTTAAATATCAATCCACAAAGGAAATGAATGCGGTAAGCAGCACAGGTGTTATCACAAAATTCTGGCAGCGCAATTATTACGAACATATCATCCGCAACGAACAGGGTTTGAAAAACAAAACAGATTACATCGAAGCCAACCCCATGTTGTGGGATGAGGACGATATGAATCCGATTAATGCCAAATTGTAGCGGGATATTCAGTTTGGAAATAGGTTTATGATGACAATGACGGATTGGATTGCCCTACAGACTATTGATTATTAACGATCCTCAATAGTAAGGGAGCAATTTCAGAAAAATCATTTATCCAAAGAACATTTAAGCCTAACCCATTAGCATCTTGTTCCTCCAAGAATTGAGCTAATTCATCAAGAGTATCATTCTTGTTTGAGAAGTTAGGTACTTTCTTGATAATGTAATGATTAAGTGTTCGAGAAATGTTTTTTCGAGAAGCAACATCCAAGAGTCTGCGTAAATTGGGGTCAGTAAGGCTGAGTCCTAGAAACAAGCATGTATTTTGACTTAATGTGTTCAACTGTATTAAGTTTGACCAACTGAACGAATCAATAAACTGGCTATGGTATGCATCTTCGCTAAAAACTACATCCATATCTTTTGAGATCTTTCCATTTCGCGGCAAGTAACCATGAACATGATATATTGGAATTTCGTTTGGATTAATACGTACTCCTTCCGAATAAATTGTTTTGTTACGAATATTATGATTATGCAGGTTTTCCTCTATTAGCCCATCAAAATTAAAAGTAATAATCGAGTCTAGGGGGGAGCCGTCTCTTTGTGGTCTAGCAAGTTCTACGATAGCATCTATTACGTCGCAGGATGTAGGATTGTGAGTATATAAAGCATCTCTTAAGTTGGGAAGAAAATCCGTTCCAAGATTTTGCTTTAGATATTTTCCAACAATAAGAGCAGAAGGAGAATATCGTTTTTGAAATTCGTCAGGGTCGGCATTTTTTAAAGATATAGATTTGTCCGAGGATATTTTATTCATCATGGTTTCGAGTAGTGTCAACAGCAGATCATTCCATGATGGAATACCAGATTTTATAGAAACGCCAGCTCCACACACTAAAGTTAGGCGTCCCTCGCGTAATGATACTGATAATGCTTTTATATAATCATCTTCAGATGCTGTTTTACTAACAGAAGATTCTTTGACTATTGGCTTCTCTGCTAAAGCTTGCACTAGTTGCTTCAATCCCAGCTGCGCATCGGATGTAAAATCGATCCATATATACTTTGCTAAGAAAGAAGGTATCTGAGCTTTGTCAACTAAGACAGGGATTATTCTTCTCTGTTTGTTTGAAATATCCCCAAAAGCAATGGCTGAAATTTCTTGATTGACTGATTCAGATCGAAGAGAATTTTCGCTCACAATTACTATTAGGGCATCAGTTTCTTTAAGCCCCTCATTTATTTTTTCAATCCAATTATCACCAGCACGTAGTTTCCAAGTGTCAATCCAGACCTTATGCTTGGCCTTCTTTAATTCTTTAGCAATCAACTCTGCATATTTCTTATCGAAGTGGCTATAACTGATGAAAACATTCATTGCCTACTCCTATCACTAACAAAGGAACTTAAATTTTCATTACTATACAGCAGATCATAATTTAGGGCAAGCCACAGGGAATTCTCTCGGTAAACTAGAACTTAAGAATCCGTTATAATCCCCCTCAACACATCCAATTCAGGAGAGAGATACATGCCCAAAAAGAAGGGCTCTGTTTTGCTTCCCTTTTCAACTGAAGAAATCATAAAAGATTATCGCCTGATATATAAAAGCAGGCAGGCAAGTCTCATTGGCCGCCGCGAAGTTCTCAGCGGCAAGGCCAAGTTTGGCATCTTTGGCGATGGCAAGGAACTCGCCAACCTCGCCATTGCGCGAGCCTTCCAAAAAGGTGACTGGCGCTCGGGCTATTATCGCGACCAGACCTGGATGTTCATGCTGGGCGTGATGAGCATCCAGGAATTTTTTGCCCAGCTTTATTCCCACGCTGACCTGGCGCACGAACCCGCCACGGGCGGACGTTCCATGGTCGGGCATTTTGTTTCGCGCTACATCAACGCCAACGGAACATGGAAGAATCAAACCGAGATGTATAACGTCGCGGGAGACGTTTCACCCACAGCCGCGCAAATGCCGCGCGCGGTGGGTCTCGCGTATGCGTCAGTCGTGTATCGCAAACTCAAAGAACTCGACCCAACAAATTTTTCACATAATGGCGATGAAATTACTTTTGCAACCATCGGCAATGCATCCACTTCCGAAGGCATGTTCTGGGAAAGTGTCAACGCCATCGGCGTGCTCAAAGCGCCCGCGATCATCAGCATCTACGACGACGGCTACGGCATCTCCGTCCCCAATCAATTTCAAATGGTCAAGGAAAATATCGGCGCACTGCTCAAGGGGTTTGAGCGCGACCTCAACGCGCCGCCCGAAACCATCGAGCGCGGCTACGATCATTACACCGTCCGCGCCTGGGATTACCCCGCCCTCATCGAAACATATTTATCCGCCGCCGAGATCGCGCGCGAATATCACATCCCCGCGCTGGTGCATGTCATTGATGTGACTCAGCCGCAGGGACATTCCACCTCGGGCAGTCACGAGCGATATAAATCTGCTGAACGGCTGAAATGGGAAGCAGAGTTTGACTGTCTCACTCGTATGCGGCAATGGATCATAGACCAGCGCATCGCATCTGACCTTGAGCTGGTCGCTGTTGAAAAAGAGGATGCCGCCGCCGTGGAAGGGTTCCGCAAATCCGCGTGGGATGCATACTTTGCTCCGATACAGGAAGAGCGCGCCCACGTGACTGATATGCTGGAAGAGATCGCGGGGTCATCGAGCCATGCCTCAGAGTTGAAACAACTCAAAGATCGGCTGGCAGGCCTCCCGTCGTTTACGAGGCGTGATATCCATAGCGCCGCGCATGAAGTCTTAAGAATCCTGCGCGACGAAGCGCATCCATCCAAAGGGGTATTAATCCAATGGAAGAATGAACAGGATGCAGCCAACGTTGAAAAATACGGGGCGAATTTATACAGCGGCACGGCTCTGAAAATAAAGGAAGTGAAGCCCATCTATTCGAAGGACGCGCCGACCATGATGGGATTTGAAGTGATGAACGCCGCGTTCGATTCCATTCTGGCGCGTGACCCGCGCGTGATCGCGTTCGGTGAAGATGTTGGAAAGTTGGGAGACGTGAATCAGGGCTTCAAAGGGATGCAGGAAAAATACGGCGCGCTGCGTGTGACCGATACGGGCATCCGCGAGGCTACGATTTTGGGGCAGGCCATGGGCATGGCCATGCGCGGACTGCGGCCAATTGCCGAGATTCAATATTTGGATTATGTGTTGTATGCGTTGCAAATTATGTCTGACGATCTGGCGACTCTGCTCTGGCGCACGGCCGGCGGACAGAAAGCGCCGGTCATCGTGCGCACGCGCGGACATCGTCTCGAAGGCATCTGGCATTCGGGCTCGCCGATGGCAGGCATTATCAATCTCGTGCGCGGCATGGTTGTGCTTGTTCCGCGCGATATGACTCACGCGGCGGCTTTTTACAACACACTCTTGAAATCAGATGAACCCGCGATTGTAGTTGAAGTGTTGAACGGCTATCGAGTCAAAGAACGCCTGCCCGATAACATCAGCGAAATGACTTTGCCTCTCGGCGTGCCAGAAACAATCCGCGCAGGGAAAGATGTGACTATCGTCACTTACGGCGCGTGCTGCCGCATCGTGTTGGATGCGGCGGAGAAATTATCGAAAGTTGGGATTGAGATCGAAGTGATCGATGTGCAGTCGCTTCTGCCTTTTGACATTCACAGCCGAATCGTTGAGTCGATCAAGAAAACTTCGCGTGTGCTTTTTGTGGATGAAGATGTGCCCGGCGGAACGTCCGCTTATATGATGCAGGAAGTCATCGAGAAACAAGGCGGCTACTTCCATTTGGATTCCCCCGCGCGGACATTATCTGGCAAGGCGCATCGCCCCGCGTATGGGAGTGATGGAGATTATTGGTCCAAGCCGAACGCAGAATCTGTTTTTGACTCGGTATATGAAATGATGAATGAAGTTTCGCCGGCGGAATTTCCGAAGATCAAGTAAGTAGTGATCAGTGATCAGTTATCAGTGAACAGTAAAGGAGAGGTTATGAGTGGATTACAACACGCACAGAGTTTTCGTGATTTGATCGTGTATCAGAAATGCCGTCAGTTATCACGAGAAATTCTTAAACTTACATAAGCTTTTCCGAAAGAAGAGATGTTTTCGCTGACTGACCAAATCCGCAGATCTTCCCGCTCAACTGGAGCAAACATAGCGGAAGCGTGGGCAAAACGCAGGTATGAAAAACATTTCATCAGCAAGTTGACAGATTCGGATGGAGAGCAAATGGAAACCCAGCACTGGATTGAAACTGCATTGGACTGTGAATATATTGACCAAAAGACATGCGCCCGACTGGTTGAAAACTGCCTTGAAATCGGGCGCATGTTGGGCGGTATGATGGAAAAATCTGAAATGTTCTGCGGCGAGCCTTCCCGCACCATTCGTGAAGAATCCGCTGAATACCTTGTTACAACTGAAGACGAAGATACTGACAACTGATTACTGTTTACTGATCACTGGAGGAAACATGGCAACTAAAGTACTTGTTCCACGGCTCGGCGAAGGCGTTGATGAAGTCACCGTCACAAAATGGCTCAAGCAGGTGGGCGACTCTATTAATGAATTGGAGCCTTTGCTTGAAGTAAACACCGACAAAGTGGATACCGAAATCCCCGCGCCTGCTTCAGGTGTGATCTTACGCATCAATATGCAAGAAGGTCAGGTCGCGAAGGTTGGAGAATTATTAGCAATTATTGGAGCTGCGGGTGAGAAAATTGAGGAGTACAGCGGAGTCCGAAGTCTCCCGACTTCGGAGGAAAAACCCACCCTAACTCAACGTCAGGAGACGTTGAGTCCAAGCCAAACCGATTTAGGTTTCATCTCCCCCGTAGTCGCAAAGATCGCTGCTGAGCATGGAGTCAATTTAGGTCAAGTGACTGGCACAGGGTTAAATGGGCGCATTACAAAGAATGATGTTGTTAGTTATGTCGAAAGTCGAAAGTTGAAAGTCGAAACCCGACCATCACAACATGCAAACCTGACACCTGACACTTTAACACTTTCCACCGACACCTTAATCAAACACTCCCCCATCCGCAGATCAATTGCCGAACACATGGTGATGAGCAAGCGGACTTCTCCGCATGTGTTGACAGTCATGGAAGCGGACTTGTCACGAATCACAAAACACCGCGCCGAGAACAAATCTACGTTTGAGCGTGATGGAGTCAAGTTGACATTCACCGCATACTTCATGTCCGCTATTGTGGTGGGACTGAAAGCATATCCGACGGTCAATTCTTCATGGACAGACGAAGGCGTGCTGATTCACAAATCCATTAATTTGGGCATGGCAACTTCTCTCGGCGAGGAAGGGCTGATCGTGCCTGTCATCAAGAACGCGGATAATCTATCCTTGCTTGCCATGGCGCGGACAGTTAACGATCTGGCAAATCGCGCCCGCACAAAGAAACTTCAACCCGATGAGGTCAAAGGCGGAACGTTCACGCTCACCAATCACGGCATCAGCGGATCGCTGTTTGCGTTCCCGGTCATCAACCAGCCGCAGTGTGGTATTCTCGGCGTCGGCGCAATGCAAAAACGCGTAGTCGTGATAGATGATGCAATTGCAATCAGGCCGATGGTGTATCTATCATTCGTATTCGACCACCGCATTTTGGATGGCGCATCCGCGGATTGGTTCCTAATGAAAGTAAAAGAGATTTTGGAAAACTGGAGTTAATGTATGTCGTTGCGAGGAGCGTTCTTTGCCGACGAAGCAATCTTTACCAACATAAGAAGATTGCTTCGACAAAAGAGCATCGTCTCGCAATGACATAGGAGAATTATGACAAACTTCGATGAAGAGGCCAGGGGTTGGGATGCCGACCCAATGAAAGTGGAACGCGCGCGTCTGGTGGCGGAAGCCATCCGAAAGACTGTTCCGCTCTCAACAGAGATGAACGCCCTCGAATATGGCTGTGGAACGGGCTTGCTGAGTTTCGCCCTGCGGACTGACCTTGGGCAGATCACGTTAGCAGACACATCGCAAGGCATGTTGGATGTGCTGAGTGAAAAAATCAACGCGGCAGGCGTGACAAATATGCATCCAATCAAACTTGATTTGGAGACCGATCCCCTGCCCAACAAGCGCTATCAAGTGACTTATTCTTTGATGACGTTACATCACATCCACGATGCGAAAAACATAATCCATAAATTTCATGCACTGCTTGAGCCAGATGGATATTTACTCGTCGCCGATTTGGACAAGGAAGACGGCTCGTTCCACACCGATGGGACAACGGATGTCCATAAGGGATTTGAGCGCGCCGAACTTAAAAAATGGGTCGAAGGTGCGGGCTTTCGGAATGTCACATTTTCAACGGCATTCGAGATCAAAAAAGATATAGATGACAGGGAAAAAGTATTTCCCGTCTTTTTGATGTCTGCGCAGAAGGCATAACATATGACAAAGCCTCAACAAACTGCGGGCATCCGCATCCCCGCGCCGATCCTGACGATGATTCACGTGACGCTGGCCATTCTGCTGGGGTGGCTTGCCCCGTTGCCTGTCCCTGCGCCGTTATTCGTCCGATTGATCGGTTTCGGGCTTGCCATGCTTGGCTTCATTTTAGGTCTTCTCGCATTAATTGAATTCAGGCGTCACCGCGCCGCGACGGATCCAAAAAAGCCCGTCAAAAACTTTGTCACATCCGGGATATATCGCTACACACGCAACCCAATCTATCTTGGATTCGTGTTCATA
>JACRBH010000042.1 GCA_016234535.1 Chloroflexota bacterium
ATTGGCTTCGGTGAGGTTCAGTGTGTCAGCCGTATCCTTTATGGACAGATCTTGAATATCGCGCAGCAGGAAGACCATGCGCAAGTTTTCAGGTAAATTCTGAATGGCCTGATCAAGCGCCTGCTTCCCTTCAGCGGAAAGCAATTCATTTTCTGGTAACGCGCCCCAGTCCACGAATTGGGTTGGGTGGATGTTGTCGTTTTCGTCGCTTGAATCGGTATCGTCAATGCTGACCTCTGGCTTCCCACGCCGAAGAATCATTAGGGCTTCATTGACCGCGATGCGATACAGCCATGTTAGAACACTGGAGCGCCCCTCAAAACTGGGAAGATGAGTCAGTGCGCCAAGAAATGTATTTTGCAATACATCTTCGGCATCCTGTTCATTGCCCAACATGCGCAGCCCCAAACGGTAGATCGGGGCGGAATAAGCGTCCACCAGTTTTGCGAATTCTGCCCGATCTCCTTTGCGCAGGGCTTCTATCGAAATATCCTGACTTATTGTTTCAACCATCGTTTACTTTATCCATAAATTTTTTGGGGTTAGTATACACGATGGCGGGCATTCTTTACCTGACAGGTTCAACGACCTTGGTTGTAACATCGAACTTCGGTGGTTTTTCCAGATGTTTCTTGACCGCGCACAATTCCGCGGAATTAATCAACGATCCGCGATATTTTTCGGGGAATTCTGCCGGCACTTGGATTTCCAGATCGATTTTCTCGACCATGCCGCTCATGGGGCTGCTGTGTATTCGTTGAACAATGCGGATGCCTTCGGTGGGGAGGTTGCGCTGCTTGCAAAAACCGAGCACATAAATTCCCGCGCAAGTGCCGATCGAGGCGAGAAATACTGCAAAGGGGGTTGGTGCGCTCCCTACCGGCGGCTGGTCTGTAGCGACGGTGTAAGGGCCAAAGTGCGCGTCCACGCGGGAACCGCCGGGGAAGTCAATGATCATTTCCATGTTTATGAATACTCCTGAATTTTTTAGATAACCGTTGGATGCGCCAATCCCGGAAAAGTTACAAAAACACGCCTTCAAACTTTGATGTTATCGGCGTGTTTTTTGCGGCTGTAATTCTTTTTATTCCCTTGGTTTTTCGCTTGATTGGTAGTGACTTTGCAGGCTTCTGTATTTCACTTCCTTCTTATTTAATGCTTGAATTGCCGCGACAGCTGCCATTGCTGCGGAGAGAGTTGTCAGAAGCGGCACATTCATGGCAATCGCCGCCGAACGGATTTCTGCGCCGTCGCTGTGTGCGTGTGGGCCGAGCGGTGTATTCAACACCAATTGGATTTTGCCCGCGCGGATCAAATCCACAATTTGGGTGGAGCCATCCATTGCCTTCTCGACGACTTCCACAGGTAAACCAGCTTTGTGGCACATGTCAGCGGTGCCGGGTGTGGCATAAAGACTAAAGCCCATGCGGTGCAAATCGCGCGCGAATTTCAGGCCTGCGCTCTTGTCGTAATCATTGACGGTAATCAACACCGCGCCATTCTGCGGCAGCCCCATCCCCGCCGCAATTTGGGATTTGGCAAACGCATGGCCGAAGCGCGAAGCATGTCCCATCACTTCGCCAGTGGAGCGCATTTCAGGGCCAAGCAAACTGCTTGAGCCGGGTAACTTCTTGAATGGAAACACGGCTTCTTTAATGAAGAAGCCATCCACGCGCGGTTCTTCGGTGACGCCAAGTTCTTCCAATTTTTTGCCTGCCATTACTTGCGCGGCTTTGTAGGCGAGATTCAAGCCTGTGGCTTTGCTGGCATACGGGACAGTCCGCGATGCGCGCGGATTCACTTCCAGCACGCAGACGACATCATCCTTCAACGCAAATTGTACGTTCATCAGTCCGCGCACGCCCAATGCGAGACCCAATTGCTCTGTATACTCACGCATGATGCCTTGATGATACGCGCTGACTTTATACGGAGGGAGGACGCACGCCGCATCTCCCGAATGGACGCCTGCCTCTTCGATATGCTGCATCATCGCCCCGATAACGACTCGCTTGCCGTCTGCGAGTGCATCCACGTCAATCTCAAAAGCATCTTCCATAAATTTATCGATCAAGATCGGCTGTCTGGGTGCGGCTTCAATCGCGTTTTGGATGAATTCGGCTAATCGGCTTTCTTCTTCAACGAGAGCCATGGCACGTCCGCCCAACACAAAAGATGGACGCACCAAAACGGGATAGCCAATTCGTTGAGCGACATCCCGCGCTTCTTCAAATGAACGGGCGATTCCGTTTTCGGGCTGGGGGATGTCCAACTCTTTGAGCAGCTTCGCAAACTCTTCGCGGTCTTCTGAAAGTTGAATGGCATGCGGTGACGTGCCCAAAATTTTCACACCCGCCGCTTCAAGTCCCGCCGCGAGGTTGAGCGGAGTCTGCCCGCCGAATTGGACGATGACCCCGACAGGCTGTTCGCGGTCAATCACATTTAAAACGTGCTCAAGCGTGAGAGGTTCAAAATACAATCTATCTGCTGTGTCGTAATCGGTAGAGACGGTTTCAGGATTGCAGTTGTACATGATGGTCTCGTATCCCATCTTTGACAAGGCAAACGCTGCCTGACAACAGCAATAATCAAACTCAATGCCCTGACCAATGCGATTCGGTCCGCCGCCGAGGATCAGGATTTTTTGTTTATCTGTTGGTCTCGATTCATCATCCATTTCGTAGGCGCTGTAAAGATAGGGAGTTTGCGATTCAAATTCTGCGGCGCAGGTGTCCACGCGTTGGAAGGTGGGGAGTATTCCCAGTGATTTGCGTAGTTCTCTAAAGGATGAATGATGAAGGATGAATGATGAATTTAAGAGCCGCGCAATATGTGAGTCTGCAAACCCCATTTGCTTCGCCTCGCGCAACAATGCTTTCAATTCTGCACGCTCCGCGTGTACTTTGCCTTCTGCATTTTCTAAATTCTGCATTCTGCATTCTAGATTCTGCATTTCCTTCATCTGCGCCAGGAACCATAAATCATAGCCAGTGGCTTTTGAAATTTCTTCGAGCGAGATTCCCTGTTGAATGGCGCGATAGACACGGAAGAGTCTGTCAGCGGTGGGGAGTTTGAGGGTTGAAAATGTTTCGGGTTCAATGACCAACTCGCGGCTGGGTCCCGAACCGTCGAGTGCGTCCACGCCGATTTCCAAAGATTGAATCGCTTTGTTTAAGGCTTCGGGAAATGTCCGACCGAGAGCCATCGCTTCGCCGACAGATTTCATCTGCGGTCCGAGAGTTGGGTCTACGCCGGGAAATTTCTCAAACGCCCAACGCGGAATTTTGACGACCACATAATCGAGCGAAGGCTCGAAGGCGGCCTTGGTTTGTTTGGTAATGTCGTTGGTGATCTCGTCGAGGGTGTAGCCGACGGCGACGAGCGCGGCGAGCTTGGCGATGGGAAAGCCCGTGGCTTTGGACGCCAGCGCCGACGAACGACTCACGCGCGGATTCATCTCGATGACCACGACACGTCCCGTTTTGGGATCAACGCCGAACTGCACGTTCGAGCCGCCCGTTTCCACGCCGACAGCGGAGAGCACACGATGAGCGAGGTCGCGCAGAATTTGATACTCGCGGTCGGTGAGCGTTTGCGCTGGCGCGACGGTGATGCTGTCGCCTGTATGAACGCCCATCGGGTCGAGATTTTCGATGGAGCACACGACAACAAAGTTATCCGCCTTGTCGCGCATTACTTCAAGTTCGTATTCCTTCCAACCTAAAACAGATTCTTCAAGCCATGCCTGACCAATTGGCGATTCGGAAATTGCACTGCGGACGGCTTCTTGAAGTTGAGCGGGTTCATACACCCACGACGCGCCCGTGCCGCCCATCGCAAACGAAGCGCGGACTAAAACTGGATAGCCAGTTTGTTTGATGATTTCTTCAGCCTCTGCCAATGAATACGCTGCGCCGCCATGCGGAATGGGAATGTTATTTTTTTGCATGGTCTCGCGGAAAAGTAAACGGTCTTCGGCGGCTTTGATGGCGGAGAGATTCGCGCCGATGAGTTGCACGCCGTATCTTTCGAGCACACCGTTTTCACTAAGCGCCAGCGCGAGATTAAGTCCCGTTTGCCCGCCAACGGTGGGAAGCATGGCATCGGGTTTCTCCTGCGCAATAATCGCTTCGAGGGATTCAGGCGTGAGCGGCTCGATGTACGTCGCATCCGCAATTTCAGGGTCGGTCATGATGGTGGCTGGATTTGAGTTGACCAGCACCACGCGATAACCTTCGGCTTTCAATGCCTTGACGGCTTGCGTGCCAGAGTAATCAAACTCCGCGGCTTGACCGATGACAATGGCTCCAGAGCCAGGGACGAGGATGGTGTGAATATCGCTTCGCTTCATAATGCAGAATAGAGAATGCAGAATGCAGAATAAGGAATGAGGATTTTCATTTTGGATGATTCCTTTTGGAAGTGTTGATAGATGAAACAAAGATGGCAATCAACTCATCAGTTTCTTTTTGCAGGTCGATGAGTTTCGCGGCAGGGACAACTTCACCTTCGACCAGCAATTCGAACCAATAGGCGGTTTCATCCAATTCTTTCAAGCCACCGCCCATCATGTTCACAAAGTCGGCAGGAGATTTTGCCCGGCAAGCCTCACGGTACTGCGCCCCAACCGAAGTTCCGCTTCGTAAAACTTGTTTTCCAATCACTTGTGCCTCTCCGCTTTTCGGCAGGCTTTGATACAGTTTGATAACCCGCAAAGCGAACTTCTTTGTTCTAACTTTCAAATCCATCACATCATGCGCCATCATAACCTCCGTTTTTGTTCTGCATTCATCATTCTGCATTCTTCATTAATTGAAAGAACTCACTAAAAATATCATGCGCATCATGTGGACCTGGCGCGGCTTCGGGATGAAATTGCACGCTGAAGACGGGCTTGTTCTTCATGCGGATACCTTCCAGCGAGTCGTCGTTCAGACTTTTGTAGGTGATCTCCACTTCATTTTGATTCAACTCGCCAGCCGTGACACAGTAATTATGATTCTGCGCTGTAATCAACACCTCGCCCGATGGCAAATGCTGAACAGGATGATTGCCGCCGTGATGCCCAAACTTGAGGCGATGGGTATCCGCTCCGAGGGCGCGACCAATCAACTGATGTCCGAGACAAATGCCGAAGATGGGCAACCCGCTTTGGATGAGTCCGCTCACGGCTTCGACAGCATAGGGCAAACCCGCAGGGTCGCCGGGTCCGTTGGATAAAAAGATTCCATCAGGTTTCAATGCCAGCGCTTCTTCGGCAGTTGTATCCGCAGGGACGACGGTTACATGTGCGCCGTAACTGGAAAGATGGCGAAGGATGTTTTCTTTTATTCCAAAGTCATACGCGACGACGTGAAATGCAGAATGATGAATGCAGAATGAAGAATTTTCATTCTGCATTCCACCTTCTGCATTCTGCATTTTCTTCACCCATTTACTTCCCGCATCATCCACCCAACGGTAACTTTCTTCGCAGGACACTTCCTTCACCATGTCCCGTCCATCAAGACCAGACCAGTCACGCGCCATCTTTAACAATTCATTGGCAGGTGTGCCTTTCGTGGAAAGCGCCGCCTTCTGCGTGCCGCCGTCGCGGAGTTTGCGAGTCAGCCAGCGCGTGTCCACGCCGCTGATGCCAGGGACGCCGTGTTGAATCAGCCAATCCGATAAAGAAAGAGCCGAGCGCCAATTTGAGACGACAGGGCTGAGGGAGCGAATGACCGCCGCCGAAACCTGAGGCTTTGCGGATTCATCATCTTCCAGATTGATCCCCACGTTGCCGATATGAGAGACCGTGAACAGGACGCCCTGTCCGCGATAGGAAGGGTCGGTGAGGATTTCCTGATAGCCGGTCATGCTGGTGTTGAAGACCAGCTCAAAGACAGCGTCGGTTTCCGCGCCGAAGGCCTGACCTTCGATGACAGTTCCATCTTGTAAAACGAGAGTAGCTAATTTCATTCGAGCGGCTCCTTGATTAATCTGGCCGATTATAGCACTTCATTTAATTTTGTTTAGA
>JACRBH010000044.1 GCA_016234535.1 Chloroflexota bacterium
GTCGGCCTCTTCGCGCTTTTTCTTTTTGGGATCGCCTACTGGCCGAACGTGATCTCGCGCATCGGACTTCGCTTCCCTTTATATCCGCTCTTCGTCGCGCCGACGCTCTTTTATTTGACCCGCGGCCTGCGCACTCGAAACCGAAACGATTTCATCCTCTCCGGCATTTTCCTCGGACTCGGCTTGCATGGGTATAGTCCATTCCGCATCATGCCCATCCTGGTCGTGGTCGCTTTCATTATTTACATGCTGCACAACAGAACAAAAGAGGATAATAAACAAGCCCTGGTATGGCTTTCCATTATCGTGATGACTTCCCTCTTTGTCTTCCTGCCTCTCCTGCGATATTGGATTGCAAACCCGGACATGTTCGGATACCGCGCCATGAGCCGCTTAACTTCGATGGAAACAGAATTGCCCGGCCCCGCCTGGCAGATATTCCTGTCGAATTTGTATCGCGGCCTGCTCATGTTCAACTGGGACAATGGCGAAATCTGGGTCAATTCCATGCCGCTCCGCCCGGCATTGGATGTGGTGAGCGGCGCATTATTCGTGATTGGCATTGTCTTGTTGATCGCGCGTTACATTCGCGGGCGCGACTGGCGCGACTTGGTATTGCTGGTTTCCATTCCCACGCTGCTGATGCCGTCCATTTTGTCGCTGGCATTTCCGGGTGAAAACCCTGCGTTGAATCGTGCGGGCGGCGGCGCAGTGGCGGCAATCCTCGTCAGCGCAATGGCGCTTGAAGGGTTAGTGGCAGGCCTCGGCGTAGAAAAGAGGCGGCTCTTCATCGCCTATGGATTGGTTGGCGTTCTATTCGTCGCATCTGCGTTTCAAAATTTCGATATCGTCTTCAATAAGTTCGATACACAGTTCAGGGCGGGCGCGTGGAATACATCGGACATGGGCCGGTTCATCAGCGACTTCGAGGATAAATACGGGCAGACCGATTCGGTCTGGATCGTGCCATTCCCATATTGGGTGGACACCCGTTTGCCCGGCGTTTGGGCGGGTGTACCAAACCGTGATTTTGCGCTTTGGCCCGAGCAATTTGCAGATACATTGGATGTGCCCGCGCCGAAGATGATCATCTTCCGTTATGATGATGTGGAAACTGAGAAAGCTCTTAAAGTACTCTACCCGGATGGCGTGTTGAGCCGCTATACTTCGCCGCTTGAGGGTAAAGACTTTATGATTTTTATTGTGGAGAGATAAACATTATTGTAAATATCGTCATTGCGAGGAGGGCGCTCGTTCCGACGAAGCAATCTTCTACATAAATAAGAGGATTGCTTCGGGCAAAGAACAAAAACGCCCTCGCAATGACGTGAGGTGATATGATCGAAAAACGTACATGGCTTTATGACCTGCTTTTCATTCTTGTCCTGCTGGTGGCGGGATATTTGCGTTTGAGCGGCGCGGATTGGGGCGAAGGATATCACCAGCATCCGGATGAATTATCCATGATGGGCTGGCTGGATAATCTGCGCGCGCATACCTGTAACGACCCGCTTATATCGATAGACGCCTGCCCGCCCGAAGAGAGCCGCTGGTTAACCCCTGCCGAATATTTGGATTCAGCCACATCCACGCTCAGCCCCTATAACCGTGGAACCAGCTTCTTCCCGTATGGCAACCTGCCCATGACTCTGACTCGGGTCGCCATCGAACTGACTCACAACGATGATATCGGCAATTCGAAATTCTTTGCAAGGCAAGCCTCTGCGCTGGCCGATCTGTTCACCATATTTTTGCTTTATCTCATGGTCTCGAAATTATACGGCCAGCGGATGGGGCTGCTCGCCGCGGCGTTCTCTTCATTTGCGGTCATGCAGATTCAGCAATCACATTTTTTCACCGCTGATTCGTTTGTTTTACTATTCATGACCCTGACGCTTTACTTTGCGGTGGGGATCGTAAGTTACAAGAAATTAGGAAACAGGAATCAGGAATTAGGTGAATTGGAAGGCCGGCCTAATTCCCAATCCCTAACACTTGCACCTGGCGCAAGTGCAGGTGTTACCAATTTCCTGCGTTCTCCGCTTTTCTGGTTGAGCATTGGCTTTGGCGTCGCGCTGGGAATGGCGATGGCTTCAAAGATCAACGCAGTTGTGCTGGCGGTCATGCTGCCGGGCGCTTTCCTTGTTAGATACTTGACCGTGGATCGTGGGCAACAGACCGCGCAAGAATCCGACAGCCCTTCGAAACTGATCACTGACTACTGGTCACTGATTGCTGTTTTTCTCATCGCCGGCGGACTCGCCGCCATCATCTCCTTCCGCATCTTTCAGCCTTATGCATTCAACGGGCTGGGACTTAATCCGCAGTGGGTCGCGAATATAAAGGAAGTGAGTGGTCAGGCTTCCGGAGCAGACATTCCGTGGAATTTGCAATGGGCGCGGCGCACACATTTATATTCGTTCACAAATCTGACCGTTTGGGGGTTGGGACTTCCACTTGGCATTCTCGCCTGGGTGGGATTCCTGTTCATGGGCTGGCGCATCTTCAAAGGTGAGTGGAAACATCTTCTGTTGTGGGGCTGGACCGCGATTTACTTTGGCTGGCAGTCCATGCAATTCAATGCGACCATGCGCTATCAATTGCCGGTTTATCCGCTCTTGTGCATGATGGCGGCGTGGTTCATTTTTGAGCTGGCAGGTTTGAAGAAGACCATTGACGATGGACAACAGACCGTAGCGCCTACGGTCCACCGCCTACGGTCTATGGTCGCGGGCATTATTGGCGTGACGGTTCTCATCCTCACCGCCATCTGGGCCTTTGCATTCCACAGCATTTATCTGCGTGATGAGACGCGCATGGCCGCCTCGCGCTGGATTTTCGCAAATGCACCGGGGCCGATCAATCTTCAAATCAAGACAAATGACGGCCAGACACATAACCAGCCGTTGACCTTCCCGACGGATGGTTACATTCAAGCTGGCGTGCCATACTCAACGATCATCGTTCCCAATCAGGATGGTTTGCTGACGGGAATGACTCTCGGTCACGCATTGGACTCGTCCGCATCGCCTGCGACAATTTTGTTGTCACTGGTTGCGGCGGAAGATCCCGCCAACATTCTTGCGAGCGCATCCGCCACTTTGGATTCTGCCGCATCGAACGATCCGCGCGGTTCTTCGGTTTCCTTCATTTTTGATAAACCCATCCCCGTCACCAAGGATACAGGCTATGCGTTAAACATCGAAACGCTTGGCGAAACGTTAACTTTGAGCGGAGCAGCCATTGCCAACGAGACGGATTATGACTGGGGTCTGCCCTTCCGCATCGATGGGTTTGATCCATTCGGCGGCATGTATCGCGGTGATCTGAATTTGCAAGTCTATTGGGACGATAACGCAGACAAGCTGACTCGCTTCGTGGATACGTTGAATCAGACCGATTACATTTTCATCCCAACCAATCACCAGTACGGGCAGATCACGCGCCTGCCGGAAAGATATCCGCTTACTACAAAGTATTACCGTGAATTACTGGGCTGCCCGGAAAGCGAAGACATCATCAAGTGTTATCGCTCTGCGCAACCGGGACAATACAAGGGCAATCTCGGGTTTGAGTTGGTGGCGGTCTTTGAGTCCTATCCAACTTTGGGGCCGCTGGTGATCAATGACCAGGCCGCAGAGGAAGCATTCACTTTCTACGATCATCCAAAGGTGTTGATCTTCCAAAAGACGAAGGATTTCAGCGCGGCCAATGTGCAGGCCTTGCTTGGGTCTGTGGATTTGATGAATGTCGTTCATCTCCTGCCGAAGCAGGCCAGCAACTACAAGGATTTGATGCTGCCAGAAACACGCCTCGCTCAACAACGCGCCGGCGGAACCTGGTCTCAGTTATTTGATTACGATTGGACTCAAAATGCATACCCGGTCATCGGCGTTGTGATCTGGTATCTGTTCATTTTTATATTGGGGCTCATGGCGTACCCGCTGGCAAGGCTGGCATTGCCGGGGCTTGGTCAATATGCATATCCGCTCGGGCGTATTGTGGGGTTGGCTTTGCTGGCATGGATCTCATGGATGGGCGGTTCGGTCGGCGTGCCGTACACGCGAAGCACCATCAGCGTGGTGGTTGCCCTTATCGCGGCGGCAGGCGTCAGCTTGTGGATGATGCGCAGAGAACAGTTCAAAGCAGAGTGGAATTCAAACCGCAGATTCTTCGTCGCGGTGGAGATTCTATTTCTCGTCTTCTTCCTGATCGACCTGTTCATTCGCCTCGGCAATTCCGATCTTTGGCATCCCGCAAAAGGCGGCGAACGGCCGATGGATTTTTCGTATTTCAACGCGGTGTTGAAGAGTACGTCCTTCCCGCCGTATGACCCGTGGTTCGCGGGTGGTTATATCAATTATTACTATTATGGTTTTGTGCTGGCTGGCACGCCGGTGAAACTGCTCGGCATTGTGCCGTCGATTGCATACAACCTGATTCTGCCGACATGGTTTGCGATGATCGCAGTCGGCGCGTTCACAGTTGGATATTCGCTGGTCACAAAGGATAAAGATTCCGCCTTCCGCCTTCAGCCTTCCGCATGGATATCCGGCCTCGCCGCCTCTTTCCTGACCCTTTTACTAGGCAACCTTGGGACGGTGAAACTCATCTTCAACGGATTCCAGCGCATCGCAGCGCCGCAGGGAGTGATTCCTGTGGATGCAAACATTTTCCAGAAATGGATATTCGCCGCCAAGGGATTGTTCATGGCGTTTGGCGGAATACAACTTCCCATTGGCCGCGGAGACTGGTACTGGTTTCCAAGCCGCGTGATCCCTGCGCCAAACGATGTGGAACCGATCACGGAATTTCCCTTATTCACCTTCCTATACAGCGACATGCATGCGCACATGCTCGTCATGCCGATCACTTTGTTCATCATTGCATGGGCTGTATCGTTCATAAAATCGCGCGCAGAGATGACCCGCGCTGAATGGGCCGCAACCTTCGGCATCGGCGCGTTGATGATCGGCGCTCTCAAACCAACGAACACCTGGGATTTGTATACATACTTCCCGCTTGCGGCGCTGGCGCTGGCATATACGTTGTACCGCAATTTTGATCTACGCTCCCTCCTCCCCAGCCCTCCTCCCCTCGGAAGAGGACAGGGTAAGGGTTGGATTGCTCGCGCGATAGTCGCCGTTGGCGCAGTAGCTTTCCTATACATTCTCAGTTCCGCGTTGTACTATCCATTCTCCCATTGGTTCGGTCAGGGATATGGCGCAGTGGACCCGTGGACAGGCTCGCATACTCCGATCTCTTCGTATCTTACGCAATGGGGATTATTCCTCCTTATCATCGTCGCTTGGATGGCATGGGAAACCCGTGAATGGATGGCTTCCACTCCGGTTTCTCATTTACAGAAACTTCGCAATTACTCGTTGCTGATCGAAATCGGGCTGGCAATGATCATTGCACTGCTGGCCTACTTCGCGGTGGAAGGCGTCCGCATTGGCTGGCTGGCCTTGCCGCTGGCCGCCTGGGCAGGGATTCTGATCCTGCGCCCGGACATGCCCGACATCAAACGCGGCGTATTGTTGATGGTTGGCACGGCACTTGTGCTCACCATCGCAGTTGAACTCGTTGTATTGGTCGGTGACATTGGCCGCATGAACACGGTCTTCAAATTATATTTACAGGCATGGATGCTGCTGGCTGTCAGCGCGGCCGCATCCTTCGGCTGGCTGTTGAACATATTCCCATTTTGGAGAATCCGCTGGCGCACCCTTTATCAGGTTGGGGTTTATGTATTGGTCACAGGCGCATTCCTCTTCACGCTTACGGCCACATCCGATAAGATCAGCGACCGCATGACTCCCTCTGCGCCGCACACGCTCGACAGCATGAGCTTCATGAATTTTTCCCAGCATTGGGATGGCAACACAATGGAACTGAGCGAAGACTATCGCGCCATCCGCTGGATGCAGGATAACGTGCAGGGTTCGCCGGTCATCGTTGAAATGAACTGCGTGGAATATCGTTGGTGTACGCGGTTCACCACCTACACCGGCCTGCCCGGTGTTGTCGGCTGGAACTGGCATCAACGTCAGCAGCGCGGATTCGCCGTGGCGGGTCTCACTGAAAATCGCGTAGCTGAGATTGGCACATTCTACTCAACAGTGGATATTGATTGGACCCTTTCCTTCCTGAAAAAATATCAGGTGAAGTATATTATCGTCGGCCAGCTTGAACGCAATTACACGCCGCTTGTCGAAGGCATTCCGGATGGTCTCGCAAAATTCGATCAATTCAAGGGCGAACATTGGATCGCCGTCTATCAGGATGCAAACACAACCATCTACGAGGTTCTCCCATGATCCTTCACATCACATCGCGCGCCGAATGGAACGAAGCGCAAGTCCGCGGCGAATACACCGCGCCGAGTTTGCAAACCGAAGGCTTCATTCACTGCTCCACCGAAAAACAAGTCGCCCATGTCGCCAATGCCTTCTATCGCGGGCGCAATGACCTGGTGTTGTTGAATATCGACGAAGCACGACTCAAGCCCGGGCTTAAGTGGGAACCGCCTGCTGGAATCCCCGCCCCGGGCATTTCCGAATCCGATAAATTTCCGCACATCTTTGGCCCGATCAACTTAACAGCCATCGCCTCAATTCTGGACTTTGTGCCTGATCCTGTTTCAGGGACATTCACCTACCCTTAGCTTGATAGGTGCCGCGATATTTATGTCGCGTGTTGCCTTGCGAGATAAATATCGCGGTACGATTATTTATATTACAGATCGGGCGCAACGATAAGTTCATTTGCTCATCGTTGACCTGCATAATGCCCTTTCGCCTTCTGATAACTGGACACCAATGACCGCATTCATCTCCTGGTACTTCATCATAAGTTTGCTCGGCTGGCTGACCTTTCCGCTCGCGCATTTTCTTTTCCCCGCGCTGGCTGACAGGGGCTACACTTTATCCCGCGCCGCAGGGTTGCTGATCTGGGGCTATATCTTCTGGCTGCTCGCATCCCTCGGCATCGCGCAAAATGACATGGGCGGAATTCTGCTCGCCCTCACCTTCATCATCGGATTAAGCGTTTGGTCAACACTTGCACCGCACGCAAGTGCAGGTGTCGTAAATCGTAAATCCGAAATCATCAATTTTTTACGCTCCAATTTCTCCCTCATCATCACAACTGAAGTTTTATTCTTTATAGCATTCGCCTTCCTCGCCTTTGTCCGCTCGGCCAACCCGGAACTGTACAGCACCGAAAAACCGATGGAACTGGCATTCATCAATGGTATCCTGCGTTCACCGAACTTTCCGCCGCACGACCCGTGGCTTTCCGGCTATGCCATTTCATATTATTACTTCGGCTATGTGATGACTGCCATGCTCGCGCGCGTCTCCGGCATCACCGGCAGTATGGCGCACAACCTGATGACTTCGCTCATCTTTGGGCTTGGCGCGATTGGTTCATATGGCATTTTATATAATCTGCTTTCGAGGACAGACCGCAGACCGCAGACGACAGACGATACTATCCACCGTCCACCGTCCACTGTTCACTTCCGCGCCCTCCTCGCTCCCCTCTTCCTGCTCCTCGTTGCCAACTTCGGCACACTTCTTGAAATCCTGCACCAGGGCGGATTGTTCTGGGTGAAGAATCCAGCTACAGGTGAATATTCGAGCCGCTTCTGGGCATGGATGGACTTGCGAGAACTGTCTCAGCCTCCCGCGCTTCCACTTCATTTCATCCCGCTTGACCGTTACCTGTGGTGGTGGCGTTCCTCGCGCATCATTCAAGATTACAACATGCTCGGGGCCTGGACCGGCGATGTAATCGATGAATTTCCATTCTTCTCCTTCCTGCTCGGTGACCTGCATCCGCATGTGCTGGCAATTCCTTTTAGCCTGCTCGCCATTGCGGTTGCCTTGAATCTCTTCTTCGGCGGTTTTCGCGGAACGCTCAACGTGCTCGGCGCAAAACTGCATATCAATATTACGGGCTTTTTATTTTCAGCACTGGCCATCGGCGGACTCGCCTTCCTCAACACCTGGGATATTCTTGTTGGCGCCACGTTGATCGTCGTAGCATACATATTCTGGCGGGCCAATGAAGACGGCTGGCGTTGGGATCGTTTGGAGGATCTGTTCCTGCTCGCTATACCGCTGGGAATTGTCTCCATACTTTTATACTTCCCTTTTTATTTGGGATTTTCATCTCAGGCCGGCGGAATTTTGCCTAACTTCATGTATCCCACACGCGGACTGCATTTATGGGTCATGTGGGGCACGCTGCTGATTCCCATCCTCGCGTATCTTGTCTATTTATGGCGCGTCGAAAAAATCCCTTCGAATTGGAAGCTCGGTCTTTCGCTTGGGTTTGGTTTTACTTTTCTCCTTTTACTTCTCACCTTTTCCATCGGCTGGATTGGCTCCATCGTTGAGAAAGATTTTGTTGCAGGGCTTCTCGATGGGCAGGGAATGACAGCGATGCAATTTCTCGGCGCGACATCCTTACGCAGATTAAATCACATCGGAAGCCTCATCACCCTGCTTGCAGTTTTAATCCCAGCGCTTGCGTTTTTATTCGTACATAAACATAAATCAGAAATCGTAAACTCCGAAACCTTCGACCTTCGACCTTCGACCTTCAACCTTCAACCCGCAACGCAATTCATCCTCCTCCTCATCACCCTCGGCACCATCCTCATCCTTGCCCCGGAATTCGTTTACCTGCGTGACCAGTTTGGCTACCGCATCAACACCGTTTTCAAATTCTATTATCAAGCATGGATGTTATGGAGTCTCGCCGCCGCATTTGGTGTGAGCGTGCTTCTGCAAAACTTGCGCGGCATGATGAACATCATCTTCCGCGTAGTGATCGGCCTCGTTATTTTTTCAGGTTTGTTATATCCCGTCTTCGGGCTGATGACAAAGACGAATAACTTCAAACCGTTCGATGGATTCACCCTCGATGACTTTGACCGCATCATCCGCGAAAATTCCGATGAAGCCGCTGCCATTGAATTCCTCCGCACTGTCCCGGATGGGATCATCGCCGAAGCGGTCGGGGACGGCTACAGCGCCTACGGGCGAATCTCCATGTTCACAGGGCTGCAAACCATCCTCGGCTGGACCGGCCACGAAGCGCAATGGCGCGGCAATTATGAACCCCAGGGAACCCGCCGTGATGACATGGAGAAGCTCTACGTCACCACTCGTTGGGAAGAAGCGCAATCCATCATCGATAAATATAACATTCGTTATATTTATATTGGCAACCTCGAACGCACATCCATGCCTGTGAGTGAAGAGAAATTCCGAGCTCATCTCAAGTCCATCTTCCAGCAGGGGATTACGATCATTTACGAAGTGCCTTGATACGTATTCTTAATCACTCACCCTACGCAGTGTCGTTCTGAGTAAAACCACGGCGGAACAAAACGCCGTTCAAGGCCAAAGAAACAAGAATCTGTAGCGCGACATAAATGTCGCGCTACAGATTCTTGTTTCTTAGTAGCGGAGCGACACTGCGCTGCGCCAGTGATTGAGAACCTCTACGATTATCTCAGAGACCCTTCACTGGCTCAGGGAATCACGGTCAGGTGCGCAAGGGGAGTTAATCGCATTAGAAAACCCATTGTTCAAATCTCAATCCTCACGAAACCGCACGAATTTTTCCTTGAAAGATTAGCGCGAATTCGCAGAGATCAGCGGATAACATACCCAAATGTGATTGCCTTGATTCTTGGATAGACTCAATTTAAACCGATTACAATTGCCCACATGACCTACCAACATTTCAAACGTGAAGGCTGGCTGTATGCGCTGGCCTTCCTGCTCGCCCTCGGCCTGCGCCTCATCCAACTCGGCGGAATGCCGCTCACCGACGCCGAAGCCCTGCCCGCCCTGCAAGCCCTGCACATCGCACAGGGACTCAAGCCCGCACTCAGCCCGCATCCCTTTTACATTCTTTCCACCTCGATTTTTTTCTTCCTCTACGCTGGCGGGACTAATTTCCTCGCGCGACTCGCCCCCGCCCTTGCGGGAAGTGTTCTGGTGTTCGCCCCGCTATTTCTTCAGCGCATCAAACCCCGCCCGGGCCTGATCCTCGCCTTCTTCATCGCCATCGACCCGGGCTTGATCACCCTATCGCGCCAGGCCGCGAGCCCCATCTTTGCGATCACATTCCTGCTTTTCACCTGGGGATTTTTCAGCCAAAACAAGCCGCGCCTCGCAGGCTTCTTCGCCGCACTCGCCCTTCTCAGCGGACCATCCATCTGGGCTGGCCTGCTCGGGCTTGGAATCACCTGGGCGTTATATCAAGTATTCGAACTCCGTCTCAAATCCCGCAATCAACCCATAGATGAATCCACTGAAGCCAACATTCAACCTGAAACCTTCAACTTTAAACTTTCAACCATCTCCCTCGCCATTACACTCCTCACTGCCGGCACTCTCTTCTTTGCTGTCCCAAATGGATTAAGCGCCACACTCGCATCCATTCCCGCCTACATCATGAGCTGGCAAACTCCTTCGGATGTTCCCACAGGCAGGTTATTTCTTTCACTTCTTATCTATCAACCGCTAACCCTGCTGCTCGCATTGTTTGCCATCATCCGCGGTTTGCGCAAGGGAAGTCCACGCATTATCCCCATCAGCGTGTGGCTGCTGGTTTCGCTTTTGCTCGCAGTCTTTATTCCCTCACGCCAGGTCAGTGACCTCGCATGGGCGCTCATTCCACTCTGCGGATTGGCCGCGCTGGAACTCGCCCACAACATTGACATTTTCCCCGATGAACGCAGCGAAATAGCCGGTGTCATCCTTTTGACAGCCTTTATCTGGGCCTTCTCATGGCTTGATTTGTCAAAGATAAATTGGGTGCAGGCGGATTCAACGGAATACTACATGCGCTTCTGGCTTTTGCTTGGCGCATTGCTCCTGCTTGTGTTCAGCATCATGCTGGTTGCATCGGGCTGGTCAATCCGCACCGCGCGGATCGGCGGCGTCTGGGGCCTGACAATCGTGCTGGGAGTATTTGGCTTCAGCGGCGCACTCGGTTCCACAGGACTGCGCGGATTGAGTTTCCCTGAATTATGGTGGTCACCGAATATCCCCGCACAGGCTGAACTTCTCCGCTCCACTGTGAACGATCTCTCCGAATGGTCGCAGGGAGATGATAATGCCGCGCCAGTCGTCATCGCGGGCGTGAATTCATCCGCGCTTGAATGGACTCTGCGCGAGCATCCGGTCACTGTCGTTGAATCACTGGATATATCCAGTTCACCGGACTTCGTCATCACCCCGCTTCAAGATGACCCAACTCTCGCCTCATCCTATCGCGGACAGGATTTCACCTGGCGTCAATCGCCATTATGGAATGACACCTTGTCATCCCAGAGCTGGGTGCGCTGGGTCACCCTGCGCGACATGCCTCAGTCCGGCGAAACCATCATCCTCTGGGCGCGCGATGACCTCTTCCTCGACTCCGCATCCAACACGGCTCCCTAACAATCCTCCTGGAGTGCGGACTTTAGTCCGCAACAAAAAAGCAACTAAAGTCTGCATTCCATTAATTATTCTCTGGCAAAATAATAAATGACAAACAACATTCATCCCTCCATCATCGCACTGGATGGCCCGGCCGCATCGGGCAAATCCACCCTCGGACGACGCCTCGCAGACTCGCTCGGATATCTTTTCTTCGACACCGGCATCATGTACCGCGCCATCACATGGATCGCGCTCCAACGTGACCTGGACCTGCGCGATGAATCCTTGATCACTATCCTCGCCCAAACAGCGCAAATTGATATTTGCCCTCCCTCGAAAGATGACGGCCGCGCCTGTGATGTGGTCATCGCTGAAAAAGATGTTACCTGGGATATGCGCGATGGAAACGTCGAAGCTAATGTCTCTGTGGTTTCCGCGTATGCTGGTGTGCGTCGGGCGCTATCTGAGCAGCAGCGCCGCATTGGGCTGCGCGGCAAGGTTGTGATGGTTGGCCGTGACATTGGAACCGTCGTTTTACCCGAAGCGGATATAAAAATTTATCTGGATGCAAGCGCCGAAGAACGCGCCAAACGCAGATATGACGAACTCATCGCGCGCGGCGAACAGGCCGACTATGATGAGATACTCAGCAAAGTCATCGAACGCGACCGCATCGATTCCACACGCGCAGTTGCCCCGCTGCGCCCCGCCGACGATGCCGTCATCATAGACTCAGACAAAATGGATGCCGACCAGGTATTTGGCCTCGTATTGAAATTATGCCTTGCGGCATAAATGCCGCACCACGTAGCGCGACATTTATGTCGCATTTAAAATAGAATGAAACCCTACTACATTCCCCTGCACATCCAATTGAACCGTCTCTTTTTGCGCCCCGCTATCAGCACATTATTCCGCATATTGGGCCGCGTAAAGATTTTTGGGAAAGAAAATATTCCACTCGGTAAACCGTATGTGATCGCGATCAATCACATTTCGATCTTCGATCCTCCATTATTGGTTTCCTTCTGGCCCGAACCACCGGAAGTCATCGGCGCGGCGGATGTGTTCAAGAAAAAGGGACAGGGACTCCTCCTTTCCATGTATGGTGTGATCCCGGTTCATCGCGGTGATTATGACCGAGTCTTGCTCGATAAGATCATGGACATCTTGAAGTCAGGCCGCCCGCTCGTGATCGCGCCGGAAGGCGGGCGTTCCCATATACCCGCCATGCAGCGCGCCATGCCGGGCGTTGGCTATATCATCGAGCACGCACAGGTTCCTGTTGTGCCTGTTGGATTGGTTGGGACAACCGAGGATTTCTGGCAGCGCGCGACACATGGCGAAAAACCGCCGCTGGAAATCCGCATTGGCAAGCCGATTATTTTTCCTCCCATTACAGAGAAAGGCGCCGAACGACGCGAAGCCCGCCAGAAGAATGCCGATCTTGTCATGCGCCATATCGCAGGATTATTGCCCGAGGAATATCACGGCGTCTATGCGGGGCAGGCCGTTTCAACAGAATAGTCGGAGTGCAAAATCTCCCGATTTTGCACCGAAGTCAGAGACTTCGGACTCCGTACAAATTATATGAACCAACTCCCTCCCAAACCTGTCAGCGAAGTATGGCAGCCTGAATTGGTGCGCCTGCCAAAGATGACTCGCGCCCGCCGCGCCTTTCGTTCGTTTGCGCATGGGCTGATGAAACTCGTTGCAAAAATTTGCCTGAATATCACAACCGAGGGAATGCAGAATTTTCCAGCGCGCGGCCCAGTCCTTGTTGTGATCAATCACCTGGGCGATGCGGATACTCCTGCGTTAATCTCAACACTGCCAGTCACCCCAGACGCGCTTGGCAAAATAGAACTATACGACCTCCCCATTCTTGGGAAATTAATAGACTGGTACGGCATCATCTGGCTGCATCGCGGCCGCGCCGACACAAAAGCCTTGCGCGCCGCATTGGACGGTTTTGCGGAGGGCCGCATGATCGTCATCGCACCGGAAGGCAGGTATTCCGTAACAGGCTCATTGGAAAAAGGCAGCGATGGCGCGGCGTTCCTTGCTTATAAATCGGGTGCGGAGATTCTTCCAATTGCAATTACCGGCACCGAAAACGAAAACGTTTATGGGCACATGAAAAAATTTCGGCGCGCAGCGGTACATGTCAAGGTGGGGAAAATGTTCAAGCTGGCCGAGCAGGCGAAGGATAAGCATGAAGCGATGGAACTCGGCACACGTCAGATCATGCAGGCGCTGGCGAGTCTCTTACCGGAAAATTATCGCGGGGCCTATTCCCAGCCTGAGTCACAAACAATCTTGTAAACGTCCGCATAATTATTTGAGGCTATAATTCGTGGAAATGAGCTTTCTGTTTACGCTCCTGTCTGGCATCCCTTTCCCAGCCGCGCCCACCCTCACAGGTTGGGTGGTCTGGGTAATTTTTTTGGGAGCGCTGGTATACGCGCTGGTGAGCTGGCGCGCGTACCAGCCCGCATGGAAAAAACGTGAGTGGGGATTTTTCATCGCATTGCTGATCCTGGTGCCGGCCGCAAGCCTCTTTATTGGAATTAGACTAACTTCCGCATCCGCCCGACCCTTGCCAGGGGTGCCCGCCGATGCGCCGGGTTCTGCGCTGATGATTTTTTCCGCCATCCCGTGGATGGTGGGCGGGGGACTGCTTGGGCCGCTGGGAGCGGCGGTGCTTGGCTCGTTTTCCGGGTTGATCTGCGGTGCGTGGAATTCGTATTCGCTTTTTTCGATCCTTGAACTTGCGCTCATGGGCACATGGTTTTCAGTGAACATGCGCCAGCGATACCGCACGAAAGCCTATGGATTTTTGCGCCAGCCCATTGTCGGCGCATTATTGTTGATCCCCCTCCACACTTTATTTTATGTTATCAGTTCGTTATTCACGCAATGGGGCATGGATATTTCCGCGCCGGCCACTGCCCGTCTTGATTTTGCATTAAGCAATGCCAGCGTGGTCACGCTTGCTTTTGGCGGAGAAATGCTGGCTGCGGGAATTGTGGCGCAGGTCATCTCGATGGCCTTCCCTGCCGTGTGGGGCGGGAAACAAACTCTGCAGCCGTCGCCGGGCGAAAAGAGTCTTGAGTCGCGTTTTCTTTTCGCGACGGGAACATTCATTACGCTGTTGCTTTTAACCCTGCTGGTCGGGGACTGGGTTGTGGCTGGCCGCGCCGCGCGCGAGATGCTGGCAGACCGTCTTTCCAGCGCGGGGGAATCTGCATCACAAACCATTCCATTTTTCCTTGAAACGGGGCAGAACCTGGCCGTTCAAATGGCATCCGAGCCGGCTATGTTGAATGCCATCGACGAAGAATTGACATCTGTTCTTAAGTCGCGCATTCAAACCGTGCCGTTTTTCGATCAAATCCTTGTGTTGAAAGCAAGCGATAAGACCCTGCTGGCAGGCTATCCGGAAGCGGCGAATGAAACAAGTTACAAACTATACCCCGATGAAGAATCGGGAATGCCGCTGGCATTCAGCGGTGTGCCCACCCAGATATATTCGATCCCGCCCACCTCCGTGGAGGATAGACCGCGCGTCTCATTCATGGTGGCCATTGTGGATCAATCCAATGTGGTTCAGCGTGTGTTGATCGGCCGTACTACATTGGAAACAAATCCGCTTACATTGCCGCTCATCAAGAGCATGGACAATATGAGCGATCTGGGCGGTACGGGAATCTTATTGAACGAGAACAGCCGCATTATTTATCATTCAGATAAAACACAACTGCTGACAACTTACAACGGTCAGCATGGCAATGAAGCTTTCTTCTACGATGACACCGCGGCAGACGGCACGCGTCAACTGGTGTATTATCAGCCGGTGGATGGGCGTCCGTGGGCCATTGTGTTGACAGTCCCCGCACAGCAGGCGCAGCAGATCGCGCTGGATATTGCCATGCCGCTTTCGTTGATGATCATCTTCCTTGCGCTGGTGGCGATGATCTCACTGCGCGTGGGGCTGCGTGTTGTCACCGGTTCCCTGCAGGGCCTGGCGACCGAAGCCAACCGCATCGCGCAGGGCAATCTCGATCATCCATTACAAATGGAAGGCGTGGACGAGGTGGGACAATTGCGCGGCGCATTCGAGCAGATGCGCGCCAGTTTGCAGGCCCGTCTCGAAGAGATCAACAGTCTCCTGCGGGTGAGTCAGGATGTGGCCTCCAGCCTGGAGATGCAGGATTCTGTCAAGCCGGTGCTGGATGCGATCCTCTCAACGGGCGCAAAATCTGTCAGCGTGATACTCTCCCCAAGCATCCTGCCGGATACGTTTGTCGAGTTACCGTCGCGTTTTGCAGTTGGCGCCACAGGAGATACATACTCCCATCTCGACTCACAAATCCTCGCAATGGCGCAAAGCCAGGAAAAGATCATCCTGCCGAATCTCAGCCGCTCGCGCGAGATAATTCTTGATCCAAAATTACCGCAGCCTTTGGCTTTGCTGGCCGTGGCGCTACGGCACGAGAATCGTTATTATGGTGTGGTCTGGGCGGGATATGAACATCCGCGCATGTTCTCCGATTCGGATGTCCGCTTCGTGACGACTCTGGCTGGTCAGGCCGCGCTGGCGGTTGCGAATGCGCACTTGTATTTGAACGTGGAAGCATCACGCCGACAGTTGGAAGCCGTTCTCAATTCCACGCCTGACCCGGTGCTGGTGACCGATCATCGCAATCGCATCCTGCTGACCAATCGCGCGGCGGCGGAAGCACTCGGTCAAAATGCGGATCGAAGCATCGGTCAGGAAACTGAAAAGGTTGTAAAGGTCCGCCCATTGTTGACCCTGCTGCAAAACACGATCACCGAGGATCAATCCACTGAGATCGAGCTGGCAGATAATCGCACCTATCTTGCAACAGCTTCTTCTGTAATGGTGGAGGGACGTCAGATCGGGCGTGTCTGTATCATGCGCGATGTGACTCGTTTCAAGGAATTGGATTCCATGAAATCAGAGTTCGTGGCAACCGTCAGCCATGACCTGCGTTCGCCGCTCACACTCATGCGTGGTTACGCCACCATGCTCGAAATGGTGGGTGAGTTGAACGAGCAGCAGCAGGGATATGTAAGAAAGATCATTTCGGGCGTGGAGAATATGTCGCGCCTGGTCAATAACCTGCTCGACCTTGGCCGCATCGAGATCGGGGTCGGCCTTCAAGTCGACCATGTCACATTGCTGGATGTGATTCAAAGAGTGGTCAGTTCCCTGCAATTACAGGCGTCGCAGAAGGATATTACTTTAAATGTGGAACTGCCCAGGGATATGCCTAATGCAGTGGAGGCTGATGAAGCGCTTTTACAGCAGGCTGTGTATAACCTTGTGGAGAACGCCCTCAAATACACACCCGAAGGCGGGCGTGTGACAATCCGCACATCATCCCAGCCTGGCTCGCTAATTTTTTCAGTGGAAGATTCGGGCATCGGCATTGCGGCAGATGATCTGCCGCATCTATTCGAAAAATTCTATCGCGGCAAACAGCGTGAAGCGCGCGCGCAGCACGGCTCAGGCCTTGGGCTTGCCATCGTTCATTCCATCGCGACCAATCACGGCGGCCGCGTGTGGGTGGATAGCGTGGAAGGCAAAGGCAGCACCTTCCATTTACAAATCCCGATTAAACAAAACCAAAACGCCAAGTCCACGTAAGTTGGATTTGGACTATAATCACGCCTTGCCCTCGCGATCAGGCGGTGGGCATATATTTTGTCTGCAAGTTGGTTTTTATGATCAATCACGAAAATAATTCACAAACATCCATTATCGAACGCACAACCGATTACGCTCCCCCAAAAAGCTGGCGGTCATGGCTTATCGGACGGCCCCTATCCACCGCGGATGCATCTCATCAAACGATAGGAAAGGCTGTTGGTCTTGCCGTCTTTGCGTCAGATGCGCTTTCATCCACCGCGTATGCCACACAGGAAATTCTTGTTATCCTCGCAGCCGCAGGGACAATGGCATTTGGGATCGTTGTTCCCATTTCCATCGCCATCATTGTTTTACTTGCCATCGTCACGATCTCTTATGAGCAGACCATCCATGCCTATTCAGATGGCGGTGGCGCATACATCGTAGCCCGTGATAATCTCGGCGAATTTCCAGCTCTTATTGCTGGAGCGTCGCTTCTAACCGATTATATTCTCACCGTCTCGGTTTCGATAGCATCAGGGGTTGCACAAATCGTATCTGCGTTTCCAGCTTTGTATGATTATCGCGTCGTACTCTCTGTTACA
>JACRBH010000052.1 GCA_016234535.1 Chloroflexota bacterium
CTTGCATTTATTTCTTCACTCATGCTACACTCTCCTTGGTTTCAGGTTGGGGCGTGGATTTTCGGGCTGTGAGTGATACACACCGATTCGGGCTCGAAGCCCAGACGAGAATCCACCGGGCGACCAAGTAACAACACGAGTGAAGAAGGTAACTTCTCTCTCATGGGCGGCAACGGTCTGCCCTGATGCTCACGCCCTCAGCTTACGCGTGCATCCCGGTGATAGGTCCTGCTACCTCATAGGATACACCCGCCACGCCCCTGCTGTTTATTCTAGTAACAAAGCGTGCAGTGAACGTGTGGGAGTCTGCGCGTTTTACAGGCATTTTTCTGGCTTTGAGTTTTTTTCACATCTCAAGCCTTTTCCTACCCCGCCCGCGTCCGCCGCTAACGCAAACCGTTGGGTTGCTACGTCAAGCACGAAAAAACTAGAGTATTCAGAAACCTGAAAGAGAAAACAATGAGTACACAAGTCCATCGTATCAAAGCCCCATGGCACCTTTGGTTCATAGGATTATTCTTTTTATTTTTATACTCAATGGGGGCTTATGACTATTTTATGATGCTAGGGCACAACGCTGCTTATTATGAGTCAAAAAATTACGGAGAAGAGGTTTATACTTATTTCACGAATTACCCACTATTGCCCTTGATATTCTGGACAATAAATATCTTTTCTAGTCTAGTAGCTTCAGTTCTATTATTATTACGCCGCCACTGGGTGGTTTACGTGTCGCTTGTATCGGCAATTTCTATCGCGATTCTTGAATTCCTAACTTTTGCATTTAGAGATAGGTGGAATATTCTTGGACCATGGATAGCAATATTTGACATTTCAATAATGCTGATGACATTTGGTTTCTTTTTTTATTGCAGGAATCTCGCAAAACAAGGGAAGTTCTTTTAGGTCAGTAATGGTACAAGATTCGTTTTTCGCCCGCAAGATTTATGTTCCCAAAGACCGCAACCCAACAAAACATGCACCCGACGCTGGGGATTCTGGCGCGATTCCAAGCCTTTTTCTACGCCTCAGCATTTTCCCAGTCGGACGGCGTCCCGCCGCCCGCCCCAGCGCGGGTAACGCAAACCGTTGGGCTGCTCAGACTATAAGGGCACTCCGCTCTTCTTCATTTATCTGACACCTAAACTTTGGAATCTGTCATGGAAAATAATTTACCTTTCTCTGATATTAAGTATTACCCAGTCGCAGATAATATTCGGCTTAGACCAGCTACATTAAATGATGTTGAAATCGCATTGCCTTGGTATCAAGATATGGAAGTATTGAAATATACGGCTGCCATTGAAAGAGACACCCCGTATGATCGTGAAACCGTTAGAAGTATGTATCAATATTTGCTTAAAATCGGTGAGTGCTATATTATTGAAATAGAAAAAGATTCCACTTGGTTACCCATCGGAGATGTCACTTTATCTGAGGAAACCATTCCTATCGTCATTGGCAGAAAGGAATTTTGGGGACGCGGGATTGCCAAGAATGTCTTGCTATATCTCATTCAAAGAGCTAAGGATATTGGTTACACTCGAATCAAAGCACAAGAGATATACGATTTCAACACGAGGTCATTAAGCCTCTTCAGATCACTTGGCTTCAAGGAGTTACAGAAAACCGAGCACGGTATAGAAATGGAACTCCGACTTGATGAATGAGAATATTATTATTAATTATGATGTTTCAAAAAAACAAGACAAAGTTGGCGATAGCGTTTTTTCAGTCAGCGAGTCTTGCACAATAGCCGCCCAATATACAGACACAGGCCAGCCATATCCCAGTCACAAATGTTATATTGATGGAATTCAATGTCACGCGGACGAAGCGCGCTTTGGGGGAATTGTGATACAGCCGGTAATCTGAATCTGTACGTGTATAATTCGCCTTGTGACACTCCCCCTCAACCAGATCCTGCAAGGCAACTGCATCGAGATTCTCAAGTCACTGCCCGAGAACTCGGTGGATTTAGTATTCGCCGATCCCCCTTACAATCTTCAACTTCAAAATGATCTGTATCGCCCTGACTTAAGCAAAGTAGATGCGGTCAATAACAAGTGGGACAAGTTCAGCAGTTTTGCAGAGTATGATGCATTTACACGTGAGTGGCTATCCGCGGCCCGCAGTGTATTGAAGGAAACGGGGACGATCTGGGTTATTGGGTCGTATCACAATATTTATCGTGTGGGCGCGATCATGCAGGACCTGGGATTTTGGATTCTGAATGACATCATCTGGCTAAAGACAAACCCCATGCCAAACTTTCGCGGCGTGAGATTCACGAATGCGCATGAGACCATGATCTGGGCGCAAAAGAAAAAAGGCGCGAAATATACTTTCAACCATCATTCGATGAAAAAATTAAATGACGATCTTCAAATGCGGTCGGATTGGGTACTGCCGCTGGCGACTGGAAAAGAGCGCATCAAATCCAACGGGACGAAGGCTCACCCAACCCAGAAACCAGAGTCGCTGTTGTATCGCGTGATGATGTCCAGCAGTAATATTGGGGACGTGATCCTCGATCCATTCTTTGGGAGCGGGACAACAGGCGCAGTGGCGAAGAAGCTCGGACGAAATTATATTGGCATAGAGCGCGACAAGAAATATGTCAAGGTGGCACAGAAGCGGATCAACGCTGTTGAGCAGTCTCCTGCCGAGGCACTGACTCTGCCCGAGAAACGGAATCAGGCGCGGGTCCCGTTTGGGACGCTGCTTGAGGCGGGATTCTTAAGTGCTGGTCAGAAACTATTCTTTAAAGAAGATAAATCCATCAGCGTTGTAATTCTATCGAATGGACATTTGAAATATAAAGATCAGGTTGGTTCGATCCATGCACTGGCAAAATCACTGGCAGGCGGCGCAGTCAACGGCTGGGATATGTGGTTGTATAAAGAGAATGGCAAGTTGAAAGTGATCGACGAGTTGAGAGAGAAGATAAGGAACCCTCTCCCTTCCAGGGAGAGGGCAGGGTGAGGGTCGCACTGACAAATGGAAAAACGTCTTCGCATTCATCCAACCATTCGGCAATTTGCCAGGGAGCTGCGCCAGCCCCAGACTCCAGCGGAAACAACATTGTGGAATCTTTTACGAAACAGGAATTTGAAATATAAATTCAGGCGTCAGCATCCAATTGATTTTTTCATTATCGACTTTTATTGCGCCGAGGCAAAACTGCTGATTGAAATTGATGGTGCGTCACATCTTGAGAAAGAACAACAAGAATACGATCAGGCAAGAACAGAATATTTGGAAGCCATTGGATACAAGGTAATTCGTTTTACAAATGACGATGTAAGGTACAACATCCATGCCGTTGTGACAGGGATCATGGAAGAAGTTGAAAGTAGAATTAACAATAAAAATAGCCCCTCATCCTAGCCTTCTCCCCGTTGGGGAGAAGGGACTCGCAGACTGGAGATTCTTATGTCCAAAGCATTCAACCTTATTGAAGAAAAATATATTCCCGAATTGAACTCAACGGCAAAGTTGTATTCGCACAAGCGCACAGGCGCACGGCTGCTTTCGATCATCAACGATGACGAGAACAAAGTGTTCTCGATCAACTTCCGCACGACGCCAAAAGACTCGACAGGCGTGGCGCATATTTTGGAACATTCTGTTTTGGGCGGATCGGAAAAATATCCCGTCAAGGAACCGTTCGTGGAATTGTTGAAAGGCTCGCTGGCGACATTTGTCAACGCGTTCACTTTTCCCGATAAAACCTGCTACCCCGTAGCAAGTCAGAACTTGCAGGATTTCTACAACTTGATCGATGTGTACATGGATGCAGTTTTGCATCCGCTCATCACCAAGGAAACGCTGATGCAGGAAGGCTGGCATTTTGAGATCAATGGTCCCGATGAGCCGCTGACTTATAAAGGTGTGGTCTTCAATGAAATGAAGGGCGCGTATTCTTCGCCTGATGGTGTTTTGCAGTCGCGTGTGATGGAGTCGCTTTTTCCAAAGCACATTTACGGAGTTGACTCAGGCGGCGACCCTCGCCACATCCCCGACCTCACTTATGAAAATTTCAAAAATTTCTGGGAGACGTATTATCATCCGTCCAATGCGTTTATCTTTATGTACGGAAATGACGACCCTGAAAAACGTCTCAAGTTGATGGAAGGTTATCTCAAGGGATATAAGCGGAAGAAAGTTAAATCTATTGTTCCATTAGCAAAGCCTTTCAAGCGCGCCAAGAAAGTTGAATACGCCTACGATGCTGGCAGTGACTCGGAACTAGAAAACAAAAATTATCTCGTGGTCAATTGGTTGATGCCCGATACATCAGATGAAGTCTTGAGTTTCAGCATGGGAATTCTCGCCAATATTTTGATCGGCACTCCCGCGTCGCCGCTCAAGAAAGCTTTAATGGATTCAGGTCTCGGCGAAGATCTGGCTGGCCTCGGCTTGGAAAGCGACATGCGCCAAATGATCTTCTCGACGGGCCTCAAAGGCACGCGCACCCGTCATGCAAAGAAAATTGAGAAGCTCATTTTCACCACGCTTGAAAATCTCGTGCGCGACGGCATTGATCCCGATACTATCGCGGCGGCCATGAACACCGCCGAGTTCCGTCTGCGCGAAAACAACACAGGTTCGTTCCCGCGCGGCATCGCGCTCATGCTCCGCGCCCTCACCACCTGGCTGTATGATGACTCGCCATTCAAAATGCTTGGCTTTGAAGATTCGCTCAAAGAGATTCGAACTCGATTGTCTGCCGATAAGAATTATTTTGAAAAGTTGATTCAGACTAATCTGCTGGATAACGCGCACCGCACGACAATGCGCCTCACCCCTGACCCTGAGCTGGGCCGCCGTTTCGAGGAGGATGAAAAATCGCGGCTGGAGGCGATCCGCTCCGCGCTGAATGAAAGTCAAATTGCAGAGTTGGTCGAACAAACAAAGAAGCTCAAGGAATTACAGGAGACTCCAAATTCGAATGAAGCATTGGAAACTCTGCCCTTCTTAAAGTTGGAAGACCTCGATAAAAAGAGCAACACAGTCCCAGTAGAAGAATTGCAATTGCAGGATGCGACTACGCTATATCATGACTTGTTCACGAATGGGGTTGTCTATCTTGATCTCGGCTTTGACCTGCACACCCTCCCCGCGGACCTGCTTCCGCTCACCGAAATTTTCGGGCGCGCGCTGTTCGAGATGGGAACCGATACCGAAGATTACACTAAACTGTCGCAGCGGATCGGGAAAAGCACGGGTGGAATCTATGCCGATGCGGTCAGCGTGGCAGCTCTCGGGTCAGGAGAGAGCGTGATCAAGCTGTTTATCAGAGGCAAGTCCACAGTGGCGCAATCTGCTGAGATGTTGAACATTCTCAAAGATGTGCTTCTCAAAACAAACTTCGACAACCGCAAACGACTCAAGCAAATGGTGTTGGAAGAAAAGGCTGGACTCGAGTCTGGGCTGGTGCCAGGCGGACATGGTTTCGTGAACACACGCTTGCGCGCGCAGTTCAATGAATCGGGCTGGGCCAATGACCAGATGAAAGGCATCGCTTATTTGTTTGCGCTGCGCGAACTCGCGAATGATATTGATAAAAAATGGAAGTCGGTTTTGAAGCGGTTTGAGAAGATTCGTGATCTGCTCATTAACCGCAATGCGCTGATCTGCAATGTGACTCTCGATGGCGAAAGCTGGAAGGCATTCAAACCGCAATTCGAATCATTCCTCTCAGACCTGCCTGCGAAGTATGTAAAACTTTCATCATTCGATGTTCAACTTGCAACCGAAAAAGAAGGTCTGACCATCCCTGCGCAAGTCAACTACGTTGGCAAAGGCGCGAACCTGTATGATCTCGGCTACAAACATGACGGCTCGGTCGAAGTCATTCTGGGATATTTGCGCATGACCCATCTTTGGGAAAAGATTCGAATCCTCGGCGGTGCATATGGAGCCTTCTCGGTCTTCGATGACCGCTCCGGCGTGATAACCTTTATATCGTATCGTGATCCCAATCTCGCGGGCACATTGGAAAACTACGACAAGTCGGCTGAATTCCTGAAGAACCTTGATGCGTCACGACTTTCAGATTCGGAATTAACCAAAGCCATCATCGCCGCCATCGGCGACCTGGACGCCTATCAATTGCCAGATGCAAAGGGATATACTTCGTTGATGCGTCACCTCACTGGGCGTACAGACGAAATGCGCCAGAAGACCCGCGACCAAATTCTCTCAACAAACGGCGAAGACTTTATCGCCTTCGGTGAAATTTTGGAAAAGGCCGCGCAATCAGATGCGGTTGCAGTCATTGGCTCGCAAAGCGCAATCGAGTCTGCGAATATTGGATTGAAGGTAATCAAAATTTTGTAACCACCCATTACCATGCAGCCCATTTCGTTGACTCTCGCTCCATTTTTTCAGGAATACGATTTTGCGAAATTAAATCCGCAAGCGGATTCCCACACCATCATCGAACGCATTTTACAATGTGGAGGGTAGAACAAGTCTATAGACTTGTTCTACTACGTCAACCCATGAGCGAATTCTTCCAACGCAACCTGCCTCACTACCACCTGCCCAACGCCGCGTACTTCATCACCTTTCGGCTGGCAGGAAGCCTACCTGTGGAAGCGTGGAAGGGACTTAAAGAAAAATACGAGCAGGAAAAACGCCTGCTTGTTGAGAGATTCAAAAATAGCAAATTGCGCGAAGAACTCTACAAAACCCAAAAACGTCATTTCGCCCGTTTCGATAAGTTACTCGACCATCCCAAATACGGTCCGCGCTGGCTTGCAGAGCCGCGCTTCGCGGAACTCGTCACTCGCGAACTCCATGCCCTGCATCCCGAACACTACCACTTGCGCGCTTATTGCCTGATGAACAATCACGGTCATCTCCTAATTGATCAACAAGATATTCCCAAGCCACGTCCCGTTAAAGGAAAGCATTACACTGCTCTCAGCCATGCCATGCGTCTTCTCAAAGGGCGTTCTGGCTATGCATGCGCCGCGCTGCTGGGCCGCAAAGGCGCATTCTGGCAGCATGAAAGCTACGATCATGTCGTGCGGGACGAAAAAGAATTTATGCGAATCCTGAATTACATTGCGAATAATCCAGTCAAGGCTGGATTGGTCAACAACTGGCAGGACTGGCCTTATACTTACATCGATTCCAGCCTGCTGTAGAACAAGTCTATAGACTTGTTCTACAGGGAGCCCTCATGAACATCACGCTCAAAATCAACGGCATGGATCACTCCATTGACACTGCCCCACGCGCAGCGACAACCCTGTTCGCCGCCCTGCATGGACTGGGCTTCCACGAGGTCAAGTTTATTGGTGAAGAAATGAAAATAGTGAAATGCAAATGAATACCCCAGCGCTTAAAGACATACTGGTTTCCGAACTTTATGCTTGGGATGTCAAATTCCTAAAGGGAAAGGCGCTTACAGACGCGCCAACCCTTCCGCCAGAAAACCTGCTCAAATCCTTAGTGCAAAGCAACGAAGCACGGGTGCGTCTCAGTTTATTAATTCCGTTTCTCTTGCGTCGCCCTGAATTTGCCAGCGAAGCGGAAACCGTAGATAGAGAACTTTCAAATTCAGACCCACAACTATTTTTTCGTTGTTACTACACTGCTGCCATGTTGTTTAAACAGATATACAACAAGCCATTGTCAAGGTATTTCGGTAGCCAGCCAAAACTACCAGATATGTTTTCCATTAAACTGGGAGCAGCTCTCACGCAAGACCCTGAAATTTCCCTGCTTGAATTGGCAAAGCGTCATGAAATCTTAAGTGGTCACAAAGTTAATTGGATCGGCACATACAAACATGCAACCGATGTTTGGCTGAGGCATTTAGAATTGCAATACTCGTAATCACATTTGTAATAATTCTGTCACGTTACAGGAGTAAACATGAACATCACACTACACATCAACGGCACAGACTACGACATTGATCTCGCCCCATCCACCACCCTGCTCTCCGCCCTGCGTTCGCTTGGCTTCCACGGAGTCAAGTTTGGCGATGAAGGCGGCTTGAGCGGTGCGGATACAATTTTATTAAATGGCAAACCCGTCAACGCAGGCTCAATTCTTGCAGCGCAGGCTGAAGGTCACAAGATCGCCACCATCGAAGCGCTCGGCGAACATCCCGAACAAGGCTGGAAGTTGACCGATGGCCTGCATCCGCTGCAAAAGGCTTTCGTTGAAACGGGTGCGATCCAGTGCGGTTACTGCACGCCCGCGCAAATCCTTGCCGCGAAATCTCTGCTTGAAAAGAATCCCAACCCAACCGAGGCCGAAGTCCGCGAGGCGATTTCTGGCGTGCTCTGCCGCTGCACGGGCTATCTCAAACCTGTGCAAGCCGTGTTAAAAGCTGCTGCGGAATTAAGGGGCGATGCGCCGCTGGAGTTTGGTTCCATCAATTGGGATTTCGGCACGCCCAAAGATGACTCACCTCAAGATGACGCCCCCGCTTCAAACCTGACGGGTGTGCAGGTTCGGCCAAAAGTAGTTTTAGCTCCCGAATCAAAGACCTACCAAACCGTCGGCAAGCCAGAGATCAAAGTGGACGCGGTCAAACTGGTGCAGGGCAAACCCGCCTTCACTGCCGATTTCGAAAAACGTGGAATGCTCCATGCCAAAGTTTTACATTCACCGCACGCGCACGCATTGATAAAAAATATAGATACCAGCAAAGCCAAGGCGCTGGATGGCGTTGCCGCAGTCCTCACGTGGCAGGACCTGCCCCGGGTTGTGTATTCGACCGCAGGGCAGTCAGACCCGATCCCCGGTCCGCTGGATGCGTTTTCGCTGGATAAAAAAGTCCGCTTTGTTGGTGACCGCGTGGCATTCGTCGCGGCGGAAACTGCAGAGATCGCAGAGAAGGCCCTCGCGCTGATCGATGTCGAATATGAAATCCTGCCCGCAATCCTGCACTCCACCGAATCAATGACCAGCGCTACGAAGATTCACGACGAACCTGAGTACGTCAACTTCGCAGATTCCAATCCTGATAAAAATCTGGCCGCGCATATCCGCATCGACATTGGCGATGTCGAAAAAGGATTCAGAGAAGCGGATGTAATCTTTGAAGCGTTTTACGATGTACCCAAAGTACAGCAAGCACACATCGAGCCGCATGTGGTCGTAACCTATTGGGATGAAGATGATCGATTGGTGATCCGCACCTCCACGCAAGTGCCGTTCCATGTCCGCAGAATGATGGCGCCTGTGTTGGGTCTGCCCGTGAAGAGAATCCGTGTGATCAAACCGCGCATCGGCGGCGGCTTTGGCGGCAAACAGGAAGTGTTGATGGAAGATGTCGCCGCACATTTGACCATCGCCACCAAACAGCCTGTGATGTACGAATATACACGCGAAGAGGAATTTATCGCCGCCCGCTCGCGTCACCCAATGCGCGTGCAAATGAAAACTGGCGTGAAGAAGGATGGCACGATCACAGCCAATTCGATGTATGCGCTGTCTGACACAGGCGCATATGGTTGTCATGCGTTGACGGTGACTGGAAACACAGGTCACAAGGCGATGGCGTTGTATGTCGGTGACGGTGAATATCGCAAAGCGCCAAACATCCGCTTCTATGCTGATGTGGTTTACACCAACACCCCGCCCGCTGGAGCGTTCCGCGGTTATGGCGTACCACAAGGATACTGGCCGCTCGACCGTCACATGGAAAAGATCGCCCGCGCCATGGGCTTTGACCCAATTGACTTCCGCTTGAAGAATGCAATCCACCCCGGAGAATATCATCCGTTTTCAACCGCATGGAATGAAGGCCGCGACCCGCGCCCTGAGATCATCCACACGGTTGGTCTTGAGCAATGCGTAGCGCAAGCCCGCGCCGCGATAGGTTGGGATGATAAATACGGGAATGAGGAATGGCATAGTGGGTCAAAAGTCGAAGGTCAAAAGTCAAACAAGACCTTGGACCTTCGACCTTCGACCAAAAGAAAAGGGATTGGCGTTGCGATGGTCATGCAAGGCACAGCCATTCCCTATCTCGATATGGGCGGCGCATCCATCAAGATGAATGATGATGGTTCGTTCAACCTGCTCGTTGGCGCAACGGATTTGGGAACTGGCTCGGATACTGTCCTCGCACAAATGGCGGCGGAAATTCTAGGCGTGCCAGTGGACGATGTGATCACCTACTCATCCGATACAGATTTCACTCCGTTCGACAAAGGCGCGTATGCTTCTTCGACAACTTACATCTCGGGCACAGCGGCTGTCAATGCGGCAAAGATCGTGGCGGAGAGAATCAGAGTCCGCGCGGCGATGATGCTTAAGCTCGACAAACACGATGACATCAAACTGGAAAATCGACAGGCAATCGCGCCTGATGGAAGATCAGTATCCATGACCGACATTGCCCTCGATAGTTTGCACAAGAATAACCAGGAACAGATCATGGGCGTGGCAAGTTATGTTTCACCCGTATCGCCTCCCCCATTCGCTGCTCAGTTTGCCGAAGTGACGGTCGATACCGAAACAGGCGCGGTCACGGTTGACCGACTCGTGATGGCAGTCGATTCAGGGGTCATCATCAACCCCCAGACAGCATCGGGTCAGATCGAAGGCGGCATGACTCAGGCCCTCGGTTATGCAGTGACCGAAGAAATGCGCTATGACGATAAAGGCCGCGCCATCGAGCGCGACTTCGACCGCTATCACCTCTTCCGCGCCGATGAGATGCCAGAGCTGGAAACCATTTTCGTCGAGACGTTCGAACCGAGTCATCCATTCGGAGTCAAAGCCGTCGCAGAGATTCCCATGGACGGAGTCGCGCCCGCAGTCGGCAACGCCATCCTCGATGCCATCGGCGCAAATGTGGATGAAATTCCTGTCACGCCGGAAAAAGTTTGGAAGGCGTTAAAATCAATTCAAAAATAACCAGCGGATAAACTTATGCCCGATCAAATTTTCGTTATAGGACACGTCAACCCAGATACAGATTCCATCGCCTCTGCAATGGGATACGCCTGGCTGCTGCGCGAGCGGGATGGAGTGAACACCGTCGCCGCGCGCGCCGGCGCGCTCAACGCGCAAACATCCTGGGTGCTGAAAACACTTGGCCTGGAGGCTCCCTTCCTCCTCACGGACGCATCGCCGCGCTTTGAATCTGTCATGCGCCGTCTCGATACCATCCGCCCC
>JACRBH010000050.1 GCA_016234535.1 Chloroflexota bacterium
GGGCAAGAAACTGGATTGCGTTTCGGGAAAATCTGGCATAATAGTCCATGGAGGGGTCTCCTTCTTTTTTCTGTTGGCGCAGAATTGGAAGGATACCCCTTTTTCCTTTTCTCTACAATAAAGTGTTATAAAGTCTAATGTTTGGTAAACGTAATCGGGGTAGGTGGACATTAGAAAAAACTCGGTTGATTTGGCCTGGACAGCAGATGGGCGGATTTTTCCCTTATCGATTTATTCAAACAACCCCTTCACGTCATCCCGAGTCAAGGACTTGAAGAAACTGGCTTCGGTGGCAATGATGTTCTTGACGAGGGCGCGTTTCTTTTCCTGCAATTCCAAAATCTTTTCCTCCACCGTGCCGCGCGCTATGATTTTGTAAACGAAGACGGGGCGGGTTTGCCCGATGCGGTGGGCGCGATCGGAGGCTTGCATTTCCACGGCGGGATTCCACCACGGGTCGAGGTGAATAACGTAATCGGCGGCGGTCAGGTTCAATCCTACGCCGCCCGCTTTGAGGCTGATGAGAAAAAATGGGATCGCGTCATTGGTTTGAAATTCATCCACTTTATCCTGCCGCTTTTGCGTCTGCCCATCGAGATAGATGTATTTAATCTTACGCGCGTCCAACTCTTTCTTGACCAGTTTTAGCGTTTCGACAAACTGCGAGAAGATCAGCGCCTTGTGATTCTCGGCTTGTAAAGTTTCCAACGTTTCGAGCAGGATTTCAAACTTGGGAGACTCACCTTTGTATGTTTTGTCCACCAGCGCGGGGTGAATGGCAATCTGGCGAAGTCTCAGCAAGCCTTCCAACACTTTGAAGCGCGCGTTGTTCATGCCTTCGGATTCGATCAAACCCAGCAATTCGGCGCGGTAGCGCTCGCGGGTTTGGGTATATAACTTTTTCTGCGCCGTATCCATGTCGGTGTAAACGATGCGTTCGGTGCGCGGCGGCAGTTCGAGCGCAACCTGTTCTTTCGTGCGGCGCAGGATAAATGGATAAACAAGTTTTCGCAAAGTTTCGGCGGTCTTTTCATCGCCCGCGGCTTCGATGGGGTTGGCAAATTCTTTTTTGAAATAATCCATGCTGCCGAGCAAGCCAGGGTTCAAAAAAGCAAACTGCGACCATAACTCAAACGTATTATTTTCCACGGGCGTGCCAGTCATCACGATGCGATGTTCCGCGTTCAACAGCCGCGCCGCCTTGGCGCTCTTCGCCAGCGGGTTTTTGATGGCTTGCGATTCGTCGAGGATGATGTGATTGAAATTGTATTTGTGCAAAATTTCGATGTCACGCAGCATGGTTCCATAGGTGGTGATGACCACATCGTACTCATCGAAAATGGAAACATCCTTGTTGCGGAAATTTCCCATGTATTCGAGAAAGCGCAGACTGGGCGTGAACTTTTCGGATTCTCTTTGCCAGTTGGCAATTAAACTTTTCGGGACGACAAGCAGCGCCGCCGACTCCGCCTTAGCCTGTTCCTGCAACGATTGGAGATAGGTCAACACCTGAACCGTTTTTCCAAGTCCCATGTCGTCTGCGAGGATGCCGCCGAATTTATATTCACGCAGGAAATGCAGCCAGTCGAAGCCATGTTTTTGGTAGGGACGCAGTTCGCCAGTAAAACCTTTGGGCAGCGGCAGTGGCGCAATCCGCTCGAAGTGGCGGAAACGCTCCCGGCGCTGAAGCAGGTCTGGGGGAGTCTGAATCGAGGCGTCGTCTTCGAGCAGGGAATCAATCAAAGAGAGATGAAGGTCGCTGACGCGGAATCCATCTTCGGTTTCTTCCGCCAATCCCCATAGGTGTTTGTATTTTTCGAGCCACTCTTGCGGAATTTGCCCAATCGAACCGTCGGCAAGTTTGATGTAATTTTCTTTGCGTTTGAGGGCTTTGCGGATGTCGTGAAAGTTTACCTGCTGATCGCCAAACTCGACGACGGTTTTGAGATCGAACCAATCAATGCCCGATGAAATTTGCACGCGCAGGGTGGCGGTGTTGCGGTTGATGCGCCCTGTTTTGAGATTCTCTTCGCCGTAGATTTCAAAGCCTGCCTTGAGCAGTGCGGGGATGGAGTGCATGAGAAAATCATACGGGTGGGCGCGGGCGCGAAGTTCGAGCGTGCCATGTGGATGTGGCGAGCCTGCGCGTTTTAGTCGGTAGATGGGATCGGTGAGCAGTTGATAAAAATATTCTTCGCGCTCAGGCTGACGATGTACGCGGACAAGTTCCCATGTATCGGGGACGCTGGCGAGGGCGTAAGGTTCATCTTTCGCAAGCGGGGAATTGTAATCGCCGTAGCCAAATTGGAGCGTGGCGCGTAATACTTTCTCTTTGTTGTCATCATGCAAATATAAGCGCGGGACTGCGTCGGCATGAACGTCTTGATATTTGACGAGGTCGCTTTTGATGGGCAACGCCTGCGCGATAAGCGGAAAATATTGCTCGCGGAAGATGTCAACCTGCTGATTGGGAATTTCAATGGGAAACGCGGAAAGAATTTCCAATGCGCGGCTGTTTTCGATCTGCGCGATGGTGTCATCCATGAAGACCCAGGTGGGGTTGTTGGTCATCACTTCGATTTTCTTTTGGATGTGAGTGAAAGTTCCGTTGTTGTCGAAGCCCGCTTGCAGGCTGAGTTTCTTTTCATCCTGTTGCATGTCAATTTGGATTTGGATGGGTTCAGGTTGGATGCGGAGTCGGCGTTCGATTTTTGCCTGATAATCCGTTTTGCCGAGAAAAATGGGGATATCAAATTTGGCAAGCATGGGGAGGATGTTGGATAAATTATTGCCCGCCTGCCCTCCATACATGCGAGTGACATTAAAAAGCAGGCTGACAAATGAAAGAGCTTCCTGAGTTAAGTTGAGACATCCCTTCGGACTAAAGGATGGATAATACTGCCCTTCTGTTTTGATCCAGTTTTTGGAGGTTTCCAGCAGATGATTGACTTGCTCAGGGTTGAATTCCTTTATTTCCAGGAGCGGATTCCATTCATTTTCCTTGATGACAAACGGCTCCAATGAATAGGAATAAGGCGAATGTCCGCCGTAGTTATAGAAGTTGTATCGGTCGCGTTCGAGAATGACAGCAACGGCATAACGCTTTCCCTGACTCCCGCCCGCCGACTGGCGCGGCATAAGCGCCACACTTTGCATTAATTTTGTTTTCCAATCGCCTGTGGCTTCTTTTGTTTTTGGTTCAATCTCATCTTCGTCCTCTTCCTCATCCCGCAAAAACTCGCTCACTTCCAGCGCGGCGGCGACCATGTGCTTGCAGAAGTTGCCTTCCTCAGCGTAATAGCAATCGCATTCAAAAGAGAGCTCGCCTGATTTTTTGTCTATTTCGATTTCGACGGTGTATTCGCCAGTGTCACCATCCACCATGCAAACGGCGTTCTGGTCGCTGGGCATGGTTACATCCCATACATTCCCGTCCTTGTAGTAGGCGCGTCCACGTTGGATGGTTTGCTGGGTTGCATGGCGGGAGTAGGGATAGTTGTCGAGGAGTTTGGATGTAAGACGATGCATGGGAACGATTATAAACATGAATTTGTTTGTGGTACACTGCCAACTGAGGATAAGTGAAAAATATGACTTCTGTTACCGCCCAAGCCAATCCTAACATTGCCTTCATCAAATATTGGGGGAATCGTGATAACGATTTGCGGCTTCCCTCCAACGGTTCGATCTCAATGAATCTCGATGGACTTTTTACGCGCACGGCGGTCAGTTTTCAACCTTCACTTCCTTTTGATGAGTTGATTATCAACGGGCATGAGGTGGCGGGCAAAGGGCTCACACGTGTTTCATATATCCTTGATCTTGTGCGAACTCTAGCGGGAATAAATTTAAACGCAGAAGTGATGAGCGAGAATAATTTCCCCGCCGGCGCGGGAATCGCGTCGTCGGCTGCGGCATTTGCGGCGTTAGCGCTATCCGCTTCAAAGGCGGCGGGACTTGAATTAGATGAAGCGCAGCTCTCCCGCCTCGCACGGCGCGGATCGGGTTCAGCCTCCCGTTCCATTCCTTCTGGCTTTGTGGAGTGGAAGATGGGTACAGGCGATGATGATTGTGTTGCGGTTTCGATTGCGCCTCCGGAACATTGGGCGTTGACCGATTGTGTAGCGATTGTCAATGCAAGCCATAAGAAGACGGGTTCCACAGAAGGACACGTGCTGGCATGGACAAGTCCCTTACAGGCAGCGCGTGTCGCCGATGCAACGCGTAGGTTGGACATTTGTCGAAACGCGATTCTCAATAAGGATTTCGAAGCGTTTGCAAATATCATCGAACATGATTCGGACATGATGCATTCTGTAATGATGACATCCAATCCGCCGTTGATGTATTGGCAATCTGCAACGGTCGAAATTTTTTATGCTGTTCGACAGTGGCGCGCAAGCGGACTCCCTGTAGGGTATACAGTGGACGCCGGCGCAAACGTTCACGTAATGTGTTTGAGTGAGTACGCCAAAGAGGTGGAGAAGCGTTTGCGCGAATTACCTGGCGTGAGCAATGTGTTGGTCGCTGGAGTTGGCGGTGCGGCGAAGGTGGTTTGATTAGAGTCCGCTTTAGCGGGGTTTGCAGGAGGGCGGGGCAACGGGGAGAAAATGCTTCTCGAAGCAGAATCAGGCATCGGCTATGAAAGAAGCGGGAAAATTTATCTAATAAATCTTTAACTATGTCCAATCCATTTGAAGATATAATCCTCGTCATCGTTTAAATCAGACAAAGGATAAAAAATGGTACCTGGATTTGTATCTTTAATCATCTTCCTGCTGGCGCTGGGCGGGATGATATTTGTACATGAGTTGGGACACTTCATTGCCGCGCGCTGGGCAAAAGTTGAAGTGGAGGAATTTGGTTTCGGTTTACCGTCTAAGAAATTGGTTACGCTCTTCACGTGGCAGGGAACTGAGTTTACGATCCACGCCCTGCCGCTGGGCGGATTCATTCGCCCGAAAGGCGAGAACGACCCCAACATCCCCGGTGGACTTGCTGCGGCTAATCCATGGAAAAGACTGGTTGTGCTGTTCGCGGGGCCACTGATGAACCTGCTTACAGCGATTGTTGTGTTTACTTTTCTCATCGCATTTGAGGGTGTACCGATTCCCGGCTCGGTAAAGATCGATGCAATCACTCAAAACTCTCCTGCCGAACAGGCGGGCATGGAAGCCGGCGATATTTTGCTCGCCATCAATGGCCAAAGCGTCAGTGAGATAGAGGCCACCATCGCGATCATCCAGGCAAATCTTGACAAGCCTGTTGAATTATTGATCAACCGCGATGGCGAACAGATCACAATTACAGCGACGCCTTTATCCAGTAGATTAAAAAGTGAAGGCGCGCTTGGGGTCGGGCTTACCTATCCAACACGTCCCGCAACATTTGTTGAAAGTATCTCCGGCGGTTTTAAAGTTACCGGCTTACAAGCCGCCACCATTGTGTATCTACCGGTTGCGCTGATTCAAGGTGTGATCGCGCCCAAGGATGCGCGCTTCATCGGCTTCAAAGGTATCTTTGATATGTTCGATGTGGCTGTGCAGGAAGATGTTTCAACCCGTCAGGAAATTTCCACGACCCCAGCTGGCTCAAGTACTCCCACACAAAAACCCACCAACTGGACCCTCAACCTGATCGGCGTGTTGAGCATTTCCCTCGGCGTGATGAATCTCTTCCCCATCCCCGCGCTCGATGGCGGGCGAATCCTCTTTACACTTCCTGAAATCCTTTTCCGCAAACGCATTCCGACCCAATGGGAAAACGCAGTCAACGGCATAGCCATGCTGCTCCTGATTGGGCTTATGCTTTTCGTCAATGTGATGGATTTCGTCAACCCGGTCAATATTCCCCACCCATAAAATATGGCTGAACCTATTTCATTTCAATCTATTCTCGATCACCTGCTGGATTCCAAAAAGGATATTCCACAGGCCCACCTGAATCTATATTCGGACCTTGACCCTAAATCTTTGCGTCTCTTTTTGGATGTATGGCCGAGCGTCAAACCGACCCGAAAACTGCTTCTGCTCGATGGGCTTTTAACTCACTTTGACTCGGACAACATCGTCTCCTACGAAGAGATTGGACGCGCATTATTAAATGATTTGGATGGAGAGGTACGCGCGCGCGCCATCCGCCTGCTCTCCGAATCAGACGACCCGAAGCTTGTTGGCACATTAACGAACATTCTCTTAAACGATGCCGATCTCGCTCCGCGTCTGGAGGCCGCTCTCCTGCTTGGCGAATTCATCCTATTGGGTGAATTGGAATCAATCAAAGCTGAACTTCAACGCAAAGCAGAAGATGCATTGATCGCAATTATCAGAAGTGACGAAAATCCCTCCTTACGCAAGGCATGTCTTGAAGCATTGGGATATTCCTCACGGCCCGAAATAGTTTCGCTCATCGAATCCGCTTTTCAGCGCGAAGACCCAACCTGGGTTGCCACTGCGCTTCTTGCCATGGGACGTTCCCACGATGAACGCTGGAACGATGATGTGGTCAGTATGCTGCTGGATGAAGAGCCGCTTATCCAGACCGCCGCCGCACAAGCCGCGGGCGAACTTGCCATTCAAGAGGCGGGTCCCATCCTGTTGAAATTGCTTCTTGAAGATGAAGAAGTGGACGATGATGTCATCACCGCATCCATCTGGTCGCTCTCACAGATCGGCGGCGATGATGCGCGCATTTATCTGCTCAATCTAATTGAACAGACCGAGGATGAAGACCTGGTCGAGTACCTTGAAGATGCTCTTGAAAATCTGGATTTTACCGAAGAGTTAAATAAGTTCGATCTTCTGAGTCTTGACGCTGATGGTGATGAAGATTTGGAAGAGATTGATCTTGAAGATGTTGATTTATTAGATGAAGACGAGTAATTCTGTATGCCCAATTAAACAAAAAAGCCTTCCAAAGCGGAAGACTTTTTTGTGAGTTCGGGGGACTCGAATATCATCCCTCCTGTGGGGACGCTCAACAAAACAAAAAAGCCCTCCTAAGTGGAAGACTTTTTTGTGAGCTCGGGGGGACTCGAATATCATCCCTCCTGCGGGGACGCTCAACAAACAAAAAAGCCCCCCAAGACGGAAGACCTTTTTGTGAGCTCGGAGGGACTCGAATATCATCCCTCCTGTGGGGACGCTCAACAAAACAAAAAAGCCCTCCAAAACGGAAGACTTTTTTGTGAGCTCGGGGGGACTCGAACCCTCAACAAATGGCTTAAAAGGCCACTGCTCTGCCATTGAGCTACGAGCCCATTTATGAAGCGGATTGCATTCTATCACGTGAAAATAAAGACGTCAACGTAATA
>JACRBH010000057.1 GCA_016234535.1 Chloroflexota bacterium
TAATTCGCTCATCTTTTCGTTCAACTCGTTGTACAATTGTTTGCTACTGCTCATCATCGGCCTCCTTTGGTCGTCAAGCAACCAAATTATGCCTTACTTGGTGAGCAGTAGCAAATTTATCGGTTCTGTAAGGGTATCAGAGAATTTCACTGCTTTGGGTGGCAACAACGGATCTTTGAACCCTTTGCGCAGATTGTCTTTAGGAGTGAGGTCGGTCACAGGCGAGAGACATGCCGCTGCCGCAGGTAGCGAGTTGCCGCTGTCGCGCAATTTCATCAACATTGTAACTGTCAAATTACCGCCTGCTGAATCACCTGCGACCACAATATTCTGCGTCAAAATACCCTGTTTCATCAGCCAAAGATACGCAGTTACGCAATCATCCAAAGCTGCGGGAAATGGAAAGTTTGGGGCGAGACGATAATCCACCATCAGGATACGCATACCCATCTTTTGCGCCAAATATGCCCCCATCTGAAGATGTGGAGGTATCAATCCGAAAACGAAACCGCCTCCATGTAAATAGAGCAACACCTGGTCTGTCAGGCTATTTTGGGAAAAACCCATTCACACGGCACACCATCTGCGGATACCGCTTCACGAATTACATCAGCGCCGAGCCGCACACGTGCCATGCCTTGTTTAAGAAGCAAGTGCGCCACGGGGAGCGGGATATATTCCTGCATGAAACGGGCAAAGGACAAACTTGCTCGGGCTTTACGTTCAATAGAAGAGATTGTCATTAGATATGTCCGAACAATCCAATGAGATCGTTGTAAATGTGTAGCGCGGCGGATAGAACAGGAATTTCCTGCCCCAGAAATCCATCAACTGTTTAGTGGTCATTCGGGATATTTTCGGCGTCACTGGTTTATGTTTATCGCTTGGCCAGGGATCGGCAGGGTTGAGCAAAAGCCATTGCGATGAATCTCCATCATAACCGATGAGAACCATCGTATGAGGCATTCCGCCCAGCAACGCAAGGAGAGCGTTATAGCCAAGTTTTTTATTGCTTTTATCGAGGGTCATTTGCCACGCGCCGTGGATGAGAATGATATTTCCTTCACGAAGATTTTCAATCAAATCCAATAATCTGCGGCGGGCGCTGAGTTTTACTTTAAACGATTTCCCATATTTTTTTGCGAGGTTCTTTCCAAAATCTTTCAAAGCGAATATCGCCTGCCAGGGAGTCATCATGCCGGGCAGCGGACTTCTGGTGGAAAAGCGGTATTTCCAACCCCAGAAGCCAAGCGAATCCAATTCATGTGTATATTCTTCAATATTTCGATCTGGTTCGACTTCGTGGCCCTCGTGCAGAGCCACCCAATCTTTGAGCATGTTCATGCTCATCAATGCGGATGTTGTCACGCACTCATTCGTGGTTGGGCCATAGCCCTGGCTTTGAAAGTAATGTAGAAAATAGGATGGCGAGTCGGTTGCCCAGGGGAGAGGTAATGGAATCGACGGCATTCCCCAAACTTGCCCGCTGATTCCATTCGGCGGATTTTCATCCCGGCGATTTCGGTACAGCTTGTCTAAAAACGCATCGAGCCAGGGAATGATTTTCGATCCTGCCTGACTTTGGGTTGATTCGCTCTTCATTGCTGATTCACCCGAGGTCATTTCACCCGTCATTTCAAGTTCTTCGTGCTCCAGATTAGTCATAATGCCTCCAGTAAAGTACCGATAAAGAAACCAGAAAGACACCAATTGTTAACAATGATTATACTCAGCGGGCGCGAAAATACAATTCAAAAATTAGTGCCCCATTTGTAAGGGGCAATTAAATAACTCACCTAACGCAGTTTTCTTCAAGAAGCCTGTTTTTTGTTCAGACTGCGGACTTTAGTCCGCTTCTTGCCGAAAACGCGCACTATTGCATAATAACAAAATAATCTAACAATCCCAATTCCTTTATTTAACGCGAAAGCAGCGAATTGGGCGAATTTGCGCGAACTATTTAAGACCCTTTCGCATTTTCGCGCATTTCGCGTTAAGGTTTTTATTGCTCGGTTTAATTGTAAAACTGCAAAAGTCCGCAGTCCAACTTTTTTGCGTAAGGTGAGTAAATAAAAAACTCAACCACTGGAATTGTGGTTGAGTTCGTTGTTGGAAATCTAAATTGCTTCCAAACATCTCTTCGCCAGCACGGATGCGACATCCATGCGGTATTCGGCGGATGCCCATTCGTCTGCCGCTTCGTGATAGGCGTTGCGTGCGGCAGTCTCGAGTCCTTCGGCTTCGGTTCCATCCATTGCCAGTAAGGGACTCTTGCCATAGCCGCCGAGGGCTAGGCGTGTGCGGCCTGAACCCCACTGGGTCACTGCGGCGCAGATGATGGGCTTGTCTGCTGGGGTGCGGGAGACAAATTCAAATGCGAATTTGGTGTTGAGTGGAATTGTGATCGAAGTGATAAGTCCTCGCGGGCGGAGGGGGAGAAATTCTCCCAGACCGATTACTGATGACTGTTTACTGATTACTGTCATTTTCGCATCCATTGCCAGTAATGCGGTTGCGAACGGCGAACGTCCGTCACTTGCAACGAGCGTTCCTGCAACCGTGGCCGCGTTGCGGATGTTGATCGGCGCTTCGAGTTTGATGGCGGTTTTCAACGCTTCGGGACAATTTTCATTTTCGAGCAATGTTTGAAGAGTGACAGTCGCTCCGATTTCGAGATCATTGCCTTTTTTGGTTAGGGAGTCCAAGCCCAAAGATTGAAGGTCAACCGCTTGGACGGAATCAGTTGTCGGGTGCGAAAGAAGCGTTCCTCCTCCGAGCGGGACTGTGTTGGGTTGAGTCAAAAGAGTCAGGGCTTCTTCCAGAGTTTGCGGGCGGTGATAAGTCGTGATCATGCTGTGCCTCCGTGAAAATCTTCTGTATTATACGTTAAAAAATATCGCCATCTTCACGATGACGATATTTTCTATTTAGCCCGGCGGAGTGTTGGGGGCCAGTTCGGGCAGGAGAAATTCCTCTTTCAACGCCTGGACGAGGATTTCGAATTCATCGCCGTTGCTGTAGTGGCCGTAGAAGCGCCACACGGGTTGGAGATATTGCGCGTCTGCGCCTGCGTTTGAATCGGTTATTGAGTAGATTGGATTTCTGATGTAGTAAGCGAGTTCAATTTTTTCGATGGCGGCTGTTGGCGGCTGGCTGGAAGCTACGCCCGACGGTTCATCCATAGCGTAGGGCTGGTCGGCGGTCACAAGCAGTTCCACACGCTGACCGCTTTTCGGGTCAATTGCCATTGCCTTGCTGGAAACACAGGCAGCCGGGTAGCCGCCGTATGTCACGCCGGGGACGATAAGCGCTTCGAGCAGAATCGGCTGGCCGACTTCTCCATTGCCTGCCACAGAATCGGGACCGACAGGGTTGATGCAATCCGGCGTAAGTTCAATGTACGATTGACCATCGTCGCCAGTGAATAACATCACACTTTGACTTTCGAGGTTGACTTCTTTATCAGTGCCGCTCAAGATTTGGAAATTCAGCCTGGGGAATGGAATTTCATAGCGGTCCACATTGACAGTGAGGATGCCATCGATATTTGGCAGAATCGTTCCCCAAATATCCACCGGGCGGTTTTGATAATTTTCAAATTCCTGTAAGTTATCGCCTTCCAACAGCATGTATGCATGGAGAGGATCGCTGAAACCGAATTCTGTGCGATGGCTTCCATCCGGCTGGTTATACAAAACGACAGAGAGCATTCCGCGCAAGCCCTCCACTTTTTCGGCAGCAGTTTCGATGGGGATGATAAGCGTCTGGCCGACAAAAATATTTGCGTCGCTGAGACCGTTGACTTGCATGATCGCTTCCACGCTCACGCCGTTGTGTTCGGCGATTGCGGACAGCGTGTCACCTTCGGCAACGACTTGCGTCACTGTGCCGCCTCCGCCGCTTGTTATGGGCTGGAAAGTTGGCTGGGGCGTTGGGAACGGCGCAGGCGTCCCGCTCAAGTTGAGCTTGTAAAAACTCCCGCCCCCGCCCCCACCGCCATTGCCTCGGAAGATTTCCATTAGGCCGTGCTGTTGGTTTGGAACAAGAACTTTTTGGAATGCCTCCTCCGCAGAGATGATTCCATATTGCGCGGGCGCACCTATTTCCTCAAAAGTGACGGGATACCCTGAAAATATGATGTTTTTGATGTCTTCCACTGTGATCTCAAAACGGAGAGGCATCAAGAAATCAAATGTCATCTCAAACCCATCCGGTGTGAGCGGCAGGATGTAATAATGCTGCCCTGCCATTTCAGGCGCTGTTTCAAGACGGTATTCGAAATCGAATCCGTGTTGTTTGAGAAAGGTGTCAATGATTATTTGCGCCTGTTCTTCGGGCGGTTTGGTTAAAGTAAAGTTTTCAGTGTTCGAGTAATAAGTGAAATAATGATCCGAGCGGACTGTCAACTTTTGTTTGCCATCCATGATCAGATAATCAAAGTTGCCGGGGATTTCGCCCGGAGTCTCGGTCACTTCGCCGTTCATCCCGAATTGCTGCGCCAGCGCGCGGGCTTCATCCATCGTCGCGGGTTGACTTAATTTCAGCGAATACACATTCGCTTCAGCGGGTGACTTAGGTAATGATCCCGCCAGGGTTAGCGTTGTTCCGCGCCAATCATAGCTTCCGTCAGTTGGGACAAGGGTTGATGGAGCAGGGGTTGAGTTTTCCTGTATAGCAACAGGCGTTGGCGTTGCTCCATTAAACAAAACCTCGGTTACGAAAGTCAACGAAGCGTCCCCGACTCGCCCGGTTACTTCCCAACAGCCGGTGGTGGGGAATATCAAAGCGGAGACTTGGAAACCAGTATCGCCGTACCCATCCGGGATGTCGGCGCGAAGCGGTTCTGCTTCTGCATCCAGCCGATGACCTTCAATTGTCAGCGGACCCGTCACTGCCCGCACCCAGCCCCACTTCATGCTGAGTGAGCCATCGGATTCCAGATTGTGCTGCTCCATCATCACTTTGCCGTCAGGCCACAGCACAGTCCACAATTCGCCGTTGCCCAAATATTCTGGCGACTCAACAGTTTCGCCGGGCGGCAAACTTCCATTGGGTTGGGTCACCGGGCAAATGAAGCCATCGCCCGCGGCGGGTGTGCCGGATAAAAGCGAACGGGTTGCCCAGTTCAGCGCAAATGCCAAAACGACCAGCGCAACTGCCCAGCCCAGCGTTGGAAAAATATTCTGGCGTAAGGACGCAAATAAATTACGCTTTGGTTTATGCGCGGCAGTCAAACGTCTTTCCAGTTCATGTTCAAAAACGATATTTGGCTTGATCCCCTGTGCAGTGTTTTCAAGTATCTCAATTATCTTGTTATCTTCTGGATTCATTTCTCCACCTCCAATGCAAGTGAAGTTCGTTCACGCAAATCCTGCAATCCGCGTGAGACCAGCATTTTTACGGCGGCTTCGCTTTTGTTCAAGACGCGGCCTGTTTCAGCCATGCTCAACTCGCCGAAGAATCTCAAGACCAAAGCCTCAGCTCTTTCGGCGCTGATCTGTTTCAGGGCGCGGGATATGGATTCGATTCGCAGACGAGACATCGCCGCTTTATCAGTCGGCAGGCTTGGGCTTGGGATTTGAAGCGCCGCCTCAATCGGGACCTCGGGTCTGCGCCCCCTAAAGAAGAGGAATCGTTTCTTTGAGGCGATTCCCATTAACCACGCTGCGAATGGCGCATCGCCCCGATACGAGCGGATGCCTTCCAGCGCGGCCATGAAAGTTTGCGAAGTTAAGTCTTCAGCATCTTTCACGTTGCCCGTGTGCGCCGCATGATAGCGATAGACGCGCGTGATGTGCCTTCGATACAACTCCGCGAAAGCATCCGCATTCACTGCGGCCTCACGCGCAAGGCTTGTTTCGTCGGCGGACGTACTTTGTTTTTGTTCAGTCATGATTGTGATCATAGACCTCCTGTCGTTAATAGGTTGCAGGAGGCGCTTAAAAGGTAACAGGGAAAATAGTGGGAAAGGTGACAGTCACGTTTAACGTGACTGTCACCTGCGTATTAATCCGGATAAACTTTCCAGCCCAATTCATCCAGCTTCGACATATCAAATTGTTCCTGCGGCACGTTAATGTGAATCGCATTTGCCTCGGCCAGCAGTTCGCCGCTTTCATCGTAAATCCCCGCCCATGCTTCAACGAATTTTTTGCGATCCTTGCCCGCTTTGCCGATGATCTTCAACGGCTTTCCAATTGGCACATTCTTACGATACTTCACTTCCAGTTTTCCCGTGAACATAAAACGCGGCGTATCGGCGCTGCCCATGAACGCGCGTCCGCTAACTTCATCGAGAATCGCCGCGACGATTCCGCCGTGCAGAACGCCGGGATAGCCTTGAAAGTGATCAGGCGCGGTGTACGCAGTTTCGACAACGCCCGGCTCGGTTTCGTAAATATGCAAATGCAAGCCGATTGGATTTTCCAATCCGCAGATAAAACAGTGACGTGAGTTGGGTTGTTTGATTTTGGACATGCGCGGGATTATACTCCGCCCATGAAAATATTCATCACCCGCATCATCCCTGACCGGGGGTTGATTCTGGTCAAGCAACATTTCCCAACCTGTGACATTTGGTCTGCCGACATGCCGCCCGCGCGCGAAGAACTCCTTCAACGAGTCCGCGGCGTGGATGGACTGCTTTGCCTGCTCACCGAAAAAATTGACTCCGAACTGATGGATGCGGCTGGACCTCAACTAAAGGTAATCAGCAGTATGTCAGTTGGCGTGGATCACATTGATGTGGCCGCCGCTACCGCGCGCGGAATTCCAGTTGGTAACACGCCCGGTGTGCTGACAGATGCCACAGCAGACATGGCTTTTGCCTTGCTGTTCGCATCCGCGCGGCGAGTGGTGGAAGGCGAAAAATACGTTCGCTCTGGAAGTTGGAAAACGTGGAATCCAAAACTTCTGCTCGGTGCGGACTTTGTCGGCGCAACTTTGGGAATTGTGGGGTTCGGGAGAATTGGTCAGGCTGTGGCGAAGCGCGCCCAGGGCTTCGACATGCGCGTCATTTTCTACGACCCTACCGCCGACTCAGTCTACGGCGCACAGTCTGTAGATTTGGACACGCTTTTGCGCGAATCAGATTTTGTCTCGATCCATGTGCCTCTGACCGAAAAGACACGGCGCATGGTCAACGCGGATTTTCTGGCGAAGATGAAATCCAACTCGATTTTGGTGAACACCTCGCGCGGCGGGGTGGTGGATCAAGTCGATTTATATGATGCTCTGAAATCCCATCAAATTTTCGCCGCCGCATTGGATGTCACCGACCCTGAACCATTGCCGACGGATAATCCACTGCTTGAACTGGAAAATTGTCTCATCGTCCCGCATCTCGGCAGCGCGAGTCAACGCACACGGGATATGATGTCTCTGCTTGCGGCAGAGAATTTGATCGCAGGCTTGAAGGGCGGGCGCTTGCCGAATTGTGTGAATCCTGAAGTGTATAGTTGATGTCGTTGCGAGGAGCGAAGCGACGAAGCAATCTCCACTAAATGGGAGGTTGCTTCGCCAAAAAACGGCTCGCAACGACATATTATTTCTCTCCCCAATGAATTGCAATCGTGCCAAACATCAGGCGCTTGAAGTCCACCTTCTTGAATCCTGCCGCCATCATGCGCGAGGCCATCTCCTCGGCAGTGACGAATCCTTCGGTGGTCTCAGGCAGGTAGCGGTAGGCTTCGCTGACACCGGTCAACAAGCCGCCAAGCGTGGGGATAATGAAGTGCATGTGAATCCAGATAAACGGGGACAGGATATTTTTCTTCGGGCGGGTGGTATCCAGAACGATAATACGTCCGCCGTTTTTCAATACACGGAATTGTTCCTCGATGGCCTTTTGCAAATCGATCACATTGCGCATGAGAAAACCAGAGATGACCGCATCGAAGGATGAATCATTGAAGGGCAATTTCAACGCGTCGGCAGTGGAAAAATTCAAAGCGCTGATCCTCTTCCCAACGCGCATCATCTCGTGGGTAAAGTCAGACGCGATGATCTTTGCTTGCGGGAATTGCGTCGCGGCTTCGCGCGCCAGATCGCCTGTTCCCGTTCCAAGGTCAAGCAGCGCGGATGAGTTGTTGATCCGCGCGAGTTTGATCACCATCTTGCGCCAGCGGATATCCTGCCCGCCGGTCATGAGTCGATTCATCAAGTCGTAGCGTTTTGCAATACGGGTAAACATATTTTGAACATAAGCTGCGCGTTCGTTGCCGGTAAGCTGGGTCATGGGTTCTCCTTAAAGTTTTGCCAATTATACCCAAGCCGGGCACGCGGAAACGCATGTTATACTGCGGCGATGTCCATGAACGATAAACCTTCCCTCTTTCAAATTTGGTGGCTTGCGATTCGTCCGCGCACATTGCCCGCCGCTGCATCTGGCGTGGTGATGGGCTGCGCGCTTGCGTGGCGCGATGGGTCGTTTCAATTTTTACCCGCTCTTGCCGCTTTACTTGTTGCGCTCCTTTTACAGATTGGAAGCAATGTGGCCAACGACGTTTTTGATTTCGAGCGCGGTGCGGATACAGCTGAGAGACAAGGCCCCCTGCGCGTGACTCAGGCGGGATTACTGACGCCCGCGCAGGTCAAGCGCGGAATGTGGATCATCTTCGGGCTGGCAGCTTTTTGCGGACTTTACCTTGCAGCGCTTCGCGGCTGGACCGTGGTCTGGATCGGCGTCGCAGCCATTATCTCAGCCATAGCATATACCGGCGGGCCATTTCCGCTCGGCTATTATGGGCTTGGCGACCTTTTTGTTTTTATTTTCTTCGGCCTTGCCGCAGTGGCAGGGACGTATTATGTGCAGGTCGGTTCTGTCAGCGCCGCCGCATGGTGGATGTCAATTCCAATCGGCTTGATCATCACCGCGATTTTGGTGGTAAATAATTTGCGCGATATTGAAAATGACCGTGCCGCAGGCAAGCATACACTGGCGGTGAGAATCGGCGCACAGGCCACGAAAGTTGAATACGTTTTATTTCTCGCGATTGCTTATTTATTATTGCCCGCGCTGATTATTTTTAAGTTGCTCCCAATAACTTCCATGCTGGCGTGGCTCTCTTTACCGCTGGCTTACAAAGCGACGAAGGTTGTGTTGAACCAGACAGGCCGTCCGCTCAATGCCGCGCTTGCTGGCACGGGTCAGACCGCGTTGGTCTATAGTGTTTTATTTTGGATTGGGCTTGTACTGTAACGCGACATAAATGTCGCACTACGGATCAACTCGATGTATTTCTCTGGCTGCTCTGCATGGACATTATGTCCTGCGTCAGGCACGATGACGTGCTTGCAGTTTGGAATTTTTTCCGCCATCTTGTGAATCACTTGAACGTATTTTTCATCCTTCTCACCCGCAATCAATAAAACAGGAAAAGAAAGACTAGGCAACGAATCCCAAAGCGGAGTCTGCGTACCGGGGCTGAGTTCACGGATAACCTTCGCCATCCAGCGCGGGTCATTTTGTTTCGCGGATTCTTTTATCGCGGATATTTTTTCGGGCTGGGAATTTAGGCTGGCGAAGAGCGGCATTCGATACCATTGTTCAACAAACGCAGACATGCCATCCTGCAAAATAGATTCGGCGCGGGCGGAGTCTTCGTCAATGCGGCAGGCGCGTTCGTCTGGGTCAATGATGCCGGGGCTGGCGGACTCAAGTGTCAGCGTGAGAATTCTTTCAGGATAACGGCTGGCAAACGTCAGCGCGGCGCGACCGCCGAGTGAATATCCGACGAGATGAATTTTTGGCGCGGGGATTTCATCCAGCAGATGTAAAAGCCAGTCGGTCATAACATCAAAGTTGAGCGGAGAATTTATATCAAGGTTTGTATTTTCGCCGTGACCAATTAAGTCAGGCATAATGCAAAAATAATTTTCACGTATCGCGACATTTATGTCGCGCCAACTTTTTCCGCTCCCGAGAAAGCCGTGCAAAAAAACAAGCGGCGGATTTTTGGAGTTGCCGAGAGCGAGCATCGGACTCAAAAGTCTCCAGACTTTTGGCTCGAAAGTTTGGACGCAGAGCGTTTCGACTCCAACCCGCGCCCCATGGCAGATGCGATGCGGCGCATATCTTCAACGAAGGCGGGCAGGGATTCGAGCGGAAGGGATTGATCGCCATCGGATAACGCTTCTTCAGGATTCGGATGAACTTCAACGAGCAAACCGTCTGCGCCCGCGGCGATGGCGGCGCGTGATGCGGCGGGGACCAGATCCGCGCGGCCTGTGGCGTGACTCGGGTCGGCGATGATCGGAAACTGCGTGGATGTTTTTATTTGCGCGATGGCGCTCACATCCAACACATTACGCGTGGATGAATCAAAACTGCGAATGCCGCGCTCGCATAAAATGATTTTTTGATTTCCGCGTGACGTGATGTGTTCCGCCGCCGCGAGCCACTCCAAAATCGTGGACATGAATCCGCGTTTGAGCAGGATCGGTTTTGGCTGTTCACCTGCCGCCCACAATAGCGGAAAGTGCTGCATGTTGCGGCTTCCAATTTGGATGATGTCGCTGTATTCAACGACCATCGTCAATTGCTCCACGCCCAGCGCTTCGGAGATGACGAGCATTCCAAACTCATCGGCGATGGCGCGAAGAATTTTCAAGCCGTCGAGTCCGAGTCCTTGAAATGCATCTGGCGATGTGCGCGGTTTGAATGCGCCGCCGCGCAAAACGCACAGCCCCAGCGCTTGCATGGATTTTGCGACGGCATACGTCTGCTCGTAACTTTCAACGGAGCACGGTCCTGCCATGAGCAGGATGTCATCGCCGCCGATGGTGAGATTGTTGGGAAGTGAAATAGTTGTGGTGTTTGTCATAATTTGTAGCCCGACATTTATGTCGGCTTGATCTGCGACATAAATGTCGCGGCACATTCGACTCGTTTTAATTTTCCTGATGATGTATGCGGAAGCGACTCGACAATGATTATTTTCTTTGGGATTTTATAACCTGCCACCTGTCCGCGCAAAAACTGGATGAGATTTTCTTCGCTGACGGATTCTCTCAACACGATAGCCGCCGCTACAGACTGCCCCCAGGCTTGGTCTGGCAGCCCGACAACACAGGCTTCGCTGACAGCGGGATGACTCGTCAAGGCGCGTTCCACTTCTTCGGGGTAAATATTCTCGCCGCCACTGACGATCAAATCCGTGCGGCGGGTGAGTACCCACAAGTCACCGTCTGCATCGAGATAGCCGATGTCGCCGGTGTTTATAGACCTGACAGGTCTTTCGGAATCAAGATACCCAATCATCACCGTCTTCCCGCTGACCACAATTTCTCCAACCTCGCCATTTGGAAGTGACTTGCCCGATTCATCAACGATATTTATAGTTGTGCCGTTCAACGGCTTGCCGACACTGCCAGGCTTTGCGCGAGTCTGCTCAGGCGTGGACGTTGCAACTTGCGATGCAGCTTCGGTCAAGCCATACGTGAGGGCGATCGGTAAATTGAGTGCGAGAGATTTTTCTATTAAATTCGCGGGCGCGCCTGCTCCGCCCAATAAAATCACTCGCAAAGATGACGATGGTTTGAAGTTCGGATATTTTTCCAGCAAACGATGGAGCATGGTTGGGACGAGTGAAACGTGCGTGATGTTTTCATGCGCCAGCGCGTGATGGACTTTATCCACGTCAAAGCCTGAGTGCAGGACGATTTCAATCCCATAGATCGCGGCGCGGAAAACAATGGACATGCCGCCGATGTGATAAAGCGGCATGGTCAACAGCCAGCGGTCATTTGTTTTGGCAGGCAATCTGTCCGCTGAGGCGAGCGCGCTGGCATGATGATTGCCCAGGGTGAGCATTGCGCCTTTGGGGAAGCCAGTCGTGCCGGAGGTGAAAAATATTCCTTGGACAGAATCAGGTTCGAGCGGGGGGTGATGCGGGGTAAGTATCTGTTTGGGTTGATGATACGGCGATAGGATGAGAATCTGATCTGCGCCAGCCATCTCATGTATTTTAAAATAATCATCTTCATCACAGGCAATGTAATCACATTGACTTTGTTCAACCTGCCATTTGATCTCGGGTTGTGTGAGGCGGTTATTTAACGGAACGGCAATTGCGCCAGTACGGACGAGCGCATGGATGAGCGCAATGTATTCAGGCCGATTGGAAAGGTAAATGCCGACACGCCTGCCTTGATTGATTTTGTGCTTTTCGAATCCATCGGTGAATTCCTCAACCCATTGATTTAGGATTTCGTAATTCCATTTTTGCCCCATGAATTCAAGCGCAGGAGCATCAGGCGTTTGCGCGGCGCGTGCGGCGAGAAAAGGCATGGCTAACTCCAGAAGGACAGGCGGGTGAATAATTTTTGTTCGGTTAGTGCCGCCAAAAAAACGCCCAAGGTATACGCAAGAAAATCCAACGGGTCGAAGGCTGTGCCCAGACCAAGATGGTCTGCCGACATAACGTCCAATCCGATGCCGCGCTGCCACAATGGTTGAAACAGCTCCAGCGTAAAAGGAATTAAGAAGGCAATGGCTGCTTTGCGCTTCCATGAATGTAGCGCGGGAATGAAAACGTCCAGTGAGCACAGCCCAAAATAAAACGCGAACGGAAGAAGTACATCATTGCCATAACTGGCGTACATGCGATAAGCCATTCCATCCAGGTATACGCCATATGGAAAATTGGCGGCGAACCAAACAAGCGACAGGGCAATTGCTGATGCGAGCAAGATTTTGGCTGACGATTTTTTCACTATGGCAGCCACGGATATTTTTTGAAATTCGGCTTGCGCTTTTCGTTGTATGCGTTGCGGCCTTCCTGTCCTTCTTCGGACATGTAAAAAAGCATGGTGGCGTTGCCCGCGAGTTCCTGCAAGCCGGCCTGTCCGTCAAGCTCGGCGTTGAATGCAGATTTGAGATTGCGAATCGCAAGCGGACTCATCGCAAGAATTTCCTGCGCCCATTGAATGCCTTCCGCTTCGAGCTGTTCAACGGGCACAACCTTGTTGACCAGTCCCATGTTGAGCGCTTCCTGTGCGTTGTACTGACGGCACAGATACCAGATCTCTCGCGCTTTTTTCTGACCGACGATGCGTGCCAGATAAGATGACCCGAACCCGCCGTCGAACGAACCGACCTTTGGACCTGTTTGCCCGAAAATGGCATTATCAGCGGCGATGGTTAAGTCCGCGATCACGTGTAGGACATGTCCGCCGCCGATGGCGTATCCTGCCACGAGCGCGATGACAGGCTTCGGCATACTGCGGATGATGCGTTGAAGTTTTAATACATTCAGACGCGGCACGCCATCTTTGCCAACGTAGCCCGCGTTTCCGCGCACTTTCTGGTCGCCGCCGGAGCAGAAGGAATATTTTCCATCTTTGGCGGGACCGTTGCCCGTGAGCAACACCGCGCCAATGCGCGTGTCTTCCCATGCGTTCTCGAAGGCTTCGATCATTTCCTTGATCGTGTCGGGGCGGAAGGCGTTGCGAACTTCGGGGCGGTTGAACGCGATCCGCGCGATGCCGTCCGCTTTTTCGTAGGTGATGTCTTGATAGTCTTTGACTTTGATCCAGTTGGGCATATGATTCCTTTATGGGTAGTTGTGTAGCACGACATTTATTTCGTGGTTTGGTGTGGCGACATTTATGTCGCGGTACGGTATTATTACCATTCTCCAAATTCAGGATTCAGGTAGGTGTATTTCCAATCTTTCCATTCTTTTACCAAACCTGCTTTGACGGGATTGGTCAGCATGTATTGAATTGTTCGCGCGAGTTCCTGCTCGTCTCGAACATAACGGTCATAACTTTCATGTTGCCAAAAACGACCCTGGCGTTTTAAAACAAGATTACATTCGCGCGCTGTGTTTCCTTTGATTAACCTTAACGTATCGGTGACAGGATATTTGGCGCTTTTTCCTTGATGATGTCCGCTTTCTGTAACGAGAGACTCGATCAGCATGTGAACGTGATTTGGCATAACGCAATATCCTATCAAGTTGTAGCGAGCTTGACTTGAGCTATGGATTTTCTCTGTAACTATCCGTGCAATGTTGTCATTCTCGAGCCAGCGTGGACCGAATTGGCAACGATCGAGCCAATCATCATATCGAGCGAAATGTTTTTTTATTATTTTGTCGCGTTCGGCAGGGGAGTTGTTTTTTGATGTGCTCAATTCATGTTCAAGTTGACGCTTAAGATCAGCCAGTATTTCCAAAGGCAGGGAATCAGCCAGACGAAATGTGATAAAGAAAGGATGTCGCTCAGGATGAAGGTGAGGAAGATTGCGTCGGTAATAAATATTTTTTGGCGGCGACATAAATGTCGCGGTACGGGTTGGTATTCCGACATTTATGTCGGTTGTTGGCAGGGCAGGCGACATGAATGTCGCGTTACGGACTCGTTGATTTAATTCCTTCCGCAATACCTCGAACTTCTTTGCGTCGCTTGGTATCTCGATGATGGTGGATTTTTCAGACGCGAGCGATTCTTTCAGCGTGGATGCAAGCGACAATCTTTCGACGCGGACATAATCAATGCCGTAAAGTTTTGCAGCGTGCTCAAAGGTTAACCCATGCGGGGCGGTGAATAGTTCGGTGAAGGGCGGTTCAAATTTTGAGATGGGCAATCTCTCGAAAATTCCGCCGCCATCGTTATTGATGACGATGATCGTGGCGCGGATTCCACAACGCGAAATCGCAAGCAGTCCGTTCATATCGTGATAGAAAGACAAATCACCAGTGACGAAGACCAAGCCCGGCAGATGCGCCGCCGCGCCAAGCGCGCTGGAAAGCGTGCCATCAATTCCGCTGGCGCCGCGATTGGCGAAGACTTGCACAGGTTTTTGATTCGGCTGTGCGAATTGGTCAAAGTGGCGGATGGGCAAACTGTTGGCGATGAAGAGTCCGTTATTGGCTGGGAGTTGACTCAACACATCGGTCAGGATTCCGCCCTCGAAGTCTGGTTCTGTCCGAAGGGCATGGACTTCATCCCAGACAGCGCATTCGAGCTCCTTCCATGCGGGTAGCCAATTTAGGTCTTGCAGGTTGATTTGCCCATCTAATTTATTGAGCAATTCATCGCACAGCAAAAGCGGATCGCACCACATGGAATGGGTCACGCGGAAACGGTCATCGCGCCAGCGTTTGACTTCAGAGATGTGGATTTGCGGAACATCTTCCAGGCTGTCAAGATAATCAGACAAGGTGTTGCTGGTTGGAACATCGCCGAAGCGGAGAACTAATTGTGGGCGCATGGGGATCGGCAAAAATGAGTCGTAACCGCCAATGATGTTTTCGTTGACGTGCTCGCCGAAGCGCAGACCCGAAAGCGAATCCGCGAGAATGGGATAGCCAAGTTTTGCGGCGAGTTGAGTTAATTGCGCGGGGAAATCTCCGTTGGGGCAGCGCGGGCCGCAGATGATGAGTCCGCGCGGGGAGGAGGAAATTTTTTCGGCGACGAAATCTGTTTGGGACGCGGACGGAAAAATCTGCGGGCGAGAAAATGTCACTTTTGCAGAATCAGTTTCCAGCGCGGAAAGAAGCGCGTCATTCATCCACAAAGGAAGATCATCAGGCACGTCAATCGGTTCGAGCGGTTTCCGAAATTGGAAATTTAAATGGACGGCGCCGGGCAGCGGCGATTGCGAAGTTTCGTAGGCGCGCGCGGCGAGCGTTTGCAAATATCGGAGGAGGTGTTTGGAAAAATTCGCTTCGGGCGCGGGGATATCCGCAAACCAGCGGACGTGGTCGCCGAAGAGTTTAAGTTGGTCAATGGTTTGGTTCGCGCCGCTTTCACGAAGTTCGGCGGGGCGGTCGGCGGTGAGAACGATTAGCGGCGCTTCGCTGTAATTGGCTTCAACAATGGCGGGAAAAAAATTTGCGGCGGCGGTGCCGGATGTGCAAAGGAGCGCGACAGGTTTTTGACTCGCGCGCGCAAGGCCAAGCGCAAAATACGCGGCGGAACGTTCATCGCTGTGAACGTAAACTTTGATGCCGCTTTCAGCGAACGCAACAGCAAGCGGCGTGGAGCGCGAACCTGGCGCGATGCAAACAGAATCCAGCCCGAGTTTTTTTAACTCATTGACAAAGATGCCAGACCAGATCGTGTTGCGGTTTGCGGTGTTCATGCTGTTTCGGCCTCGCTTCGCATGGCGTTCAGCAAAAAGCGGATTTTCAGACCGGTCTCTTCCCACTCTTTGTCCGGGTCGGAGTCAGCGACAATACCTGCGCCGCCGAAGAGAGTGGCTGTGCTGCCTTTGAACAACCCGGAGCGGATGCCAACCACGAAATCGCCATTGCCATCCGCATCCACCCAGCCGACAGGTCCCGCATACCAGCCGCGCTCGAAACCTTCCAGCCGATGGATGAGGCGCATGGCCGCTTCGCCCGGCACGCCGCCGACAGCGGGTGTGGGGTGCAGGGCGGCGACTACATCCAGAATGCTTTGGTTTGGATGCAAACTGCCCTCGATGTGAGTCCATAAATGTTGAATATTTGGCAGGCGTAATAACCGCGGAGCAAAATCAAAGTGCAGGCTGGCAACGAGACGTTCAAGCCGGGTGCGAATGTCGTGTTTTACAAACGAGTGTTCGCTTTGATCTTTATGGCTTTCAAGCAGTTGTTCGCCCAACGATTCATCCTCGGCGGGGAAGTCACCGCGGCGGATGGAGCCGGCAATGGCGGCAGTGGTGAATTTTGTGCCAGAGACCGAGACGAGTCTTTCGGGCGTTGCGCCGGCGAAGGCTGTGCCGGGTGTAAATTCAAACATGAAGCGGAAGCAGGATGGACACTCATTGCCCAAACTTTCCAATAACGCGGGAACATCCACGGGGCGATTCCCATTGACCTGTACTGGGCGTGCCATGACCACTTTTTTTAATCCACCCTGACGGATCATTTCCACTGAATGGCGAATTGTATTTTGCCAGATCACGCGGGATGTTTCAGTCGTGGTGATCTCATCGGGAATGGATGGCTCGGGAGGAACTGTGGACTCCATACGGGCGAGGAAGGTCTCAACCTCAAAGCGGGCGTGTTGGGATGCTTTCGCTATGGATTCTATTTCAGACAATCTTAAGTTGATTGAAAAAAAATATTCACCGTTTACCTGAGTCAACACGTAACGAGGGAGCACCAGAGTTGCCTGAGGGAAAGAATCCCATTCACCGGGAATCATCTCTGCAAAAAATGATCCGCCGCCGAGAAGCACGGGGCGCGGGAATTCAGCAGAGTCATTTAATAAAGTGATGTGTTGAAAAAACTCTCGCAGATTCTGTGCGAGGTTTGTAAAGCGATTTTGTGTCGTCTGTGAAATTTGAGCGGTAATACCCAGCCCCGCAATTGCGAGCTGGGATTGACTGCTTTCAAAGTAAAAGCGCTGTCCTCCGGAACCGAAGCGCAGAAAATCTGTCAATGAGCTGGGTTGACATGGGATGGTGTAATTGACGATGCGATTCAAGATTCGACTCCGTCTATGGCGGATTTTTCTTTTAGATTGACTCCCACACTTAGCAATAACAATTTTCGCAGCGCAGGCAGTGAGCGGACAGGATCAGGTTCACCGGTGTAGACCCAGCGCAGGATGATCTCATTGAGAGCACCCATCCATGCACATGCGGCAATTTCCGTGTCCAGCGGGGGGATGCTCCCATCTGCGACGGCTTCATCGAGATTGGTTTTGATGATCTCGATGAAACGGTCATTGACCGCGCGGCGTTTTTCTTCGAAGACGATTCCCAGCCCGGTGGCTTGCACGAACGCTATCTTTGCCAGTCCGCGATACTGGCCGAAGGTTTCCAAACAGACGCGTAAGGCCAGATCGACGCGCGCCATGCCCGAGGTCTCGGCATTGATGCGGCTGCGAAGCCTGTCCTCAAGCAGGTCGGCGAATGTATCCACGAGGGCGAGAAAAATATCCTGTTTGCTGGGGAAATAGAAATAGAACGAGCCTTTGGAAGTTTTAGACTCGCTGACGATGTCATCAACCTTGGTGTCGTGATAGCCTTTGCTGGCGAAGACCGTCACTGCGGCTTCAAGGATGCGTGCTCGGGTTACCTGGGTGGGGGAAGTGGGAGTTTCTGTCATGTTTGCTGTAAACCGACTGGTCAGTCTACGGCTCGGAAGAATAGCACAACCAAAAAGCCGCGTCAAGATGACGCGGCTCATGTTTATACTATGACAGTTGTTTCAGATCAGCTCTGAGCGAATGTATCAATCAGCAACTTGAAATTTCCACCGACGGGGTACAGAATGGGGCAGGTGCATCCGCGCTTGGTGTATTCTGCCACTTTCGCGCGCGCTTCAGCGGGTGTGCCAGAGGCAGTGATCTTGTGGACCAATTCATCCGGGACGAAGTGCTTGGCTTTGTTGATCTGTTCCTTTGTGGCCGGCCATCCCAACGTGGCCTGGATATTGCTGATGACTTCCTGTGAGACATTGGAAGCCTTGGCAATGTGCGGCTGCTGGGCCAGATATTGGCAAAGCAGTTCCTTCGTGTACTCGATTGCCTTGTCATGATCTTCATCCACTGAGCATACGATCAATTGCGGACGATCGATGTCTTCGATTTTACGGCCAGCTTTCTCTGCGCCTTTTTCAAGCAGTTCAAGCGCCTTGTCGTTGTATTCAGGCGCGACGCAGTAATTCATCACACAACCATCGGCGATCTCGCCGGTCATTTCCATCATCAAGTCGCCGGTTGCGCCGATCATGATCGGTACATTGCGCGGTTCGCGGCGGCCATGAACCACATCCAATTCAATGCCGTCTACATGGTGGAATTCGCCATGAAAAGTGACGCGTTCCATATTCAATAAGCGGCGCATTACTTCGACAGTTTCGCGCATGGCGAGCAGGGGCTTCCTGCGGTCAATGCCGACGTTTTTCGCCAGCGGATCCCACCATGCGCCTATGCCACAGATGATGCGATTCGGAGCAAGATCATCCAGGGTTAAGAAAGTGGCGGCGAGCAGACCGATGTTACGAGTCCAGTTATTGATCACGCCAGAACCGACCTTGAGTTTGGTGGTTACTGCGGCGTAGGCGGCCATTGGCACGATGGCATCACGCACTAAACGACTTTCGGCCTGCCACACAGCTTCAAAACCTTTTTCTTCTGCGTATCTTGCATAATCCATTCCATCACGCAGGTCGTGCGAATCTTGCAGGTAAAGGGCAACACGTTCGGTCATGGGTTTCTCCTTGAAATAAAATTTGCCACAGAGTCCTCAGAGATAAAACTCCGTGTACTCTGTGGCTAAATGATTTACGTCTTTATACCTTCCAACTTGCGCACCATTTCCAAATCTTCTGGCAGATCCAAATCCAATCCAAGCGACGGTAGTTCGACGATTTCCAAACGCGCACCCGATTTGGTCGCACGGTCACAGTGCCGTTGGAATGAACCCTCGCCAAAGTCATATTCGATTTGTCCGGCGGGCACGATCAGCAATGCATTCGTCCCTTTGCGGTGACGATCAGGCGCAATGACAACCACCGGCGGCTTTACTGCGCGGTCAATCAATGCCAGCACATCTTCACGTTCCAGCAAAGGCAGGTCGGCAGGCAGGACCAAAACGCCGTGCGTAGCGTGGACCTGCGCCACAACAGTCGCGCGAGCCAGCGCAGTATTCAAATGCGGCTGACCGTCTTCCTGAACGGTCTTGGCACCGTGATTGCGCGCAATGGTCAGCGCCTGCGGATCGCGGCTGACCACCAGCACCTGATCCAACTCCTTTAAAGTTGAAAGCGTTTTAAGTGTGTGTTCCAACAACTCCTGGTTTAATGCGGTTCTTTCATCTTCAGTTAGTGTTCCGGCCAAACGCGACTTGCCTCGTCGCAAAGGTTTTACAGGGACGATTGCCCAAAGTGTCATTTTATAAACTCCGAATAAAGTTTAGCACATCGGTCGCCAATCGGGCACGGTCAGAAAAATTATTCATAAGGGTGTTTGTGACCAGTGTCCTTGCTTCAATTTTGTCTGATAAATTTTTATCCACGTTATCTAACACAAATCCGTTCAATAGGTTTCCATAATGCTCAGCGACTGCCAGCGCTGAAGGCTCGATGCCGAGTTCAGAATACATTTTTGCCGCGGGTCCTTTCACTGTCTGCCCGCCGATAATGGGCGAGACTGCAACAACAGGCTTGTTTATCTTTTTGATGACGCGCAGAATCGGGTCCACGCTCACCCAGGGATTTGACGGGCAAATAACAATTGCCTGCGCTGAATCAATCGCTTCGCGCGCGCCGATAGCTGACTCAGCGACTTGGACTCCGTCGAACCGAAAGCCCTTGACTCTCGGCTCGCAATGCCTGTGAACAAAATATTCCTGAAATGCCAGCTCACCCTCGTCTGTATCCACAATTGTTCGCACAGGTGAATCGGACATAGGCAAGACTGTCTGTTTGATTCCCCATGCTCCGCAAAAATCCTTTGTGGTCTGTGACAGCGACTGGCCTTCCTTCATTCTTCTTGTTCTTTCAAGATGCGTGGCAATATCCTGGTCGCCAAGGCGGAACCAGGCTGGCCCGCCGAGTTTTTCTATATTTGCAATCGTATTCCAGGTTTCGTTGACACGTCCCCAGCCAGTTTCGGGATTCGCAAGACCTGCAAGCGTATAACAAACAGTATCCAGGTCGGGACAAATGTACATCCCCAAGTGCTCGAAGTCATCACCCGTGTTGACGATGACGGTTAAATCTTCAGGTGGGAGGATTTGGGCGAGTCCGTGGGCGAGCTTTGCGCCACCGACTCCGCCCGCGAGGGCTACTATTTTCATGGTTGTTATTGTTGGATTCGAAACGCTTTGCGTCCAGATTTTCGATATCAAACGTCAGGAGACGTTTGACTCCATTTTGAGACTTCCTTGATTGATTTTCTTTCTCTTGCTTGTGGAATTTCGGTGGGATAGCCCAGTAGGTACATGGCTTGCGGCTCCCATGTCTCAGGCAAAGAAAGCGCCTTTTGTACCGCATCCTGCGCAAACAATGGACTGCATACCCAGACACTTCCCAATCCCTCTGCATGTGCGGCAAGCAACAACTGCACCCCGGCGTTTGCAGCAGATTGGGTCGCCATGATGAATTCGGCTTTTTTTCTGTGTCGGTCGGGATACTTGTCCATCTCGCTCATATCCACACATAAGATAATGACCACGGGCGCGGAGAGGATTCGATCTTTTGAGCGCATGACGCGCCTTGAAATTTCTTCGGGTGCGAGGTTATCGTTTTCAAGTTCTTTTTGAAACTTCCTGCTCATTGCATTTGCGAGTTTTGCTTTGGTGGAGGATTCAGTTATTACAGCGAATCTCCAGGGTTGACGGTGATGCGCGGAGGGGGCGAATGTGGCAGTGGTGAGAATGTCCTCGATCACCGAATCAGGTATCAGGTCCGCTTTGAAGCGGCGGATCGAGCGGCGAGTCCGCAGGAAGGTGTGGAAATCAGTGGCGGTCAATGTGAGTCGGTTTAATTTTGTAGATGATCCGCTTTTGTCCTGCGCGGTATTTCCACGGTTCGTTATCGTATTTGAGCGAGAGTTGGTTGATGTGTTCATCTGCGCCTTGTGTGGTGTGCCCGGCGACCTCGCCGCGAATTTGAATGTAACGATAAGGTGTTTTGGGGTCTTGAATAACGAGCGCAACTTTGGGGCGCGCTTTCATGTTGCGGTCTTTTATGCGGCCCTCGTTGGTGTTGATGAGAATGTACTCATCATCTGCGTTGAACCAGATCGGCGTGACCTGCGGTGAGCCGTCGGGCATTATGGTCGCAAGAAAGAGATATGCTTTTGTTTCGTCTTTGAGAAGGTCGAGATATTCCTGGGGAAAATTTTTCATTGTGTCTCGTTATGAACTGTGTTCATAAGATACCAGATGAACATTGGAATTATATTAGCGGAACATATCCTGCCCCTTTGGGCGGATGAGTTCCCTGAGTGAGCCTTCGCCCAGCGGATATGGAAAGCCGCGTACATGCACAACGGGAATCCCTTCGGCGGCCTGCCCCATAACGAGGGAGGCCGCGGCCGCCAGTTCATCGGCCACGCCTACAACCGTAACCTTGAGTGTGTAACCAAACAAATCTTTCCAACCGCGTTCATCGATGACTGCGGGCAGTCCACTTAAGCCGATGCAAATTCCAACTGTGCCGTTGCGCCAGGCGCGGCCATGAGAGTCGATGATCATAACGCCGATATTTTTGCCTGTGATATGTTTTATTTGTTCGCGAATATTGCGCGCCGATTGATCGGGGTTTTCAGGGAGTAATAAAACGAATTCTTCGTTTTTATCCCCGTTGCCCATGACGTTTGAGTGGTCAATGCCCGCGTTGGCACAGACGAAACCGAGTTTATGTTCAACAATGATCGTTCCGACTCGCACGCGTAAAACTTCATTGCTTTCCTGAAGCATGAGTTCGATAACGCGCGGGTCTTTTTCTGCTTTTTGGGCGAGTTCAATTGCGCGTTGAGACGGCGTGACGGTCGCAAGATTTACCATCCGCCCTTCGCTTTTGCTGACGATCTTTTGTGCAAGAACAATAATGTCATCGTCTTTAAGTTCGATGTTTGTATCCTGCAAGGACTTAACGAGAATATCCGCCAAGTTGTTGTCTTGGCGGATGAGGGGAATGCTGAGAAGGGGGGATAAAGTAAGGGACATGATGTTGCGTAATACGTGATGCGCGTTATTTTACGAGTTACGCATTACGTATTGCGATTCGCACCTGTGATCTTGATGCCTGCATGAGTGGAGCCATATTTCTTGTTGATGCCGATCAACACACTGGTCAGCCCTTCAACGATGACGGAATTTTCAATCGGGCCCGCATCCCAACCGCGCAGGCCTGCGGCTTCGACCAGTTTGATCGTCTCAGCGCGGGCATCCTTGCTGGTGCCTGTTACAAGCACATCACATTCCACATCCGCGTTGTCGAGCAAGTGTTCATGTGAAATATTTTGGAACGCGGCACAGACCTGCGCATCCTCGCCGAGGATCTGTTTCGCTTCCTGCGCGGCGGAGCCAGCGGCTGGCATTTGCACAGTGGCAACTTTCGGCGGGACAAGCGGTACGGTCACATCCACAAGA
>JACRBH010000045.1 GCA_016234535.1 Chloroflexota bacterium
CGATTGCAATCAGGGCGTTCAGCACTTGTTGAGATCGCAAGATTCGGTTATTTTTAACATCAAGCTTGGACATGGCGGTTTGGTCTCCTTGGTAAGAGCCAAGTAAACCATGTTCAAGCCCTTTCGTGAACTACTGATAATGGTTAATTTGGATTGCGGACTTTAGTCCGCTGTAGCTGGAAAAATGCAGACTAAAGTCTGCGATCCGTAAATTTTATATGCTTCCCATCCACTTTACCACACCCACCCCCGCCACTCTTCCACTCGCAAAACATGCCGTCAGCAAATATCCGCCTGTTGGCGCTTCCCAGTCCAACATTTCGCCGGCGCAAAAAACGCCGGGCAACTCGCGGATCATCAAATTTTCATCCAGCGAGTCAAACATCACACCGCCCGCGCTGCTGATGGCCTCATCCAATGGACGCGTCGCGATCAACGGCATAGGCAACCGTTTGATATAAAAAGCGAGTCTCTCCATATTTTCGAATTCACTCTTCGGCACGAACTCGCGCAACAGTCCCGCCTTCACACCTTTCATCCCAACCGTCTTCTCCAAATGGCTCGCCATCGAACGTGATCCGCGCGGCTTGGATAATTTTTCGGCCAACTGCGCTTCCGTTTTATCGGGCGCAAGGTCAAGGAACATCACGGCATTTCCATTGACAAGAATCTCATCGCGCATCAACGCCGAAGCCGCGTAGATCAAACTTCCCTCCACGCCTTCTTTCGTAACAATAAACTCGCCCTGCTGATGAAATGTCCCAAACGATAACACCACTGACTTGATCGGCTGACCGTCAAATTTTCCCTTGAAGATTGGACTCCACGCCACATCGAATCCGCAGTTGGACGGTTTCAACGCTTCCACCGTAACCCCGGCCTGACTCAGCCAATTGACCCATGCGCCGTCCGAGCCGAGTCTTGCCCAACTCCCGCCGCCGAGAGCCAGCACAACAGCATCTGCTTTTACAGTTTTGATTCCATCAGGCGTTTCAAACACTACTTCAATCGTCCTGTAGGTTTGATTTGATGAATCATCACTTTTGATCAAACCTATGGGACGTATCCTTCCATTCCACTTATGCCTCAAATGGAGCTTGACGCCCACCTCGTTCAATCGCTTCAACCACTTCCTCAACAGCGGACTGGCTTTCATCTCCATCGGAAATACACGGCCTGATGTCCCCACAAAAGTTTCCACGCCAAGTCCGCGCGCCCACTTGCGCAGATCGTCTGGCGTGAAATTCATTAACCATTTTTCCACTTCATTTCTTCTATTTCCATAACGCAAGACAAATTTCTCGAAGGGTTCTGAATGAGTCAAATTCAATCCGCTCTTGCCGGCCAGTAAAAACTTACGCCCAAGCGATGACATGGAATCATACACATCCACTTTCACGCCATGCTGACCCAACACTTCCGCTGCCATCAAACCCGCAGGTCCGCCGCCGATAATTGCCACTGTTTTATCCATAAGTTCATTATAAAGAAAAAAACTCCTGATTGGGTCAGGAGCTTATTGGATTGCGGACTTCAGTCCGCTTTCCGCCTTTTTATCTCTCCACACTCACCACACCGCCGACTGCATTCAATTTGATCGTCCACTGGCTTCCAATTTCAAACTGCTGAAACTCAATCGTCGAACTCGGCTCGTAAGTGATCTGACCATCGTCCGTGCTTAGAAAAACATGGAATGTTTCTGAAGATGAACCCAAACGCTGGTCACTGGAGACATTCGGACTTTCATAAACAGGATAGAGATCATTACCGTCAAGTGTATAGGTTTGAATCGTATTCCATTCATCCACGGTGTAATTGCAGTATTGAGTGCTTTCCGTGTGACATTCCCGTACTACTTCCGCATAACCATTCCCTTTGTCAATGGTCTTGTCTTCGCATACTTCCTGTGATTCATCGTGACAGGAAACGTTATAAGCATCAGAAGGCGGGTTCCCGCTTTCATTTGAGTGGTTGACCGCCTGGATTTCCTGCACCGGCACGGATGTCTGCCATTGCACATCCGTAACCATACCCGTTAAAGTCTTTGACGGAATGGCAAACATCAACACAGCCGCGATACAGCAAATCAACAACAACGCGCCGATGCCGCCAAACAATAACCAGTTCGTTTTTTTCTGCGGCGTGTTTACCTTCATAGCCGGGGTTTGTGTCTGTGCAGGGCGCGGAGTCACTGGCGGCTGAACAGACGCGGCTGCTCGTGGTAATGGGGAACCACATTGCGCGCACATACGCTCACTGCCTGGGTTTTCGGCCCCGCAATTCGTGCAGGTGACAACTTTCGGCGCAGCAGGAGCCGCCTGTAATACCTGTCCCGCTGCGCGCGCCTTGCCCTCTTTCAAATCCGCGCCGCATTGTGAGCAAGCTGCCGCAGTCGCCGGGTTGCGCGTGCCGCAGAATCCACAGTGGATGTCCGCGCCCGCTTTTGCCGCCGCAACCGACTTCTCATCTCTAATGAGCTTTTCATCAGCCGCGCGATGGAATTGCACATTCTCCGGCTGCGGTGCGCCGCAGTTCTGACAGGTCTTTACCGGGCCCGGATTGCGCCCGTCACAATTTGGGCAGATCCATTCAAGTTGAACAAAACCTTTGCTTTCTTTCCTATCCATCTCTCACTCCTTTGTTTTTTTGCGAGTGTACAACGGAAGCGATTTTACATCATAATGATTCTATTGCGGGATGCCGTGCCATTTTAGAATTTCATGGATGCGGGCTTCGTGATCCACATCGGCATAAGGCGACGGGTCGTTCGCGTCAAACCTTAACTGTGAGTGGGTCAATGCGTCGAAGACAGCTCCCGCCCCGTTGGCGACGTTGCGCGGGTCATAGCCGCCTTCGAGGACAAAGACAATTTTTCCGTCACAACATTCCTCCGCGATCTCAACCAGCTTCCCAGTCATGTTGTAATATCCGCGCGTGGATAATCCCAATGACGTGATCGGATCATTCCAATGCGCGTCAAAACCCGCCGAGACAAATAACATCTGCGGGCGAAACAATTCGACAACAGGTTTGAATATTTCATCGCTAACCCGCAAATAAGTTTCATCACCTGCATACGCCTGCAATGGCACGTTGACAATACGCTTCTTCGCATGAGGCGCATCTTCGATCCAGCCTGTGCCGGGATAAATGCCCCATTGATGTGTGGATATGAATCCAACACGATCTTCATGCAGGAACGCGGCCTGAGTCCCATTGCCGTGATGCGCGTCATAGTCAATGACCATCACACGCTGTAATCCATTTTCCAACGCTTCACGCGCTGCAATGGCGATGTTGTTGAAGATACAAAATCCCATTGCTCGATCTGGCTCTGCGTGATGCCCCGGCGGGCGGACAATGGCGAAGGCGTTCTTCGCGTCTCCATTGATCACCGCGCGCGCACATGCAATCACTCCACCGGCTGCCAGTAATGCATCGTGATAGGATGTCTGCGTAATGTAAGTGGGGGCGTGGTCAATGATCCCCGGACCATCCTTGCATACTTCTTCAATTGCTTTGATAAATTCAGCCTGATGCACACGCGCAACTTGTTCAAAGGTCGCCTGCCTACCTTCAATTTTTTCCGCTCCAAACGAATTGAGCAATGGCTCCAAAGCATCCAATCTGCCCGGCTTTTCCGGATGGTCTGGAAATTTATGTGTTCGAGATGGAACAAAAGTGAATACGGTTTTCATGCGCAAATTATAGCCCCATACCAATCCTCTTTGTTAACTGACGTTACGCAGTCCAGCCTGTAGCGCGACATTTATGTCGCCCATTTTGCGAGACTGCGAAGCGTCTCGCGTTACCGCGTAAGGTGAGTTGTTAAAAAAAGGTTCCGCCGCCAATCTAGCATGGGGGGGGCATGCTAATCTTGGCGGCGGATGGACACCTAATACCAATAAAGGGGAGGGCAGGTGTCGATGCACACAATATACACCTTATTAGTCTTAATTAGATTAAAATTGGATTAGAATTTGGATGGACTCTGTCCGAATTAGCGCTCTTTTTCACGAAAGAGTTTCAACCATTCATCCACTTCCTGCGTTGAAACCTTTTTATTATTTGCATTTGTCTTTGGCGCGGAACTCATGGCCGCCCTTATTATTTTGACGAATTCTTCTGAAGTAATAAACTGAGCGCGGGAAACTCGCGCAGCGCTCTGCACTTCCCGGTCTGAAGATACCACTGTCCAATTTTTGGCGGTTTTCTCCATTTTATTCAACCGTGCGCGGATGGCGCTGTCAGCAGTCTGCCCCAGCCTGACAAAATGCGCTCGGACAGTGCCCAGGCTTCGGGTCCCGGCCTGACCGATGGGCGCGCCGTCGAAATATACTTCCACTTGCTGCCGCTTGAGTCGCGCGAATTCCTGCAGGATAGCGACCAGTTCCAATTCATCATCAGGCGAATCGAGCCGCAATCCAACTTTGGGAATTAGGTTATGTCCATCAACCAAATAGGGCATGGGATGATTTTATCAGAAGCCCTTGCCTGCCTGCATCAAAACAGGCTCAAATGCGTAAATAAAAAGCAAGTTGCAAATCGAATATAATGTAATCACTCAAAAGGAGATTCAAATGGATCAAAAGAAACCTTCCAATCTCACGGTGTCTCAGCAAAGCGGCGTGGTACGCAATGTGATCAATCAACTTAAACTTATTACTCGTCTTATGGGTGACAGCCGTGTGAGTATCTTTGCCAAACTTATTCCTGTTGGCGCGCTCATTTACCTTATTTCACCAATAGACGCGATCTCCATTCCAGTCATCGGCGCACTGGATGATGCTGCGTTATTATGGCTTGGTTCTTATGTCTTTACTGAACTTTGCCCGCCTGCGGTGGTGGCGGAACACATGAAGGAACTCGCCGGTAACATGAATGTTGATGCACAGGATGAAGTTGTGGATGCGGAAGCAACCGACATAAGCGACAAATAGCCATAATGAAACGACTGTTACTTTTATTGACTCTGCCAATTCTCGCCTGTGGGGGATTGGCAGAGTCTGTTTTACCGACAAGTACGCCTCCCGCCCCGCCGACGGTTGTTTCTGTAGCCTCAACAGAAACTCAGCCCGCGCTTGATACCGCCACAGTCCCGCCGACATCGTCGGCAACTCCAACCGCCATTGCAAGTTCATTCCCCGACGCAAATGCCTACGAATGGAAATTAATTGCCAGCGGACTAGATCGTCCCGTTGACATCCAATCTGCCAACGACGACACGGGCAGATTGTTCATCATTGAAAAATATGGTGTCATTCGCATTTATGAAAACGGCCAACTACTCGATCGGCCTTTTCTCGATATCTCAGATCGTGTTGGAAGTTCCGGTAATGAACAGGGATTACTTGGGTTTGCGTTTTATCCGCGCCCCGAAGCGGGTATGCTATTTGTCAACTATACCGATAAAAATGGTGACACAGTAATTTCCCGCTTTTTATGGGATACCTACGCCAACCCAATGAGTGAGAATGTGCTTCTGAACATCGATCAACCCTATCCTAATCACAACGGCGGGGCGCTGGCTTTTGGCCCTGACGGTTATCTCTATGCCGGCCTCGGCGATGGCGGTTTTGCAGGTGACCCGCATAAGAACGGGCAAAATACAAACTCCTTATTGGGCAAGATTCTTCGATTGGATGTCAATGACTTTAATGCTCCAAATGTATATCTGATTCCATTTGATAATCCGTTTGGAAATGAAGTCTGGGCGTATGGGCTTCGTAACCCGTGGCGCATTTCATTCGACCGTGTCACGGGCGATCTATGGATCGGCGATGTAGGGCAGGGCAGTTGGGAGGAGGTTGATTACCTGCCTGCCGGTTCTCAAGGCGGCGCAAATTTCGGCTGGTCTATCATGGAAGGCAATCATGGTTACGACGGCAATCCACAGCCCGGCATGTTTTTGCCTGTTGCGGAATATAGCCATGCCGAAGGCTGTTCCATCACCGGCGGATATGTTTATCGCGGCACGGCCATGCCCGAGTGGAATGGAATCTATTTATACGGAGATTATTGTTCGGGAAAAATTTGGGGGTTGTATCAGTCTGAGACGGGCTGGCAATCCCAGGTCATGTTTGAAGCGGGTGTGACGATTACCTCGTTCGGTCAGGATGAATCTGGCGAAATCTATTTTGCCAGCGATAATGGCGGCATCTATCACCTTACTCCTTCGCGCTGAGCACAGTCGAATCGCAGGCACAAACGCTCAGGAAAAATAAGGATATATCACATCCTAAATAGGTGTTTTGTCACGTGTCTTTGTGACGCCTGTCACTACCGTCGGATGCGTTTATACCTTAAACTTTGAGCATTAGTGTTATGGAGGCAGATATGGCAGAAAAGATTTGGAAAGTTGAAAAGATCCAGTACTGCGAACATGCCGGTCACGAAATAAAGATTGAGAATGAAGTCGTGTACCCCGCTGAGAATCTGCCTGACCAGCCGCCAAGAGTTATTGCGCATCGCTGTTCCAATGCCTTTGAATGCAACACACTTGACAAAGCGGCCTGCGCTTTGTGCGGCACAAACCCTAACCTTGACCCTGTGTAATTGAGCAACCAAAAATTGCTCTTCCAAACTCTCTCCTCCCTCTGAGTTGGTCTTTTGGCTACACCGCGTGAGAACGCGGTGTATGCCGTTAAAAGGAACCATGTCGTTGCGAGGCACGCTCTTGTTTTTAGTGCCGAAGCAACCTCCGACTCAATGCTTGGGATTGCTTCGGTGGAAGAGCGCCACCTCGCAATGACATGGCTACAACCCCTTCAAAAATGCCTTCACACTTTTATCTACAGGCTTTTCTTTGATCTGCCTGGGCGTGCCAACCTGTTTCAGTTCGCCATCGATGATCACGGCCATGCGGTCGCCAAATTTCGCGGCTTCCTTCAAATTGTGCGTCACAAAGATCGTTGTGCGATGATCTTCTGCCAAAACTTTAGACAGGTCTTTCAGCAACTGCGCCCGCGTTTGTGGATCGACCGCCGAGAACGGTTCGTCCATCAATAGCAGTTCGGGATCGAGGACAAATGCCCGCGCCAGACTGACACGCTGCGCTTCACCTCCTGAAAGTTGGCCTGCTCGGCGTTTAAGAAGAGAATCCACGCCCATGGCTTTGCTCCACTTAATGACCCGCTCGAGGGCATCCTCTTTTTTCACGCCGCGAAACTTCAAACCCAGCGCGATATTATCCTGCACAGACATATCCATCAGCAGCGGGTCTTGAAAAACGAACGCGATCTTTCTGCGGTATTCGATATCATCCCAATCTTTGAGGGGCTTGCCATGAAATGCAATTCCGCCGTTGATAGGTTTGATCAAATGCGCCAGCGCAAGCAGCAACGTACTTTTGCCCGCTCCATTTGGCCCAACGACTGCAAGCGTTTCACCTTTTTGAATCTCAAGTGAGACGATCTTTAGCGCATCCCGTCCATTGCGCTGAACGAGTAAATTATTGATCGAGATCATTTCCTCGCCCCCTTTTGCTGAATGGATGTCAACGCCAGATTGACAAGATACGTGAGGGTCAGCAAAAGCGCGGAAAGCGCCAGCGCCTTGTCAAAATCTCCTTTGGATGTTTCCAGTACTATGGCTGTCGTGAGCACCCGCGTTTGACCTTTGATATTTCCACCCACCATCATGGATGCGCCCACTTCTGAAATCACAGAGCCAAAGCCAGCCATGAGAGCAGCCAACAGCGGCAGACGTGCCTCTCGCCACAGGTGCCAGATCATCTGTGGGCGTGAAGCGCCGAGTCCCAAAAGCTGCTGCTGCAAGCGCGGGTCAAGTGCTTCCAACGCAGCGGACGTGAGTCCTGTCACAACAGGGGCGGAGATGATCGTCTGCGCAATGATGATGGCCCAGGGGGTGTAGATCAACTTCAAGCTGCCAAGTACTCCGCTGCGCCATAACATCATGGCGACTATCAGGCCGACCACCACAGGCGGTAGTGCCATGCCTGTATTGACAATGCTCAAAAGAAAGGAACGTCCGCGGAAATGCCCAAGCGCGAGCCATGTACCAAACGGCAGTCCGATCAACAGACTGACGAGGGTTGCAATGGTCGAGACTTGCAAAGAGAGAAAGGTGATTTCAAGAATATCGGACATGGAGAGGAAAGTATACAGGTAAATAAGTAATACAGGTAAATAAGTAGACACGTAAACAGTTGAGAGGTTGTTTACGTGTCTACTTTGATTAAAAATTTACGAACTTTACAACCCTAGATCAGCATCAGTCTTGTCGGCATCGGGGTAGAAGAGCGGCTGGCCGAACTTATCCACGCCGAATTCCTTGATGATTTCCTGTGTAGCGGGGTCGACCATGAACTTGGCAAAAGCAAGCGCGCCTTCAGAATTGACGGTGGGCCACTTCTCGGCGTTGACGGTGATGACGTGGTATATGTTTAATAAAGCGTTATTGCCTTCGAGCAAAATCTCAAGCTGAAGGTTATCCTTGTTGGCGAGGTAGGTGGCGCGGTCGGTGAGGATGTAACCGCCCTTTTCAGATGCAACCGTAAGAGAAGCGCCCATGCCCTGTCCCGTTTCGATGAACCATTCGAGTTTTTCGGCAGCAGGGTCAACTTCGGCTTTGGTCCAGAAGCTGACCTCCTTCTTATGTGTGCCAGAGTCATCGCCGCGAGAGACAAATGGAACGCCTGCATTGTAGATGGCAAGGAATGCATCTTTGGGGCCAAGACCTTTGATGCCAGCAGGATCATCTGCAGGGCCGACGATGATGTAGTCATTGTGCATCACGAGGAAGCGATCTGTGCCGAAGCCGCCTTCCATATATGTGACTTCGGAGGCAGGGGCGTGAACAAGCAATACATCAGCATTGCCTTCTTCACCCATCTTGAGCGCTTCACCAGTGCCCACTGCAATGGTTTGCACTGTGTAGCCTGTTTGCTCTTCGAATATGGGGACGAGCACATCCAGCAAACCAGAATCCTGAGTAGATGTTGTTGTTGCAAGGATTAAGTTTTGATTTGCGGGAGCTTCAGTGGAAACAGGAGCATCCGTAACAGGAACAACTGTCGGTGTGGCAGAGGCTCCGCAGGCCGTCAACACAATGGAGAGCATGAGGAGCAGAGTTAAAAGAACATTACGAGATGAGAGTTTCATAATTTACTATCCTTGATTTGATTTTTTTGAATAACGGTTGAAGCCCAGAACAGCCAGCGCGCCAAGCAATCCACCGATCATTCCAAAAAGAATATGGCTCGCGAAGGGATAAACAACGCCGAAGCGGAACGAGCCAACGGGCCAGCCGGTCAGCAGATTCACAGTTAGTTGGCCGATGGGTTTGGTCATGTGCGCAAAGCCACCCAATAAAACCATGAACCAAAGTTTATTTGCATAACGCGGCAGATAACGAAATGCCAGATCCATAACAGGGCCGGGCAAAAGATAGTAAATCCAAGTGAACGGATTTTCGCCATGCAGGAAAGGCAAAACAGATGCGAACGATGCGCCGATGCTTGTCAGCGTACCTGCGCCGCGGAAGCGCGAGGATGCGCGGCTAAGGATCATGATCGCCATCCATTCGATGCCGTGATGCCCGGGCAAGCCGGGCGAAGTATCAAATGCGTGGTGCAGAACAACAGCCATTACGCCGCCGCCGATAAGCAGCAGCGCTTCAAGCCACGTAAGCGACCACTCAGTTGGAAAGACTTTTGATGCGGTCTTTAGAGATGATGTACCATTCATTGTTTTTCTCCTCAACATAAAGGGTTGATTTTCCATCACGTAAAATGGGACGGACCCATTCACCGACATCGACCATTGTTTCAGCGGAAAGGTCTTTATGTTCGACCGTGCAAATGCGGTCAATATGGCCTTTCATACAAATTTCTCTGGCTTGATATTTGCCTTCCAAGTCACGCAAGCCGGGCAGCCAAAGATAACGGCCATCATTGCCAGCGCGATGCAAGCCAATGGCAGACAAGGCTCCAATGATTCCGCCATGCGTGCCTGTAAGCCCTTCGCATCTTATTTTGGATCGTGAAGCGGTTTGCATCGCAGCGGGCATGGTCAGCACTTCGAGCTTGGCCATGCGCCCAAAACCCAACACTTCAACATTGATCGAATTCCATTCGGCAAGACATAAGCCTGCATCTGAACCGACCGCGCTTTCACGCAGAAGAAATTCACGCACGGCTTCCCAAACAGCATTTGCATTTTCTGTTTGGATGGACAGACACGCAGAACTGTTATGCGAGGTGTATGGAATGCGCGAGTCCACCAGCAACTGATGGCGTGTGATTCCAAGCGGTTCGGCGAAGTCATTCTTCGCCAGCCAATCCGCAAACTGGCGAACACGATGACCCGTGCCGCGTGATTCGAGATTATCTGTGTCGTCTATTCCAAGCAGGTAACGCATATTTTTGCCTTTTCAACAAGCAGGAATCAATTAAGAGTTCGTAAAAAATATAACTTCCCGCAACCTGGTCCTTGCGAGCCCGATAGGGCGAAGCAATCTCCTTTTTGTGAGGGAGATTGCTTCGTCGGGAAGTTCACCCTCCTCGCAATGACGGAAGTTATTAATTTATTGACCTAAGTATTTCCTCAATTTAAAATACGAAATAAAAAAACGCAAGCCCGAATTACTATTTCACTGTGATCTGGGCAACGTCCTTTGTCCAATTGGCTTTGGGAATATATGTGGATGATAGTTTCATCGTGCCGTGATTGTTAAAATCAAGGATGGTGTTTTCATCCACCTGTTCAAAGGTCAAGGTGGCGGGGTTGGAACTTCCTTCAAGTGTGACCTCTGTGAACTCGGTGATACCAGCTAACGCCAAAATATCACTGAGATAAGGCCCCTCCTCCACTTTGCCTTCGGCAGTGACCTGGGTCAGGGGCAATGCTTTGACCGCATCGAGAGTCGCATCAAATGTTGTGCCGTCCGCTCTGATGATCTGGAAGAGAATATGTGAGTCGGAAACAGTAACGAGGGCTTCTGTCGCTTGGACGGAGGCAGGTTCCCCGGCAGCGGGGGCAACTATCGGGGCGGGTGATCCGCAGGCGGATAATGCCAGAGATAGGATCAGACCCATAAGCAAGATAGATTTAATCGTTCGGTACATGTTTCAATTCTCCGTCGCTGCAATGATGATCTAACACCAAATCAATTAAGGAAAAACTTATCCGTAAATCAAATATAGCATATTTATCCATATGTGTGCTGCCCAAAAAGCCAGTTTTTCAATTGCAGATGGGAGAAAGAACTATACCTTTGACCAGGGTTGAGTTAAGAAAATCTGCCGCGATTATCCGTCCCTCTTTCCGCTTGACATCCATAATGGTTTCAGCGGGAAGGTCAACGTGTTCCAATGCGCAAATTCCCGGCATCATCCTTCATCAAAATGAATCTGCTCACCGCTGTGCGTAGTGCTATAGCCTGAAAGGGAATTGAGCAGTTGTCGAAAATCCGCGGTCTGGATGTAATCCAGCAAGGGATTGAGAGTCTGTTCCTGCTCACGCGGCAGGATGAGGTCGTAGCGTTCTTCAAAGAGCGGAATGAAATCGAGTCTGTGCTGATGGGCGGCGGCTTGCAGGCCGAGGGAGACATCCGCTTTGCCTGCTTCTATTAAAGAAGCGGCTTCGCTGTGTGTCTTGACCGAAATTTCGTAACCAGGGATCTTTTCGACAGGGATGTTTTGTTTGCGCAGTTCCGCATCCAGCCAGAGGCGCGTGCCGGAACCTGCATTGCGGTTCACAAAGCGGATGTTATTACGTGCAAGGTCGGCGATCTTCTTGATCCCCTTGGGATTGCCTTGTGCAAGGATAAGTCCCTGGGTGCGATAAGCGAGGGTGATAATTTCCACGCTTCGATCTGGAAATAAATGTTTTACAAAAGGAGTGTTGTACTCGCCGCTTTCATCAAGTAAATGCGAACCTGAGATTTGGCATACCCCCAAACGGAGATTGACCAATCCGTCCAGCGAGCCAACGGGCAGGCTGAGGATATTCATGTGCCTGGTGAGATGATCTGCAATACCTTCAATGGCAATATCATGACTGCCCGAAAAGATCACCGAAGGCTTTTTGCTTTTGGGGAGAACGATCTCCTGTAAAAGGTAGGCATCCGCTTTGGACCGGTAATAAATTTCCGTTACTTTGCCTGTGTGCTTTGTCTCGCTGACTTCGACCAGATCGGCAGACTCAAGCGCAAGGATGTGATGCCTCACCCAGGCAGGAGACTGCTTCAAGGTACGCGCAAGTTGCGTGAGTGTGGCGGGGGCCGCCATCAACAGACGCAAAATATCCATGCGGCGGGAATCTGCCAGGAGCTTGATTTTGTCAAAAGCTGAAATGGGTTCGACAGTTTTCATTTCGTTTCTTACAATTAAGGGGAAACTTAATTGACAGTCTATCATGGCTGGAGAGTTTTCGTCAACTTCTCCATGATAAAATTCCAAACCAATATTCCCAGACTTGGAGGATTTCATGAAGGCCCGCTTCCTTGTTTTTGTTATCGGTATAGTTTCCATCATCATCTCTGCTTGCCAGCCTGCCTCGCTCAAAGGCGGGAATATCTCCTTCATGGTTTTTGGTGACCCAGCCGAACTGGCCGCCTATCAAAACCTGGTGGATTCATTTTCACAGTCACACCCTGAAATTCAGGTGGAAGTGATTCAAGTCCCCGGGCAATCTGATTATCGCAAACGCCTCGCCGCTGACCTTACAGCGGGTGACCCCGCCGATGTGCTTTTGATCAACTACCGGCGTTTTGCCGCTTTCGCCAACATCGGCGCACTCGAACCGCTGGGTGCTTATCTCGAAAAATCCAGCCTTATCAAGGAAGTGGATTTTTATCCCGAAGCTATTAACGCCTTCAAATGGCAGGATGAGTTGATGTGCATCCCGCAAAACATATCCAGTCTCGTTGTGTATTACAACAAGGATATGTTCGATGGCGCGGGCGTTCCTTACCCCGTGGATGGCTGGACGTGGGATGAATTTCTTTCTGCGGCGCAATCACTCACTCAAGATGTTGATAATGATGGGGTGACCGATCAGTTCGGGGCGGGGCTCGAACCGTCCCTGATCCGACTCGCGCCTTTCGTCTGGCAGGTGAATGGGGAAATTGTAGATGATGAATCCAATCCATCCACGCTCACGCTTGATCTGCCCGAGGATTTAGTGGCGGCTGAATTCTTCGTCAGTTTGCAGACCGTTCATCATGTTGTGCCGAATGCGGATGAAGAAGCTTCCGAAGACAGTGAGAGCCGCTTTATCAACGGACGCCTGGCAATGTTCTTCAACAGCCGCCGCGGCGTGCCGACTTATCGCGAATCCGCCCAGTTTGATTGGGATGTGGCCGCCCTGCCGCAAAAGGACAGACCTGCTGGCATTCTTCATGCCGATGCCTATTGCCTGCCATCCGCATCTGAGAATAAACCCGCCGCGTGGACGTTTATCGAATATGCCAATTCGCCCGAAGGTCAGACCATCATCGCCGAAACCGGGCGCACAGTGCCTTCGTTGATTGCGGTTGCCAACTCGCCAGCCTTTCTTGACCCGAACGCAAAGCCCGCCAATAGCAAAGTTTTTCTCGATATCATTCCATTTATTCGCGCCCTGCCCATTCACCCCAATTGGGCTGAGATCGAAGAGAGTGCCGGTGCGGAATTGGCGCGCGCTTTCTACGGACAAGCCAGCGTGAATGACACAATGCTAAGAGCCGTACAACGCTCGCGCGAATACTTCTTCGAGAAATAAATTGCGTCGCACACGCCTGCAAATTACTGCACTGCTCACACCCTACCTGCTTGGAGCGTTTCTTCTGATTGCGCTCCCGGCAGGCATTTCGTTTTTTATCGCTTTCACCAGCTACAACGGCATGGATCGTCCGCTCTTTACCGGCTGGCAAAATCTTCAACTCCTGCGCCGCGACCCGCTCTTTTGGATCGCGCTTACTAATTCACTTTTATTTATTGCACTCGCCATTCCGCTTCGTGTTTTGGGTGCGCTTGGACTCGCTCTGCTTTATAGCCGACCGCGCCGAGCCATTGGATTTTATCGTGCCGCCGCATACGTGCCAACGATTATCCCGGATACGGCTTACGCGCTGACCTGGCTCTGGATTCTGAATCCACTCTACGGTCCGCTGAACGCTTCGCTCCGTCTGCTTGGTTTGCCAGCTCCCTCCTGGCTTGCGGACTCAGCCTGGTCGCTGCCTGCCCTTGTCATCGTATCGCTTTTTCAACTTGGCGAAGGATTTGTGATTCTGCTGGCGGGATTGCGGCACATCCCGCGTGAAGTTCACGATGCTGCCCGTGTGGATGGAGCCAATCGCTGGCAAATCTTCACGTCCATTATTTTGCCCTTGCTTAGTCCGTGGCTGGTGGTGCTCAGCGTGCGCGACGTGGCGCTTTCGTTTCAAAACACATTTACCCCGGCTTACATCATGACGCGCGGCGGCCCGTACTATTCCACTTTTTTCACGCCGCTCTTCATTTATGAAACTGCGTTCGATGGATTGCGCTTTGGGCAAGCCGCAGCCACCATGCTGATGGTCTTTCTCGTCACGATGATTCTGGTGGGGCTTGTTTACTTCATCTTCGAGGGGCAGGGCTTCGATGAAGATTAACCGCATCCTTGGCCACTTACTTTCCATTGCCTTGACAGGACTTTTTCTCCTGCCGTTATTTTGGATGTTCTTCGCTTCGCTCCGCACCCCGGGCCTGCTTCCGCCTCGAGGGTTGGAGATTCTCCCCGAAAGCCTGACTCTCGCCAACTACGCGCGCATCTTTGAGGTCCTGCCATTTGGGCGTTATCTTCTCAATTCGTTGTATATCAGTGTACTTGGCGTTCTCCTCACTTTATTGACCGCATCTTGGGCTGGCTTTGGCATGTCTCTGCTTGGAAAGCGCGCCCGTCTGCGTTTGCTGATTCTCGCGGGAGTAATGCAAATGATTCCCGTTACCGCCGTTTGGCTAACGCGCTTCCTGCTTTTTGCGTGGATGGAAATCACGAACTCGCGCCTGCCGTTGATTGCTCCCGCGCTGATGGGTTCCAGTCCGCTGTTTATTTTGCTGTTCTACTGGACGTTCCGCCGCGTGGATCGCTCCGTCTTCGAGACCGCCGAACTCGACGGCGCGAATCTATTCCAGGCCTGGTGGCGAATCGCTTTGCCTCTCGCCCATCCCGCGTTGATGGCGGTGGGAATGTTATCCTTTCTCTTTTACTGGAATGACTTCATCACTCCGTTGCTATATTTGCGTTCGCAGACTCTTTACACCCTGCCCGTTGGTTTGCTCCAACTTCAGGAAATGGACAAAACCAACTGGCCCCTGCTGATGGCCGCGTCTGTGGTGATGACCGTCCCTGCGATCATTGTGTTTTCATTTTTACAGCGCGCCCTGTTATGGTGGGACAGCGATTAACTCTCGATTGTGATTCCCTGAGCAAAGCGAAGGGCCTCTGAGTTAATTATAGGAAGCTTTGCTCACTTGCGCCGCACTGCGTTTTGTGCAGTGCAGCCTGTAGCGCGACATTTATGTCGCCCATTTTGCGAGATAAATCTCGCGTTACCATGTAGGGTGAGTTAATAACTGATGTTACGCACTTTACCTAAAAGTTGATGTCGTTGCGAGCCGCGCTCTTGGTTTTCGCGGCGAAGCAATCTCTTAGTCGGCAGGGGGATTGCTTCGGACAAAGAACAAGGGCGTCCTCGCAAAGACATGCCGCTACTGCGTAACATCAGTAAATAACTGACGTTACGCAGTCCAGCCTGTAGCGCGACATTTATGTCGCCCATTTTGCGAGACTGCGAAGCATCTCGCGTTACCGCGTAAGGTGAGTTAATAATTTTTATTTGACATGCCTCATTCGCTATGTTATAAACCAAAAACAATTTGTGATCTGTACTCATCCAGAGAGGCGGAGGGACCGACCCTTTGAAACCTCGGCAACCGATGTAGTCAAATAGTCTGCTGGTCAAATAGTGTGGTGGTTGAAAGACCAAAAGACTACGCGGCTAAAAGACAATACGACTAATTACGGTGCCAACTTCGGCAATTGATTTATTCAATTGATAGATGAGAGTTGATGTGTTTTCACATTGCCTCTCAATCTGAGAGGCAATTTTGTTTAATACGTCATTGCGAGGGCAATGCTTTTCTGCCCGAAGCAATCTCCTACTTATGACGGAGATTGCCCCATCGGGGTCGGGAAGAACACCCTCCTCGCAATGACATGGAGGATTTATGGAAATCGGCGAAACAATTTATGTAACCACGCGTGAGGAATTCCGCGAATGGCTGGAGAAGAATCACAAGTTCAAAAAGGAAATCTGGTTGATCCAATACAAAAAGGTCACAAAGAAACCATCGATTTCCTACGTGGATGCGGTTGAAGAAGCCATCTGCTTCGGCTGGATCGACGGATTTGAGAAGGGCATGGACGGTGATCGTTATGCCACACGCTTCACAAAACGCAGGCCCAAGTCCAACTGGACGGATACGAATATCGAGCGCGTGCGCAGAATGATCGAGGAAGGTAAAATGACTGAGGCGGGTCGGGCGACTTTGCCGAAAGGTATTTAACCGCGAAGCACGCAAAGAGCGCAAAGCTTTCTTTTTTTCTTAGCGAACTTCGCGCTCTTAGCGGTTCAAGGAGGATATTATGAATTGCCCCGAATGCGGCGCGCTTGATAATTTATGCCAAACCCGCTTCGATGAATTTCTCGCGCTGGAATTTTCTGATATGGGTTATGGCGCAGTCCACAATCTGACTGTGGCTGCGTACATGCTCCAGCATTCCAGTAAACTGTCCCTTGAAGGCTGGTTGTATGAACGTGATCTCCTGAGGGAGTTCATTGTGGAAAAGAGATCGCCTTCGTTGATTCGCCAGCAGGTCAAGGATGCAGTGGACAGCGGCAAACGCACCTTCAAATTCAAATCGAAAGATGGCAGGCCTGTCATCGACAAAACCTCGTGGACAAAGACGATTCTCGATGTCCGCACAGAGAATGCAGAAGCCTATTGCGCGGATGTCACCGCATGGGCAAGGGCTGTACTGGATGATGCGAAGATGATTGCGAAATGATGCTGCGCGGCGTAATTGTCCCCGCCCGACGATGCCCGCACGGACGTAAACGTCCGTGCTATACCTACAAAGTCCGCTCAAGCGGACTAGCCGACCTCGGTCGGCTTCGTAAAAATAGCACGGGGGATTAATCCCCGTGCGGGCTTATTTGTAGGTGAACCAGAATATTTAGAGAAAGAATAATAAAAGCAGCAAATGAAATTGACGATTAATTGATTATTTAGGAGATTTAATGACCCAACGCAAATACACCAACCGCCGTTACCTCGACGCACTCGAAAAGAAAGTCCTTGTTTTCGATGGCGCGATGGGAACGAGTTTGCAAAACCAAAACCTCACCGCCGAACATTTTGGCGGCGAGCAGTACAACGGATGTAACGACTATCTCGTCATCTCATATCCCGAAGCCGTGGAAAAAGTCCATCGCTCCTTCCTCGAAGTCGGCGTGGACGTGCTCGAAACAGACACCTTCCGCTCCAACCGTTTGACGATGGTGGAATATAAATTAGGTGACCGTGTTCTCGAGATCAACATGGCTGCTGCCAAACTCGCGCGCAAACTCGCTGATGAGTATTCCACCGCTAAGCACGCAAAGAGCGCGAAGGAAAACCAAAATAAAAATCTTGGCGACCTTAGCGAGCTTAGCGGTTCAGAAATTCAACCCCGCTTCGTCGCAGGTTCCATCGGTCCCTCAGGCAAACTCCCCTCCGCCAATGACCCCGACCTGTCCAACATCACCTTCGATGAACTCGCCGATGCTTTCCGCGAGCAAGCTGTCGGACTCATTCAAGGCGGCGTGGATGTGCTTCTCATTGAAACATCACAGGACATCCTCGAAGTCAAAGCCGCCATCACGGGGCTGCACAAAGCTTTCAGCGAAACGAATGTCTATTTGCCGATCCAGGCCCAGGTCACGCTTGATACGACAGGCCGCATGTTACTCGGCACCGACATCAACGCCGCGCTCGCCATCCTCGAAGGCATGGGCATCGACGTCATCGGCCTGAACTGTTCCACCGGCCCCGAACACATGCGCGAGCCCATCCGCATCCTCGGCGAAAATTCCACGCTGCCCGTTTCGTGCATCCCCAACGCGGGCCTGCCGCTGAATGTGGATGGACAAGCAGTTTATCCCCTCGAGCCCGAACCGTTTGCAAACGACTTATATGAATTCGTGACCAAATACAACATCTCAGTCGTAGGCGGATGTTGTGGCACGACTCCTGAACACATGAAATTGCTGGTGGACAAACTACGCAACACGCAACAAGCAACACGCAACGTTCTCACGACGCCTCAGCTTGCCTCTGCCATGTCGGCAATTTCCATGCGACAGGATCCTCCGCCCACCCTGCTTGGCGAGAGATGTAACGCGCAAGGCTCGCGCAAGTTCAAGCGCCTCCTGCTCGAAGAAGATTACGATGGCATTCTGGAGATCGCGCGCGAACAGGTCGCATTCGGCGCGCACGCCATTGATATTTCCTGCGCCGTCACCGAACGCCCCGATGAAGTTGAACTGATGCGCAAGGTCGTCAAGAAACTTGAGATGGGTGTGGATGTTCCTTTGGTGATCGACACCACCGAATTGGATGTCCTCGAAGTCGCATTGAAGACCGCGCCTGGGCGTTGTTTGATCAACTCCACTCATCTCGAATCTGGCCGCGAAAAAGCCGATAAGATTTTTAAACTTGCCAAAGAACATAATGCCGCTGTCATCGTTTTGACGATCGATGAAAACGGCATGGCAAAGACTCGCGAGAAGAAACTCGAAGTTGCCAAACGCATCTACGACATCGCTGTCAACGATCACGGACTCAAGCCCGAGGATTTGGTCTACGACGCGCTGACATTTACACTGGCAACTGGTGACGAAGAATTTGTGAACTCCGCCATCGAAACCATCGAAGGGATTCGTCTCATCAAAGAAAACCTGCCTGGTGTGCTGGCATCGCTTGGCGTAAGCAATTTATCGTTTGGTTTGGCGCAACATGCGCGCCCTGTGCTCAACTCGATCATGCTGTATCACTGCGTTAAAGCTGGCATGGATATGGCCATCATCAACCCAGCCCACGTCACACCGTATGCAGACATCAACGCTGAAGAAAAAGAAATGGCCGAAGACCTGCTCTTCAACCGCCGCGCCGATGCCTTGCAGCGCTATATCGAATACTACGATAAAGTCACACCTACAACCGAATCGACTCTCGCCGACCCCACCGCAGGCATGACCCCCGAGCAGCGCCTGCACTGGAAAATCGTCCACCGCCACAAAGAAGGCGTTGAAGCGGATATTGATGAAATCATCAACCGTGAACCCCACGTCCCACGCTCCACGCAACACGCAATAGCGGTGTACACCCTCAACACCGTTCTCCTCCCCGCCATGAAAGAAGTCGGTGACAAATTCGGCGCGGGCGAATTGATCCTGCCCTTCGTGTTGCAGTCTGCTGAAGTCATGAAGAAGACCGTCAATCATCTTGAGAATTATCTTGAGAAAGTGGAAGGCGTCACCAAAGGCACGGTCGTCATTGCAACCGTCTACGGCGACGTGCATGACATCGGCAAAAATCTCGTCAAGACCATTCTCGCCAATAACGGCTATACAGTCATCGACCTCGGCAAGCAAGTGCCAGCCGAGACGATTATTACCAAAGCTGTCGAAGCAAATGCCACCGCGATTGGACTGTCTGCGTTGCTGGTGTCGACCTCCAAACAAATGCCGTTGATCATTAACGAGCTCCATCGCCGCGGACATAATATCCCTGTTCTCGTGGGCGGCGCGGCCATCAATCGCCGCTTTGGTCGCCGTATCCTATTTGCTGAAGATGGGAATACTTATGATTCAGGTGTCTTCTATTGCAAAGATGCTTTTGAAGGCCTTGAGACCATGGATCAGTTAATCGACCCAAATCGCAAACCCGCCCTGCTCGAACAAATGCGCAAAGATGCGGATATGGAAATGGGACGCGCCTCGCAGCCTGTAACACGCATCACCCCTTCGGGACACGCAACACGATCAAACATCGTACCTGCCCCCATCGCACTCCCTGCCAAACTTGGCCAGCGAGTTGTAAAAGACATGCCCCTTGAAATGGTTCTCAAGCACCTCAACATCAATGAGTTGTATCGCCTTTCGTGGGGTGCAAAAAACACCCACGGCAAAGAATGGGAAAAAATTAGAAAAGATTTTGATTCCCGCCTCGCGAAAATGACCAAGGAAGCGCTCAAAGATGGCTGGCTCAAACCGCAAGCCGTTTACGGCTACTTCCCTTGTCAAGCTGATGGTGATAGCTTAATCATCTATGACCCCGCATCCCTTGACCTTATCCGTTCATCCGCTTCAAATCCGTTGCCTATGATCCGCTTTGAATTTCCGCGCCAGCCCCACGACGATCATCTCGCGCTTTCAGATTACTACGCTTCCGCCGAGTCAGGTCAAATGGATGTGGTTGCTCTGCAAGTCGTCACAGTCGGTCTCGAAGCCACCGAAAAATTTGAAAAGATGCAAGCCGCCAATGACTACACCGAAGCCTACTTCCTGCATGGACTCGCCGTTCAAACTGCCGAGGCTGCAGCTAACTATCTGCATGAACACATCCGCCGCGAGCTGGGTCTGAGCGAAGATCAAGGTAAACGTTACTCTTGGGGCTATCCTGCCATCCCTGAATTGGAAGATCACTTCAAAGTATTCCAGCTATTGCCGGCTGTGGAAACAGAACTCGGCATGAGTCTCGCCACATCAGGCCAGCTCATCCCGGAGCAATCCACTGCCGCGATCATTGTCCACCATCCCCAGGCAAAGTATTATTCTGTTGGTGAATCGCGTGTTGAACAGTTGATGAGATAATCTTTGATCACACGGTAAATTCACCATGGGCCGGCATCCGTTTTCAGAGAAAGGTTTTATGGATCGTATAATTGAATTGGGAAAAGAACCTCTCCAAAAATACCAGAATCTTCCGGTTCTGGCATTGATACTCGCCAACATGATCCTGATTCCATTCATACTTACTCACTACGGCGAATCGTGGGATGAACGACATCAATATGAGCATTATGCCAACCATGCATTGCAGTCCTATGTATCGTGGTTTCAGGAGGGGCGTTCGGAGGGAATCACAGAGGCAGGTGGAGTTGCCAAGGATTTGCACGGTCCTGCGTTTGTCATGACCGTGGAACTTTTGACACAGTTTATCTCCAACCTTAATTTGGGTTGGCATGAAACGGATATACGCCATTTCTTCCATTTCATAACATTTCAGATGGGGCTTTTCAGCCTGTACATAATATCCCGCCGATGGCTCAGTCCATGGGCTTCGCTTGGAACAACCCTGCTTTATATGACCCAGCCTGTCTTTTGGGGACACGGCATCATCAACCCCAAGGATATGCCATTTGCATCCTTATTCCTACTAAGCATTGCGCTGGGTTTGAAAATGTATGACTATCTGTATAACGGAGTATGGGAGCAAGTATCCGCAGTCTGGGCTTCTCTTGATACCCGCCTCAAATGGACAATTGGGCTGATTGTTTCCATTTGGGCATTTTCCATCGTTTGTTTATTCGCTGGAACGAAAGTGATATCAGAGATCTCCACGAACATCATCAACAGCGCCTATACCGGTCCCAACACTACAATGATCCATCTTTTTTCGCTGGTGGCAAAGAATTTTGGCGCTGTGCCAGCAGACATCTATATAAAGAAGCTGTTCATCTTCCTCCTGCGCTTGCGTGGAATATATACAATTCTTAGTACAACAGTTGTCCTTTGGTTGCTTTCCAAAAGGTTTTGGTCTGGTTTGCGGTTGCTTGGACTCCCTGTGATGTTGGCAGGGTTTGTACTTGGGTTTGCAACATCCATGCGGAATGCAGGTCCATTAGCAGGAATCTTGATAGCAATTTATATATTTGGACGGGCAGGAAGGAAAGCTATCCTCACAATTACGATTTATGGGTTTGTTTCCCTCGCTTCAATGTATATAACCTGGCCCTATCTATGGGGTGATCCCGTTGGACGATTGCTGGAAAGCCTGCAGGTTATGGCGGCATTTCCGCGGGAGCAACAAGTCCTATTTAATGGCATGTATTACCCAGCCAATGCCCTGCCAGTCACATACCTTCCCGTTCTGCTCGCCATACAATTAACTGAGCCTGTTTGGGTGTTGTTTCTCGCGGGGGTGACAGTAACAATTACCGGGTTTATAAAGAAGCGTGAATACGGCGGAATATTGCTTGTCCTCTTGGGTTGGTTTATCATCCCCATCCTCGGATTTGTCATTTTTCGCCCGTCCCTCTATGATAATTTCCGTCAAGTACTTTTCATCCTGCCGCCGATATTTCTTATGGCTGGCGTCGTCTTCTCAAAGATAAAGCAACCTATATGGCAAATTGCGTTGATCACGCTCGTTATTCTCCCGGGGATCATGGATGGGATTCGCCTGCACCCTTACGAATATATCTATTACAACCGCTTCATTGGAGGCGTGAACGGTGCGCAAGTACGGTTTGAATTGGATTATTGGGGCACCTCCTACCGCGAAGCTGCAAACTATGTTAACAGTATTGCGCCGGCAAACGCTTATGTATACGTGGAAGGTCCTGCACACATCTTTAACTCCTTCGCCAGGAGAGACCTGAAAGTCCTGGATGCGTACGGGCCTGAATTGGAAGGTCAGGAATACTATTTCATTGCCTTGTCACGTTACAATCTTGATGAAATCATATCGCCAGATGCAGAAATCATTTACACTGTCTCAGTTGATGGCGCTCTTTTAACAGTGATCAAAAAACCTTGAAAGATTAGGAATGCAATGAATCAAAATAATTTTCTAAATCGCCTTTCGTCTCAAACCCTCCTCGCCGATGGCGCAATGGGCACAATGCTTCACGCGCGCGGTGTGGGGTTTGATAAATGTTTTGACGAATTGAATTTAACCAATCCTGCGGCTGTGGC
>JACRBH010000048.1 GCA_016234535.1 Chloroflexota bacterium
ATTCAAACGCGACATGACGGTTCCAATTGGGATATCAAGGGCGTCGGCGATCTCATGATAGGAAAATCCTTCGTACTCCTTCAGCACCAGCGCCGCCCGGCTTGCCTCTGGCAGGGATTGAATTGCCCCTTGCACCATGGCTGTCCGTTCACCTTGTAAAAACATGCCTTCCGGGCCGGGCTGTGGATCTGTCAGATAAAGATCCTCCACGGCTCCCGGCAGGATGCGCTTCTCTTTGCGCAGCATATCCGTTGCGGTGTTGAGCGCGATGCGGTACAGCCAGTTCCGCAGAGACGCTTCGCGATCCACGCGAAAGGAACCGAGGTGCGACCAGGCGCGGATGAATGCTTCCTGGGCAGCGTCTTCTGCGATCTGCATGTCACCGCACATGCGGAAGATAACGTTCAACACGCCCTGGGCATGGATGCGAACAATTTCATTGAACGCGTTTCGGTCACCGCCCTGCGCCTTGATGACAAGCTCTGCTTCACTTATTTCAAAAACGATGACCACCGCCAGACATTCCTTTCCGTTTATTGCTTTAGTCATAGTATATACGGGCGCCGGTTTGTTTTTATTCGGAAACTTGGAAAACCTGGCCATATTCGTTCAAAGGCGGAGGAAGCGCTTCCCTTGACAACTTACTGACTAGTAAGTAAAATCCCGTCAATGGTTAAGATTGAAAACTCCAAACGAACGATTTTGAACCTGGCTGAATCCTTGTTGCAGGATAAAGGCTTCAATGGCTTTAGCTATGCTCATATCGCGTCTGAGCTTGGCGTGAAGAATGCCGCCATTCATTACCACTATCCCACCAAGGAGGCGTTGGGGTGCGCTGTAGTCAAACGTTACCGTGACCGCTTTCAACTATGGATCAATAATTCCCGCGTAAAGGATCTTTCCCCCAACGAAAAATTGGATTGGTTCTTTAATATCTATACAGATATGCGCGCCGACAAAGGCAAGGTCTGTTTGGTTGGGTCCATGGAAGCTGAGTTCAACTCAATCCCTGAGGAGTTACAAGGCGAGGTGGCAGCACTGCACAAGGAGTTACTCGACTGGCTGCAAACCATGCTGGCGGAGGGAAGAGATGCGGGCGTTTTCAACTTCAACGGCGAACCTGCGAATAAGGCGGCGTTGATCCATTCCAGTTTACAGGGTGGTTTGCAAATGGCGCGCGCTTTAGGGACAAAGAAATTTCGTGATGTCGTTGAGCAGATAAAGCTGGATTTGCTCGTCTAATTTTTTTTGTTTGCAAAACTTACCAAATAGTAAGTATTAAATAAGGAGAACCAATGGCAACTTTAGAATCAACAACCAAATATCAAGCGATTGTAAAGAAGGTCTATCAGGCGTTTTTCAGCCCATCACAATATGAGGTCAAGTCTGTGGATCATGAGATCATCGAACGCGGGAATAATTACCGCATCCCGTTTGATGGCGGTGAGCTGGCAGTCACAACCTGGGGCGACGACGGTCCTGCTGTTTTACTGATGCATGGCTGGGGCGGGGCCTGCGCTCAAATGACAGGCTTTGTTGAACCGTTATTGTCAGCCGGGTATCGCGTCGTGGCTTATGACCAGCCCGCGCATGGCGAATCAGATGGGGCGATGACCAACCTCCTCGAGATCGCACCAACTATGGATTTGGTCATGAAGCGTGAAGGGGAGTTTGATGCGATCATCGCCCATTCATTCGGGACTTTGATTACATCGTATGCGCTGGTCAAAAGAAATTTCCCGCCTCCTTCCAAACTGATATATTTCGGCGCTTTCAATCGGCTTTTGGATTCCCTTCCGCGTTTTCAAGTGCTGGCAAATTTGCCAGACGAAATCATAGATGGATTACGAAGCATGATCTACGAAAACTTTGGCAGGGATGTGCTGGATGCAATCGTGAATGAGACTCTTGCGCCGCAGATCCACATCCCTGCTTTGATGTTCCATGACAGGTCAGATAATGTGACTCCAGTGGAGGATAGCCGCACAATTGCGCGAGTTTGGAAGAGTGCGCATTTCATTGAAACCGATGGCTTGGGGCATCGAGGGGCATTACAGTCAAAGGAAATTCGTGAACAGGTTGTGAGGTTTTTGAAAAGCTAAGTTAGGCAAGACAAGAAAATGGGACGACGCGAAGATGTTTTTTGTTTATGGTACGCAAGTCCACAAATAAATTGGGTGATCTGCCCAAAAATACTCATTGGATGAAAAACCAAAACTTACCTGCGTACTTTCGGGGAGAAATGCAAATGTCAAATCAGCTAGTTCTGCATCGGTGGGAATATCAAAGCGCAGCCAGGCATCTACTTCATCCCCTTGATTGATAACTTCGATCAAAGTCGTGTAGTCCGTGTGATCTTTGCGATGTCCATAGGCAGGCTTGAATTCAGATGTGGCGAATAGTGCGCTGAAATGTTCGGCGTCAGGCAGGCTTTGTTCGTTCTGGCTGATATTGATAAGGATGATGTGGACCCAGAGAAATTTATTGTTCCCAGTGGGCTCTCTGTTGGAACCATATTCCGTTAAATAGCTGTCTGTGATCTCTGCCTGATCCATGGTTACTTGGAGATCATTGTAAATAATGGTTTTCCCGGGGGAAACGGGTGTGGGCAATATCTTGTTTCCAGGGGCGGCTTGTGGTGTTGCTGATGGAATTGATGTGGGAACCACGGCGGCGCTTGAGCTGCATCCTGTTAAGCTCAATAAACCAAAAAGATTAGCCAGCAGAAACGACCATGTTTTTTTCATAACTGTTGCTGCGCTTCGAACTTTGCCAATATTCCTATCTGATCCCGCTATCGTACTTGATATCCAATAATGTATATTGGTTTTCGGCCACGTTAAACGGTGTGTCAGTTGTGAAGCGATTGACTTTGGGAGTCTCCAAATGGAGTACATAGTCGCCCGGGCTCAGGCTGATTTTAAAATGTCCCTGTTCATCGGTCTGGAATTCGATCACTTTATTTCCTGTTGTTGTAAAAACAGTGAATGTTGCCTGAAGTGGTGTGTCCGGGCAGGGAACATCCACCTGAACGACCGGGCATGACGGTCCGATGGTCACTGTGCCTTCGATGCCGCCGTCTGTTGGCTGGGAAGTCACCTCTGTGTTATCCATAATTTGATTCTCCAATGATGGTTGGGGAGTTGGCAGGCAGGCCGCCAGGAGTAAGGCGAACAAGGGAAGAGCAGCTCGAATTTTCATATTATCTCCTTTACCAAAGTAGACTCCTGGAAAACTGCAATTGTTCCTGATAAATATCATATCACCGGATTTAATAAATCATAGCTGAAAATCAAAAAACTCCCCGAGACTTTCATCTCAGGGAGTTTTTTAGCATTCAGTATGAGTTAGCTGACTACAACTACGTTGGTAGCCTGCGGGCCCTTGGGGCCTTTCTCAACGGTGAATTCAACTTTCTGACCTTCTTCAAGATTTTTGAATCCATCGCCCTGGATTGCGGAGAAGTGGACGAAGACATCCGCGCCGCCTTCGCGAGCGAGAAAGCCGTAGCCCTTGCTTCCGTTGAACCATTTGACTGTGCCGATAATACGTTCTGACATTGTTTGCCTCCTTGGCAAAAAAGAAATTTGGAGGACCCGGTTCTTTCGCCAGAACAGACAAAACAAAACGGCTCATGGACTGTTTCCCATGAGCCGATGGTTATACTTCCAAAGCGAACTACTGGTATCCGTGTAGGCCACTACTTTATCACGTGACCGGTGATGTGTCAATGAAAACGAGATTAGGATTTCACCAAAGTGAATTTGTCTTTCCCAATTCGGTAATTGCCATTGTGCTTCAGAACCTTCTCAACCAGTGCTTCGGGGATATCCACATAGGTGAATGTATCCTCGATGCGGATCTTGCCGATGGAACTGCCTGGAATATCGGCATGATGCGCGATTGTACCGACAATATCATTCGGACGCACGCCATTCTCCCTGCCTTTGTTCAACTTCAAGCGCACCATGCCCGCTTCATGAGATACTCTCTTATTGCCTGCATCGCGGTCGCCGCGACGGCCATCACGACCCTGCGGTTTGCCGCGCCCATAATCACGATCTCGGTCGCCGCGATAAGATGGGCGGCTTTCAGCCACCACTTCCGCGACATTAGCAACGGGGCGCTGTTTCTCAGCAGAGCGTGACAACTTCAAAGCTGCCGCTGCAATTTCCATTGGGTCGTTGCCTTCTTCCACCAGACGCGCCACAAGTTCGCGTTCACGTTGATAACGTCCGCGGCCGAGCCAGATCTTCATTTGTTCCAACACTTGATTCTCGCGATGCTGAATGATGTCTGCCGAGGAGGGCAGTTTGGCAAGCGTAAGCGCCTGCTTGGTCATGTGTTCGATCTCGCGCAGGCGGCGTTTCTCGCGCGGCGAGAATAACGAAATGGCGATGCCTGTCTTGCCCGCGCGGCCTGTGCGCCCAATGCGATGCACATACACTTCCGCGTCATCGGGAAGTTGGTAATTGAAGACGTGCGAAATATTATCGATATCCAAACCGCGCGCGGCTACATCTGTGGCGACCAAAACTTTAATTTGACCCGCGCGGAATCTGCCGAGGATCTGCTCACGGGCATTTTGTTCGAGATCGCCATTCAAGGCTTCGGCGGGGAATCCACGCGCGGAGAGTTGACTCGCCAACTGGCCGGTCTCCACGCGAGTGCGGACGAATATCAACGCGCTGGTAATTGGTTCGATCTCGAAGAGGTTGGTCAGCGCCGACAGTTTGTCACCTTCATGCACAAGGTAGTAGCGCTGCTCGGTCCCTGACAGTGTCAGAGTCGCTTTTTTGATGGTGACAGATTGAGGGTCACGCATGAAGCGGTCTGCGAGGGAGCGAATGCGTACGGGCAGGGTCGCGCTGAAGAGAGCGGTTTGTCTGGAAGAAGGAGTCGCAGAGAGGATTTCCTCCACTGGTTCGATGAATCCCATGTTGAGCATTTCATCGGCTTCATCCAATACCACAGTCTTAACCATGCTCAAATCCAAAACTTTGCGCTCGAGCAGATCGATGATACGGCCGGGCGTGCCGACGACGACATCCACGCCGCGTTTGAGTTGATTGACCTGCGGGCCATAAGGCTGCCCGCCATAGACAGCGAGCACGCGCGCTTTGAGATGCTTGCCATATTGTTCCATGGCAGCGGCAACTTGAACAGCGAGTTCGCGTGTAGGCGCAAGCACGAGGGCCTGCGGCAGTCTTTGATGGATGTAGTTATGAAGAATGGGGAGTGCGAAGGCGGCGGTTTTGCCAGTGCCTGTTTGGGCCTGACCAATCACATCGACACCTGTGAGCATGAGGGGGATCATGCCTTCCTGAATGGCGGTGGGTGTTACATAGCCAAGTTCGACGATGGCCTGCTCCAGTTCGGGGCGCAGGTTTAAAGAAGTAAATTCGGTTGTCATCAGATTTCCTTTTTTATATGTC
>JACRBH010000049.1 GCA_016234535.1 Chloroflexota bacterium
ATTATTCAGACCGTCACAAGACTGTTCAAAGGGGTATGGACACGGGATCGATCTGAATGAAGTTGAAGTTATCAACGAAGCGGAATATCGCGAGAGAAATACTCTGTCCATCAGGCCTGACTGGGATAAAAACATCGAGGCAACCCATACTTACGCAAGTTGTGGAAATTTAACAGTGATTGACGCCATGACCTATGCCCGAAAAATATAATCATGCAATCTGGTCGAATCGCTTGACCCTGAGGAAAAATGTCCACGAGTTTTGATCTTAAATCTGCAGCTGCGACAAGACACGATTTCAAAGAAAAAGCGGAAGAGCAGAGTGTGTTGGACCTGGTTGTCAAACTTTGCAAAACTCTTGCGATCCAAAAAATCGATCACTGTCACTGGAAAAGCAATACTTTTTTACACCGATCTGCAAACGGAGAAAACGATCTCGACCTGCTGGTCAACCGAAACCATGCGCAAAGTTTTACAGAAATTCTTTATGATTTGGGATTTAAAGAGGTCTTAATTCCCAAAGAGGAGGAATTGCCCGGAGTTCGGGATTATTACGGCTGGGATCGAAAATCGGGGCGGCTGGTTCACGTCCATGCCCACTTTCAATTAATTCTGGGAAACGATCTTTCGAAGAATTACCGCCTGCCAATTGAAAGGGTCTATTTAGACTCATCTGTTCAAGGAGATTTATTTCGCCTCCCAGCGCGTGAATTTGAACTGGCCGTTCTAGTCATACGCATGATTTTGAAACACTCAACCTGGGATTCGATCCTCATGCGGCATGGTCAACTTTCCAAGACCGAGCGCTGCGAACTGGATGATCTGTCAACGCCAGAGACTTTATCGAAGGTTGAAACAGTCCTGCCCCATCTGCCAGGTTTGACCCGAAGCTTGTTCGATTTGTGTCTGCAATCTCTTCAGCCGGGCTGTCCCGTTTGGACGCGCATCAAAGCGGGCGAACAATTGCAAAAAGTATTGCGGACTTGTGCTCGCTATCCACACGCCTTCGATGTTATTTTGAAATTCTCGCGCAGGATATGGCAGCCCATTCAGAGACGCGTATTCAGGTATAAGCCCAAAAATCGTTTTGCAAATGGCGGTTTGTTCATCGCCATTGTCGGGGGGGATGGAGCGGGCAAAACGACCGTGATCGAGGAATTACATCATTGGCTCTCAGGCAAATTCGAAGTCAAAAAGCTTCATATGGGAAAGCCTGACTGGTCGTGGACGACAACCATTATTCGGGGAATTCTAAAGATAGGCACGCTCTTGAGGTTGTATCCCTTTGAAGGGGATGTTTACGAAGAGTCTTTTCAGCCGCACGGGCTTCCCTGGTTTATGCGGGCCGTTTGCACAGCCCGTGACCGTTACCTGACTTATATTCAGGCGCGGCGTTTTTCATCGAATGGAAGTCTGGTTCTCTGTGATCGTTATTCCTTCGCGGACTTCATGAAAATGGATGGGCCGCAATGCAAAGAGGCAATACCCAATTCAAATAAAACAAATTGGTTCCTAAGGTTTTTGATCGACAAGGAAAATTTCTATTATCAAAAAATAAAGCTCCCTGACTTGTTAATCGTTCTAAAAGTAGACCCGGAAGCCGCTGTTCAACGAAAGACGGAAGAGACTGAAACATCGGTCCGTGCGCGATCATCGGAAGTGTGGGGCCTGGGCTGGGAAAAACTGTCAGCTTTTGAGGTTAATGCCAACAGGTCAAAAGAAGAAGCGCTTGCTCACGTCAGGGAAATCATTTGGGATCATCTTTAGAATGTCAACAATCAGCCGCCCCATGAAACTCATCTCAGGCTTGTTATCCGATCAGGGATTAACCAAAAAAGCTTATTTAAATGCGTTAACCGTCGTGCTTGAGTATGGCGCAAGTTTGATCGTTGGTTTTCTCATTACGCCGTTGATGGTTGCGGGGCTGGGGAATTATCTATTTGGGATGTGGCAGATTTTAAATCGTTTGATTGGATATATTAATCCGGTCAGCGGCCGCCCGGGATTTGCACTAAAAGCGACTCTTGCCAATCAGCAGGCATCAACAGATTACGATCAAAAGCGCCGTTATGTTGGGAGCACGATTTTCATCTGGTTGATTTTTTTACCGCTCCTGATCGGTATCGGCGGAACAGTCAGCTGGCTCGTACCGGGCTGGGTTCACGCGCCAACAGAATATGTTTGGGTCGTGCGGGCCGTGGCAGGTTTACTTGTGTTGAACATGATCGTTAACACGCTGTCATCCATACCGCAGGTGACTTTGCAGGGTGAAAATCTGGGTTACAAGCGGATGGGCATGTCTGTAATCCTTGTGCTTGCAGGTGGATGTCTTACATGGCTGGCCTTATATTTTAAAACCGGGATCATCGGTGTCGCCGCGGCGGTGGTCACATCCACCATCACAACTGGACTGTTTTATCTTTGGGTCGTGAAAAGTTACACCCCGTGGTTTGGAGCGGCGAAACCGCAACTCGCTGATGCGCGCAAAATGTTGGGGTTGAGTTGGTGGTTCATGGGTTGGAATTTGGTGACCACCCTGCTCCTATCCAGCGATGTTGTAGTGCTCGGCTTGCTTAACTCGGTTGAGTCAGTTACCGATTATTCGCTCACCAAATATGTCCCTGAAACCTTGATCGGCGTCATCGTCATCATTATTTTTGGAATCATGCCCGGGCTTGGAAGCATCATCGGGACGGGGGATTATCAAAAGGCGGTCCGCCTGCGCGATGAGATCAATTCATTCATCTGGCTGGTGGCGACAACTTTGGGCGCATCCATCTTAATTTGGAATCGAGTCTTTATTGGATTATGGGTGGGCGCTGATCATTACTCCGGTTCGATTCCCAATCTGTTGGTTGTTCTGGCCGCGATGCAGTTGGCTCTCATCCGAAGCGACGGCAACATCATCGACCTGACATTGCGTCTCAGCCAAAAAGTTTTGTTGGGACTTCTCTCCGTAATAATATCCATTACAGCCGCGAGCATCATGGTCGGTATCTTCAAGCTTGGAGTCGCGGGGTTATGTCTCGGCATTATAGGCGGACGGTTGATTATCAGCGTTGGGTATCCGATGCTGATCAGCCGCTTCCTCGGCGATTCGTTATCTTCTCAATTAGGCCGAATGCTCCGGCCGATCCTTGTTACGATCCTGCTCTTTTCAATTGCAGTTGGAGTGGACAACTTTGCATCCAACGTATTTGAATCGAGAATCACGGGCTGGCTTATGTTCATTATTTCAGCAGGGGTAACAGGCATCTTAATGTTATTGGTTTCTTTCTATGCTGGTTTGCCACGCGATCAACGCAAGACCATGCTGCGCCGCATTCGATCAGCGGCTGCGACGGCCGAATCATCATGATGATAAATATGTCACCGCGAATTGTGGAAATTATCGGCCCGGCCGGAGCGGGTAAAACAACTCTCAGCCGCGCATTAAGCCCATGCAGGAAATCATTTTTCGTGGGCAACTTTCCCGATGTCCGAAAAATATCCAATGCGCCTTTCTTTATCAGAAACGGTTTTCAAACCCTCCCAGCTCTTCATAAATTACCACGAGGCAGCAGCAGAAAACTTACCCGGCGGGAATTTGCATGGTTATCCATTTTGAATGGATGGTCCGATATTCTGCAAAAAGAAACGAAGAACAAAATCGTTATTTTGGATCAAGGGCCGGTCTTCCTGTTGACTGAGACAAGGGAATTTGGCCCCGAATACCTGAGAAACGAAAACGCAGATTTTCTTTGGCAGAGTTTATATTCCAGATGGGGAAACGTATTGGATATGATCGTTTGGCTGGATGCTCCTGATGCCGACTTAATGAGCCGCATCCGTCACCGTGACAAGGGGCATGTTGTCAAAAACGAATCAGATGAAACGACCTTCGAGTTTTTTGCGCGCTATCGCCAGGCCTACGAACGGACAATTTCCAAATTGCAGGCAAATCATTCCGATCTAAAAATCCTTCGGTTCGACACAAGCCAAAAATCATCGGATGAAATTGCATATCAACTATTATTTGAATTCGGCACAGACTGACCCACCCACATGAAAACATCCACGGAGCGATTGGCGTTTTTTTTACCCGGCTTATATGAAGGCGGAGCCGAACGCATCGTTCTCAATCTGGCAAAAGGCATTTCAGAGCGAGGTTACAAAGTTGACCTGGTTCTGGCGCGGGCGGAAGGGCCGTACATGGCGCAAATCCCCGATACGGTAAGGCTGGTTGATCTGAATGCGCCGCGCGTCCTGGGCAGTGTGCCGGCTTTGGTCAAGTATCTGCGGCGTGAACATCCGTCCGCATTGATCTCTGGAATGTTCGCAAATATGATCGCTCTTTGGGCGCGGCGTTTATCCGGTGTTCCCTGCCGGCTGGCAATCACTGAACACAACTCGCTGTCTTCGATTGTCAAAAACAAGAATGACCTGCGCTGGCAGATATATCCAAAATTGGCCGGATGGTTTTATCCCTGGGCCGACGATATCATCGCCGTTTCAAGCGATGTGGCTGATGATCTGACGCGGACGGCAAAACTCCCTCGCGAACGAATTCAAGTTATCTACAACCCCATTGTGACACCGGATTTACAGACGAAATCCGAAGAGCCGCTGGGTCATCCCTGGTTCAGAGACGGTGAGCCGCCTGTCATCTTGTCCGTTGGGCGGCTGACAGACCAGAAGGCCTTTGATGTTCTCATTCAAGCTTTTTACTTTGTGAGAAAAAATCACCCCGCGCGGTTATTGATACTGGGTGAAGGGGAAAATCGCCCGGCTCTCGAAGCCTTGATCTGGCAGCTTGGACTGGAACAGGATGTGAGCCTGATGGGTTTTGTGCAAAACCCTTATCCCTATATGAAACATGCTTCGCTATTTGTGCTTCCCTCCAGATGGGAGGGATTGCCCACTGTACTAGTGGAAGCCTTGTATTTGGGAGCGCCCATCGTCGCCACAGATTGTCCCGGTGGGTCCAGTGAAATTCTAAGGGATGGGTTGTTTGGCAGATTAGTCCCAGTGGAGTCATCTCTCGCTTTGGCAGAAGCAATCGAAGGGTCGATGAATGACCGGCGATCTTCTCCTCCAAAAGAAAGCTGGCAGTCCTTTAATCTGGATTTCGTTGTGGATCGTTATATCAACTTGTTACCCGGAGTTTCGTAATGCGCAAGATTACATACTGGCTGGCAGTATTATTAATTTTCATAGTCCCGTGGGAAGACAGCATCTCGGTCACAACCCTGGGATCGCTGGCCAGAGTGATGGGTCTCGTTGTTGCGGCATTCTGGGTTGCCACCATGCTGCTTGAGGGACGGTTTCGAAAACCCCACCCCTTCCACGTGATCGTGTTGTTATTCTTTCTATGGAATTTCATAAGCGTTTTTTGGAGCCCGGATTCAGAGAGTACGATACAGCGCATCAAAACCTACAGCCAGATTTTCCTTTTGATGCTTATATTTTGGGAGGTTTTTCAAAAGCCTGAAAATTTAATGGCGGGGCTTCAAGCTTATATTTATGGTTCATACATACTCATCGCCAGCACGATTTACAACTATATCAACGGGAATGTGGCTGTGGCTTATGAAGGGCGTTATAGCGCCACCGGCGTGAATGCAGTCGACCTGACCTTGATCCTAATGATGGGATTGCCAGTTGCCATGCAATTGTTTTTCGCGGCCGGGCAGAGCAGGAAAAGCCTGGTAATAAAGCTTGTAAATCTGGCTTACATTCCCCTGGCTATTTTTTCGATTGTCCTGACCGGCAGCCGGACCTCCCTGATCGCTGTCATCCCCTTTGGCATTTATCTTGTTGGGATGCGGCAAATAAAGTTTGACCGAAAGATTTTAGTCTTTGCAATATTGATTATTTCAGCATTGGCGTTGTTTCCATTTATCCCACAGGAAATCACTGCCCGGCTGGGCACATTGGGATCATCCATCGAAACGGGAGACCTTGGCGGCCGGGTTGAATTATGGGGGCAGGCAATATTGGTGCTGGCAAAACATCCAATCATGGGGCTTGGCAGCGGCACATTGGATTCAGCCATCGGTTCGGCGGCGCATAACACTTTCGTATCGGTCGCAGCCGAGACAGGTTTCCTCGGCTTCATTTTGTTCATGGCCATCCTCGCGGTGGTCTTCTTTCAGGCCATGAATATCCAGAATGGGAATTCAGGACTGTGGGTGGCAATATTCCTGACATGGGTGATCGGTGTATGTTCGCTTTCATGGGAGTTCAGAAAACTCACCTGGTTGTTCCTTAACTTTATCGTCATCGAAGGAAGTTTCACTTATGAACAGCTTCATATCAGGCAGGCCAGGGTGAAAATCTCCAAAGGCATAAAGCGGATTCTCGATGAAGCGGAGATCAAAACAGGGGCGGATTGATGAAGCCCAAACTGTTTTTGCTGATTGGATTTATCCTGATAAATCTAACGGGTTGTTCACAGACTCCAACGCCGGTTGCAGTTTCAATCTCCACGCCCAGACCAAACGTAAGTGAAACATATACTCCCGGGCCTTTATCGATCCCGGCATTTCCAAACGCTGAGGGTTTTGGCTCCAGGTCAATTGGCGGGCGCGGCGGCAAGGTTCTGGAAGTCACAAACCTGAACGATGCGGGTCCCGGTTCTTTACGAGCAGCCATCAGCGAAGAAGGACCGCGCATCATCATCTTCCGCGCGGCGGGGACGATTGAGCTCGAATCAAATCTGGTGATCGCCAACCCATACATCACCATTGCAGGTCAAACGGCGCCGGGACAGGGCATCACACTTCGTGGCATCAACTCGGAAATCGAAGAGCTGATCTTGATCGAGACGCACGATGTTGTCATTCGATTTCTCACACTGCGCGCCGGCCCGCCATCGGTAAGTGACGGGATGATGATCCTGGCATCAAGCGCTCACGATACATACAACGTGGTCATTGACCATAACTCGATCAGTTGGGCGGTCAATCGGAATTTAGCCGCATGGTATGACGTTCACGATATTTCGATTCAATGGAATATTTTCTCGGAGGGATTGGATTGCAGTATTCATCCCAAGGGTTGTCACAGCAAGGGGGTTCTGATTGGCAGCTATGCCAGTGATGAAAATAAAGATAAACCCGGCGCGGGCAATATTTCGTTCCATCACAATTTGATGGCGCACAATGGCGAACGCAATCCGCTGGTTTCAACCAGCGGCGTGACGGATGTGGTCAATAATGTTATCTACAATCCTTTTGGGGCGTTCAGCCACGTGGATCTTCAATATCAATTGGCCGTCATTCCGGTCAACTATGTTGGGAATTATTTCAAACCTGGTGCAGACACAGACGCAGAAAAATACGGCGTCGATATTGCCAGCCCGAAAATTCTGGGGGCGCAAATATATGTTCTGGGAAACATCGACCCGCATCGTTTGAACGACACCCAGCCGGAGATTGACATGGTTGATCCTGACGCGCGTTCGTACGTTGTGTCAACTCCCAACCCCACAGCGCCGATCACAACAACCTCCGCTTTGCAGGCTTACGACCAGGTTCTCTCCAATGCAGGGGCAAATCTCGGCCTGGGTTGTGATGGGATATTTTTCCCGCGGCGAGATGCGATTGACATGCGGATCGTCAACGATGTGATGGATGGTACCGGCAAAATCATCGACGATCCTTCCGAAGCCGGCGGCTGGCTGGCCATCGGGCCGGCAGCTCCCTGCGCTGACACAGACCACGACGGCATGTCTGATCTATGGGAACAGGCATGGGGCTTCAACTCAAACGATACTTCAGACAGTTACGAAGACAACGATGGGGACGGCTATTCAAACATCGAAGAATTTCTAAACAGTACCAACCCGCGTCAATAAATGGGGCGACTCAGGGGGGCTGTCGAATCCAATCAAATCAGAGGTTCAAGTGAAAACAATACTTTTCGTCGGCCCAATCCCGCCGCCCATTGGAGGTTCGCCTCTGACCGTGCAAGCCATGCTCGAAGAGTTGACTTCCTATCCTCACGTTCGCGTCATGCTGATCAACACATCACCGGGCATGGATGTCAGAAAAAAAATGACAGGCTTTAATTTTGAAAAAGTATGGCGCTCGATCCTTATCCTTCCGCAGTACATCGCCAAAATTGGGTATTGTGATTCCGCTCTGGTCTTCGCAAACGATTTGTTCGCCATCACACTCGTCCCACTGCTTTTATTTATTGCGAAGCTATTTCGCAAACCCTTTTATCTAAAACCCGTCGGCGCGGGGCTGGACCTGTTCATCAACGCCCAGAAAAAACCGCTTCGCGCATATCTGCTGTATGTACTACGCTGCGCAGACGGAATCCTGACCCAGACCCGCCTGCTCAAGGAAGACTTAAGCAAACTGGGCTGCACCAAACTACATTACCTGCCGGGCTGCAGGCCATTGCCAGCCATTACCTTATCCACAAAACGACAAACGACTGAACTCCGCCTGATCTTTCTGGGTCACATTACCAGGCTTAAAGGTCCGCTCGTTTTGTTGGAGGCGCTCAAGAACGTCGCTGAAACTTGCGATGAAAAAGTAGTTTGTGATTTTTACGGCCCCATCCATGATGAAATTCGAGACGAATTCCTGGCCGGGTTGAAGTCGGTCCCAAATGCTCGTTATTGCGGCGTGGCCGAAGCTGGGACGGGGCCTCAATTAATAGCCCAGTATGACGCGCTCGTTCTGCCCACTTATTATGATACCGAGGGACACCCGGGAGTTTTGATCGAAGCCATGCACGCAGGTGTGCCAGTGATCAGCACGCAGGTTCGGACTTTCCCTGAATTGATTACGAACGGAGTCAACGGCTTCCTGGTCCCAACTCAGGATAGTCAATTCCTTGCCGCAGCCATTATCTTATTTGCGGCAGACCCGGATTTGAGGAAAAACATGGGGGAAGCGAACCACCTCAAAGGTCAGGAGTTTCGCGCCGATGCCGTGGTGGCACAACTGCTGAAGATCATTTTTCCAGACGTGACAACAATAAGGCAGCACTAATGCAAATCCTTTTTTTGGCGCAATGCTATGCCCCGGAAGATGTCAGCGCCGCAGTCTTGGTCACGGAGCTTGCCGTCGACCTGACCCGGCGAGGCCATTGCATCACCGTCGTCACCGGCGCGCCAAACTACCCGCAGGGCCGCGTCTTCAAAGGGTATCGCAACAAGCCATATCAAGTTGAGATATTGGACGGCGTGCGCATCATTCGCACCTGGAGTTACATTTCGCCATCCAAAAAATTATTGCCGCGCCTGTTGCATTACGGGACGTACAGCGCAACAGCCTTTTACGGCGGATTATTCGCCGGCCGCCCGGACGTGATCGTCAGCTACTCACCCCCGCTTCCCCTCGGACTTTCGGCCTGGCTGCTCAGCCGAATCTGGGGTGTACGCTGGGTGCTTCAACTCGAAGACCTTTACCCCGACGCGGCGATTGCAGCCGGTGTAATGAAAAATAAAAGTGTTATCAACTTCTTTTTGCGAATGGAAAAATTCCTTTATGGAAAGTCCCAATTCATCTCAGTCATCTCGAAAAGTTTTCGGCGCACGTTGATATCAAAGGGAGTCCCTGATTCAAAGATGGAAGTCATTCCGGTGTGGGCCGACCCGGATGAAATCCAGCCCATGCAAAAAGAGAATGGCTTTCGCAATGAACACGGTCTCAACCATAAATTCGTTGTAATGTACGCGGGCAATATCGGGTTGACATCCTCGCTTGAAGATGTGCTCCATGCGGCGGAAATTCTTCGGGACCAGACGGATATTCGATTTGTGATCGTGGGCGAAGGGGTGAAGAAAGAGGCCCTGGAATTGGAGGCGCGGGAAAAACATCTGGCGAATATTCTTTTCCTGCCATTTCAACCGCGGGAAATATTTTCCAAAATGCTCGCCGCGGCGGATATCAACCTTGTAACGATAAATGCGAGTTCCGCCCTCTCCTCCATGCCGAGTAAGGTCTTCAATGTGATGGCCAGCGCGCGGCCCATATTATCGGTGGCGCCTGCTGAAAGTGAGTTAATGCAAATCGTCGAGGAGGCAGGCTGCGGGTGGAATGTTCCGCCGCAGTCGCCCGAAAAACTGGCGGAGGCCATCCTCCAGTTAAAAGGCTGCGAGTCGGCGCTGATCCAAATGGGAAAAAACGGGCGGATCAGTCTCGAAAAAAGTTATTCCCGCAGGCATTGCGTCGATGCCTACGAAAAAATGTTAATAACCCTTTGCAGCCAGCTTTAATTGAATTCGTTTACACAGATACAGGAGGTCTATTATGAATGCTGAAATATTTGCAGAATGGATGCGACGGCAGGGACATCGAGTGTTTCGCACCGCCAGCAGTTACTGGTACGAAGCCGGGCCGCGCGTGCTTCAAGCTTTTCCATATCACTGGGTGATTTCTCCGGAGAAAAAAGAGATCCGCGAATTGATGACGAAAAATGGGATGGCAGCCGTGCGGTACTCAACACCGCTTAGAGCCAGTGGAGGCAAGGCAAGTTATCACGTTGTTTTGCATAAACCTTATGAACTTGAATCATTGAAAACACAGACGCGCAACGGCATCAAGCGCGGGCTGGGGCATTTTCAGATCGAGCGAATTTGTTTTGAACAACTGGCAGTCGATGGCTGGGCCTTGCAGCGGGATACGCTGGAACGCCAGGATCGTTTGCGAAGCATGACGCAGGCGGAATGGGAGGTGTTATGCCGTTCCGCAGAAGACCTGCCGGGGTTCGAAGCATGGGCCGCAATCTCAAACGGCGAACTTGCGGGGGCGGTCATCATCTGCCGCATCGATGACATGTTCAATGTGCCTTATGCGATGTCACACAGCCGCTTTTTATGCAATCATGTAAACAATGCGGTCTTCTATGCGGTCAGTACCAACATGCTGGAACGTGAAGGTGTGAAAGGCATATTCTATACAGTGCAGTCGCTCGATGCCCCGGCAAATATTGATGAATTCAAATTCCGCATGGGATTTAAACCCACAGCGATCCGCCAGCGTGTGGATTTTCACCCCCTGCTGAGGCCTCTTGCAAACAAGGTGACTCACAGCCTGACCCGCAACCTGCTTCAACGCGACCCATCCAATCCCAGGCTGGCAAAGGCCGAAGGAATTTTACGCTTCCATGTGGAAGGTAATTACGAACTGTCCGAACAACCGTGGCCCGAGTGTCTTGAACGCAGGCATTATCCGAGAGTTGGTTTGCAGGCCCGCAGAACCACGACGCTGCAAATAGGGTAAGGAGAAATCATGTCAAATTTTGAAGGCTGTCAACTGCCCTGTGTGCCAAAGTTTTCAATGGGAATTGTGAGTCCCATCGAAAAAATGCCGCTCATCAAGCGGATCAAACGCCTGCTTGCTGCTCCGTGGAATCTGCATGTTAAGCAGTGGCTGAAACAGGCCTATTACACATCTGTTCGCTGGAGCGGAGATTCCTCCCGGCAGGCGGCAGCAAAAAGTTTCGCCCCCGAGATTCCATTCAAAGATGGAGACCTGGTAATGGTGCGTTCCCGCGAGGAAATCCAGTCCACGCTGGACCCGTTCAAAGAATTAAAAGGCTGCGCGTTTCTTGCGGATATGTATCAGTACTGCGGGACACAACAGCGGGTATTGAAGTCCATGCAAAACTTTTTGGATGAACGCGACTACAAGCTCAAGAAGGTGCGCGGTGTCATCCTGCTTGAAAATATTATATGTAATGGAACCCCGGCATTTGGCGCTTGTGACCGCTGCTGTTTCCTGTTCTGGCGGGAGGAGTGGCTGGAAAAAGTCTGAGCGCGGGCGTGAATATATGAAGGAGTAAAAATGGTTCGAGTTTCAACGGAACTAAAACAATTAAAGGCACAGGAAAAAGCGGGAATTAAACCCAGATCGTTCAGCAACAGGATCAGCGATTTGGCCAAACGCGCTTTTGATTGCAGCGCAGCATTTATCGGACTGCTCCTGCTTTCGCCCATTTTCGCGTTCATCGCCATTTTGATCAAGCGCGATTCCCCCGGCCCCGTTTTTTATTGGGCGCCGCGTATCGGACAAAAAGGCATTATTTTCAAGATGCTTAAGTTCCGAACCATGTATGAAACTCCCAAAAGCTATGGCGGGCTTCGAATTACAGGCAAAGAGGATGATCGCATCACGCAACTTGGAAAATGGCTGCGCGACACCAAGATCAACGAACTTCCGCAACTTTGGAATGTGCTGATCGGCCAGATGAGTCTGGTTGGGCCCCGGCCTGAAGACCCGGAAATTTCCAAGACCTGGCCGACGAATGCGGCGCTTGAACTGCTCTCTGTGCGGCCCGGAGTCACCAGCCCGGCCTCGATTTTATATCGGGATGAAGAAAACATGCTGGCAGCCGGTGATGTAATGCGAAAATATTTGCATGAGTTAAGCCCGGATAAGATGCGGCTCGACCAGCTCTACATTCGGTATCGTTCGTTCTGGCTCGACCTGGATGTCATCTTCTGGACCGCCATACTGCTGCTCCCAAAAATAAAATCTTATTCACCGCCGGAGCAGCTTCTATTTGTCGGGCCAATGACGCGATTAATCAGGCGCTATGTCAGCTGGTTCATTTGGGATTTTCTGATCGTGTTGATGTCCATCGGAATTACGGGCATCGGCGCACGCTTGTTCGGCCCCTTGAATCTCGGTCTGCCAACGTCCGTCAAAATGGCGCTGGGATTCTCGATGCTATTCAGCGCGGCTGGAATTCTCCTCAACACAGACCGCATTAACTGGCTCAAGGCCACCTCATGGGACTCGGGCCGTTTGTGGCTCGGCTGGATAATCGCCACAATCGCAATGCTCGGTTTCTATTATTTTTTTGGGTTCACGAATATCCGCATCTATGGCGTAATGCTGATCGCGTCAACGCTGTCCTTTATCGGCATTATCCTCATTCGGTATCGGAGCCAGTTGATAAGCGGTATTTCGAGCCGGTTATTGACGCGTCAACTCAATATTCGGGCCACCCGTGAGCGCGTATTGATCGTGGGTTCAGGGCGGACAGCAGAGCATATCGCCTGGTTGATGAGCCACCCGACTTATTCGGGCAAATTCCAGGTGGCCGGCTTTATTGATAATGATCTTAATTCACATGGGATGAAAATCTATGGGTCGAAAGTTATTGGCAGAGTCGAAGATATCCAAAAGATCGTAAAAGAGCAGGATATCGGATTGGTCATCCTGGCAGACAACCAGATCGCTTCGCAAAACTTCAAGGCATTTCGCAACACGGCCAGTTTCAATCCGGCCAGGGTAATGGTTGCGCCGGATATCTTCGGGTCTCTCAGCCGGCTGGATGGTGCGTCAGCGGACAACGATGGCAGTAATCCACTGGATGATTTTCAATGTCAAAACTGCCTGGCACGTCATGTGAACCATCACGATCAGTTTCAGCAAGTAAACGCAGTGGAGTCAGTCGAAATCCATTGAACGGCCGGCGCCTGGCGCTGTTTATCGGGGACAGTTTAGTTTTACCCATCTGTTTTTTCTCAAAGAGGAACACACCATGGAGATCAAAGATTTAATATCGCTGATGTGGCGGAATGTTCGATTCCTGATTTTAGGGCTTGCCGCAGGCGCAGTCCTGGGGCTGCTTGTTGCAAACATCGAGACACCCGTCTATGAAGCAACAACCAAGGTTCTCATCAGCCGAACCCGCCAGCAGAGCAATGCGGATATGCTGCCATTAAGCGATGAGCAGTTACTGGCAATCAACCTTCAGTTGGCAAAGGCTCAGCCTGTTTTGGACGATGTCTCAGCCAAACTGGGATTCAAGGTCGACGCAGACCGCATACAGGTCAGTGCTGTTCCGAACACCCTGATCGTTCAGATAAAAGTTCAGGATGGCGATCCGAATCAGGCGGCAATGATCGCCAATTTACTGGCTGAGAGTCTCATCCAAAAGAATGAGACTTTTCTCTCCGCAAGGTATGCCACATTTGAAGAAGCCATCAACTCGCAGCTCGGGCAGGCGCAACAACAAATTGATTCGCTGCAGGCTGAAGTGGGTCAGATAAACGACTCGAACATTCAGGCGCAATTGGCACAGCTCGATCAGCAGATCGGGCAGATCAGTGCTGAAATCTCGGCGCTCGAACAGGATATCGCCGGGGCTCCAGGTTCCCCTACCCCAATCGACAGCGCAACGCTTGCTGCCAGGCAGGCACAACTGGATCAACTTCATACGCTGATGAATCTTTATCAGCAGATACAGGCCAACCTGACCTTTACAGGAAAACCCGGGCAAGGCGGATCGGGACTCGAAAATCCGCATCTTGAGAGTATTCAATCTGCGTTGGATCTTTACCAGCAAATTTATCTGAACCTGGTTTCCAGCCGCGAATCGATCCATTTGGCGCAAATGCAAAGCAGGCAAAATGTGGTGCAACTTGTTTCCGCCACGGCGCCAAAAAAGCCTGTCCGCCCGATGCCAGTTCTTTATATTCTATTGGCCGGTCTTGTTGGATTGATCATTGCAGCCACTGTCATCCTGATAATGGATCAATTCGATAGTTCGCTGAAGATACCCGGTCAGACAGAGGCATTGCTTGGAATACCCCTCATGGGGCTTGTGAGTGATGCCGGGCAATCCCAAAACGGATTGGTGACAGCAACCGCGCCCTATTCTGCTGAAGCCGAAGCGTTTCGCGCATTAGGCTCGTGTATGGAAATTACAGGCACAGGGAATGGCATCCACACATTGCTGGTGGTAAACGCAGGGCAGGCGGAAGGCAAAACAACAGTGGCGGCTAATCTGGCCATTGTGAACGCACAACAAGGAAAAAAAGTGATCCTGATGGATGGAGATCTTAAGCATCCATATATTCACAGTCTCTTTGGAATGGAAATCCAAAAAGGTCTGGCAGACTTCATCAACGACAGACTGGAAGTCAGAAATATATTCCATGTTGTGGAGAATATTGCGGGGCTGACGCTGATACCCACTGGGATCGCAGAAAGCGACTCAACCGGCTGGATGGATGCGGAAAAGCTATCGCAATTGTTGCTGGAACTGCAAAAATATGCAGATCTAGTGATCGTGGACAGCCCGTCTCCGGAAATTGCCGATGTCCAAATATTTGCATCCAAAGTGAATGCCGTATTGCTGGTGATCCGGCTGGGGCAAACTCGAATCGAATCTGCTCAAGCCACATTGAAAAGATTTCAATTGATCGGTGCAAGGGTGATAGGCGCTGTATTAAATCAGACGCCTGTTTATCAGGCGATCGATTGGCGGATTTTATCCAAATTTTTTGCCAAACAAATCAATGGTAAAGATCCTTATACCGCCAACAAAGAGGTTGATAAGGTGCCAATTTCACCGCCATAAACAAACGAATCAGCGCCAATAAATTAACAACTCACCTTAAGTGGTGTCGTTCTGAGCAGAGCGACACGGTTGGGTATGTAAGGTAAGTTAACAGTTCATAAATCAACAACCTGCCTGAAAATTACACAGGCTCATTATTTTGGAACATCATCATTCAGGATTTTTACGATTTTTCGAAGGACATAATGAACGCTCAATCCAAGATTCGCACGGCGAATCCAGTCCTCGGGAGGGACGAAATGCATACTAAAATCACCAAAACGCTATCTACCATCAGTCTTCGGGTCATTTATTGTCTAATGATCCTTTCCATGCTCCTGGCCGGAGTTGGGGTTAATCCAGCCAGCGCATCTACCTGGCACACTATCAGCGGTAACGCCGGAGTGGCAAGCGCAACTGTCACCTACAATGGCAGCGGATGGTTCGACGCCGACGGCTCGGTCACCGCAGATGGATCGGGAAACTACACGATCACCATCCTGCACGGATGGGACGGTACTGTAACGCCTTCCAAGACCGGCTATACCTTCTCACCTGCCAGCAGGAGCTACGCCAACATCTCGGTCAACCAAAGTGGTCAGAATTACACTGCCACAGCGGTTACATATACCATCAGTGGCAGCACTGGGACGGCCGGGGCGGGGGCAACCATCACCTACAACCCTGGCGGCACAACAACCGCAAATAGCTCGGGGAACTATTCGTTCACCATCTCCTACGGCTGGTCTGGCACGGTCACGCCCACCAAGCCCGAATATAACTTTACGCCTGCCAGTAGAAGTTACACCAACATTACTGCCAATCAGATCAATCAGAACTATACAGCTGCGGCGGCCATGCCCAGCATCTCCGGTAACGCGGGTGTAGGCGGCGCGACACTTAGCTATACAGATGGCACTCCCAAGACCGCCACTGCGGATGGCGCCGGCCTGTATTCCTTCCAGGTTTCCAACAACTGGTCAGGCACGGTCACGCCTTCCAAGACTGGCTTTTCCTTTGTACCGGGCAGCAGGGCTTACACCAATGTAGTTTCAGGACAGGTCGGGCAGGACTACACAGCCAGACCAACTGCATTCACTTTTGCATCCATGGGTGATGGGCAGGCGGAAACAGCCTATTTCACGACCACCGTTAACCAAATTAAAGCCCTCAACCCCGCACTGGTACTTTATACCGGCGACCTGGAAGATACCGGGTTTGTTACAACTCAAATCAACCCGATGGTCAACGTGTTGAAAACAGCAAACCTATTTAATAATACTTTTTTGGTCAGAGGCAATGCCGATGACCATGTCAGCGGCAGCGCAGCTCTTTGGGAAAGTTATTTTGAAACAGCCCCGAACATAAAAGTTTTGCCGCCGTATGTAACCAACAAAGTAGCCATCAATTCCTCCTCAGACCAATTGACCTACAGTTTCGATTATGGAAACTCCATCTTTATCGGAATTGATGTTCCAGGCGATATTGATTACATGACCACGGCCCAAATGGACTTCCTCAATTCCCGCCTGACTTATGCTGAAGGGCAGGGATTAACTCATGCGTTTATTTTCTTCCACTCGCCTGAATATCCCGTGGAGAGTGTCCATTCCTTATGTTCAAGCAGAACAGACTCAAATTGCACCCCTCCAGCCTTGATGACCATCATCAACAACCACCCGATTGTCACGGCAACCATTCATGGCCACGAACATGTTTTATCGTGGACGCATATGGATAGTACCCGGGTCGCGGGATTAACCCGAAGTTACGAGCAATTCATAGCTTCCCCCTCCGGCAGTGCAACATATAACGAGTTTGTTTACCCGGAGAGAGTCGATTATGTATATCCGGATATGGAAAACTCTCAGGGCTTTGCGACCATCAGTGTCGATGGCCTCTCGTTCACCTATAATATTTACAAAGTAGGTACAGCCCAGCCAGTCTGGTCGCATACTTTTTCAAAATTAAATACAGTGCCGACGATCAGCGACATCACTGACAAGACCACTGATGAAGACATCGCCACTGGCAGCATCCCCTTCACTGTCGGTGATGTGGAAACGAATGCTGCCTACCTGAATGTCACGGCTGTTTCTTCGAATCCAACCCTTGTGCCAAGCGGAAGCATTTCCCTGGGCGGAAGCGGCACAAACCGCACCATCAATATCACACCCGCCGCCAACCAGAGCGGCACTGCCACCATTACTGTTTCTGTAAATGATGGAGATGGTTTGGGAACCACCAGTGACACATTCCTGCTGACTGTCAATGCAGTCAATGATGCGCCGGTTGCCGATGCCCAATCTGTCAGCCTGTCCTGGAACACATCCATTGACCTCACCCTGACTGGCACAGACGTGGAGGGCAGTCCCTTAACCTATAGCATAGTGGACAATCCGGCGCATGGCAGCCTGAGCGGCAGCGGCGCGAATCAGACTTACACGCCCACTGCAAACTACTCGGGGACAGATAGTTTCACATTCAAAGCCAACGACGGGACAATAGATGGTGTACCTGCCACCGTGAGTATCAACGTGACTGCTCATACCATTTCCGGTAACGCGGGCGTGGGCGGTGCGATACTAAGCTATACGGATGGCACGCTCAAGACCATCACGGCGGATGGCGATGGACTGTATAGTTTCCAGGTTCCCACCGACTGGTCTGGTACGGTCACGCCTTCCAAGGATGGCTATATCTTCTCGCCCACCAGCATGACTTATGCCAATGTACTTGCGGATCAAACTGCACAAGACTACGCGACCTCAGGGGTTACCTTTACCATCTCCGGTAATGCTGGTCTGGCTGGTGTCACTCTCAGTTATACAGACGGCACGCCCAAGACAGTTACGACGGATGAAGCCGGCCTGTATAGCTTCGAGGTTCCCTATAACTGGTCTGGAATGGTCACGCCTTCCCTGTCAGGTTATGGGTTCAGGCCTGCCACTCGAACGTACACCAATTTGACTTCAAACCAGTTTGCCCAGGATTACAGTACAACCACCGCCCGCGTCTACTATGTCGATAAGACGAATGTGGCTTGCACAGATGTCGGCACCGTTGGTTCGTTTGCGCTTCCATTCTGCACGATCGGAAGAGGCGCGTACCTGGCAATTGCCGGCCAGATCGTGCATGTCATTCACGGCACTTATGCTGAAACAGTCTATCCAAGGAATAACGGCACTGCCGGAAATCCAATTACATATTGGGGTGACCCCGGCGTCACGGTTACTGGGCAGCCAGGCACTCCCACTGTTGCTTATGCTGCTTTCGCCTTGACCGGCAAGAGCTACATCGTCATCGATGGCTTCACCACTGCTCATACCAGTAGCAAGGGCATCTATGTTGATAGCTCGAACCACATCACCATCACGAATAACCACGTTACCTACGCAGGCGATACATCCCTCTTCCACCCCTATGAGCAGGGTATTTATTTGAAGAACACCACCTACTCCACGATTACTGGCAATACCACAGACCATAATACGTGTATTGGTATTCGGCTGCTCAACAATAGTAATTACAACCTGGTCAGCAACAACCTCTCATTTTCCAATTTCTCGATTGTCGAAAGTGATGCAGCCGGAATTGAGACGACAGGCAGCAGCTATAACACCATTATCAACAACGTCACCTACAGCAACGAGGACAGTGGAATCAATATCTACGTGAACTCCTCCACTGGCGTGCAGTCCACCAATAACCTTGTCATCGGCAACCTTAGCTACGAAAACGGCGACCATGGTATCGACGTAAACAATTCGCCGAATAATACCATCGTGGGCAATACGGTGCATGGCAATGGTACGACTGGCATTAACGTCGAAGGCGAAGCCAGTACGGGTTCACACCACACAACGTTGATCAACAATATCAGCGCCGGAAACGGGTTTACTCCCCCGGCAGGCTCTTTTGCCGGCAACCTCCGCGTGGACGCAGCATCCATCACCGGAACCATCCTTGATTACAACCTCTTCAATCGTGAGAGTGCCGCTTATCAGCTCATCTGGAACGATGTCAGCTATGCAACACTGGCGCTGTTTCAGGCTGCCGTGCCAACCCAAGAGGTGCATGGGCTGGAAGGGGATCCAAAATTTGTGGATCCAGTCCCGTCTGTTTTGCGGCAAACCGGAGTGCATTATGTGGGTCTCGGAATTTTCGGCAATTACTACCCCGAACCTGGGTCCCCTGCAATTGACAGCGCCAACTCGGATGCTCCCAGCGAGCAGCCTCTCGACATCGATGGCAACTCCCGTGTGGATGATCCGGCTACACCGGATACCGGTGCTGGCGTGCGGACATTCGATGACCGCGGCGCTTATGAGTTTCTACCTTTGGGGCAATCACTGCCCATCGTCACCACCCAGGGAGTGAATGCCATTACAACCACCACCGCAACAGGGAATGGTATCGTCACCGCAACTGGCGAACCCAATCCCACTCAGCACGGTGTCGTTTGGAATACAACGGGTGAACCAACGATCGCGGATAGCAAAACCACGGATGGCGCGGTCAGCGCTACCGGGCCCTTTACCAGTTCGATAACTGGCCTGACGCCCGGGACGGTCTATTACGTCCGCGCTTATGCCACCAATACAATGGGCACAGTCTACGGTGAAGAGGTTTCATTCACTTCTCTCATTACGCCGACAGTTACCACCCAGGAAGTCAGCAATATTACAACAACCACCGCCACTGGGAATGGCAATATCACCGCATTGGGTGTGCCCAATCCCACCCAGCATGGTGTTGCCTGGAGTACCTTAGCCAACCCGACCACCGCGGATAGCAAAACCACAGATGGCCCGGTCAACGTCACCGGCGCTTTCACAAGTAACATCACCGGACTGATATCAGGTACGCTATATCACGTCCGCGCTTATGCCACCAATGAGGCAGGCACTTCCTACGGTGAGGACATCACTTTTACCGCCTATCATGTCCCCTCGGTTACCACCTCATCGGTCAATGACATTACAACAACCACTGCCACAGGGAATGGAAATGTAACCGCGCTCGGCGTACCCAACCCCAGTCAGCATGGTGTTGTCTGGAGTGTAAATTCCGGCCCGACCATTGCAGACAGCAAAACCACGGATGGTGCGGTTAATGCAACTGGCACCTTTACCAGTGCCATGACCGGCCTGACACCGGGAACGTTGTATCATGTCCGCGCTTATGCCACCAACTCGGCTGGCACAGTGTATGGCGATGAGTTCACTTTCACTACTCTCCTGGCGCCGACAGTCATCACCCAGGCAATCACTGACATTACAACTACGACCGCCACAGGCAATGGCAATATCACAGTCCTGGGTACTTTCAATCCGACCGAACATGGCTTCGTTTGGGCCATCACAGCCAATCCCACTACCGCAGATTTCAAAACCACGGATGGCGAAGTCAATGCGACTGGCGTCTTTACCAGTTCAATGACCGGCCTGGTACCGGGAACTCTGTATCATGCCCGCGCATATGCAACCAGCGCAGCAGGCACATCGTACGGTGAAGACTTGACATTCACTGCTCTCATTGAACCGACGGTCACCACTCAAGCCGTCACATCCATTGGGACCACCAACGCCATCGGAAATGGCAATATCACTGCGCTCGGTGTACCCAACCCAACCCAGCATGGTGTCGTCTGGAGCACATCCCCCAATCCCACCATTGCAGATGGCAAAACCACGGATGGCGATATCGCCATGACTGGCGCCTACACAAGCAGCATCACCGGCCTGACGCCGGGCATGTTGTACCATGTCCGCGCGTATGCCACCAACACGGTCGGCACTGTCTATGGCGAGGATGTCACATTCACTACTCTCCCGTCAACCACAGGCACGACCACCCCGGCAACGAATGCTGGGACAGGCTCCAATGATTCAATTGTTGGGTCAGCCGACTGGGCCAACCCCGGCTTCATCGTTGCGGACGATACCAGCTACGCCAGCGCCACTCTCACCGGCAGCGTTCTAAGTTCCGGTTATCTGGAGGGCACCAATTATGGCTTTGCCATCCCCGTAGATGCGGCCATTAATGGGATTGTGGTTACCATCGGACGCCATGAAAGCGGCACCAGGCCTGACTATCTCGATGTGCGTGACAGCACTGTCAAACTACTGAAAGCTGGCGTTCTTATTGGCAACAACAAAGCCGCAACCGGAACGGAATGGCCGACAGCGGCAGCAACCGCCGCCATATACGGTACAACCGCCGATCTTTGGGGAACCACCTGGACACCCGCCGACATCAATAATAATAATTTCGGTGTGGCTCTCTCTGTCGTCAGCGGCGTCAATAGAATTGCCTATGTAGATTACATGAGAATCTCCGTCACTTATACAGTGACAATGGTCGGTTCCAACACGACCGTGAACTGCGGCGCGGGTACCCCGATCGTTACCTACGGCTCGGAAATTACCTGCGTGGCCACCGTCGTGCGCGGCTCCGGCGACAAGACCCCCACTGGGAATGTCAGTTGGACAACGACCGGCAGCGGCAACTTTGTCACAAGCCCATGTGTTCTCTCGGGCTCCAACGGAACCTCCACCTGCTCCGTGACTTATACCCCGATTTCTGTGGGCAGCGGTTCGCATTTGATCACAGCCACTTATGCCGGCGATCCAAACTTCTTCACCAGCAACGGCAGCCAGACCGTGACAGTTAACAAGGCCGCATCCACTGTAACTCTGGGCAGCCTTGCGCAGGTTTACGATGGCACGCCCAAACCGGCAACAGCCGTTACCAACCCCGTTGGCCTATCAGTTACATTCACCTATGATGGCTCCGCAACCGTTCCAACCAATGCCGGCAGTTATGCGGTGGTTGCGACAGTCAGCGATCCAAACTACACCGCCGCAACAAACAGCGGCACGCTTGTCATCTCGAAAGCCGCAGCTACCGTAATCCTCGGCAGTCTGACGCAGACCTATGATGGCTCGCCCAAATCAGCGACTGCCAGCACCGATCCCACCGGCCTGACAGTTGACTTCACCTACGATGGTTCTGCCATCGCCCCGACCAATGCCGGCTTATATGCCGTAGTTGGAACGATCAATGATGTGAACTACGCAGGCAGTGCAAGCGGCACGTTCTACATCGCCAAGGCTGCAGCCACCGTTGCGCTTGGAAATCTCAGCCAGGCTTATGATGGCTCACCCAAGTCAGCGACCGCTGTCACCACCCCGCTTGGCCTGACAGTTGACTTCACCTACGACGGTTCCGCCACCGCCCCGACCAACGCCGGTTCGTATGCGGTAGTTGGGACGATCAACGACGCCAACTACACAGGCAGCGCAAGCGATACGCTTATCATCGCCAAGGCAACAGCCTCAGTCACGCTGGGTAGTCTGGCACAGACTTATGACGGCTCACCCAAGTCAGCGACCACCGTCACCACCCCGCTTGGCCTGACAGTTGACCTGACCTACGATGGTTCCGCCATCGCCCCAACCAACGCCGGCTCGTATGCGGTAGTTGGGACGATCAATGAAGCGAATTATGAAGGCAGCGCAAGTGACACACTTGTCATCGCCAAGGCTGCTGCAACAGTAGCTTTCGGCAATCTGGCGCAGACCTATGATGGCTTGCCCAAACCGGCGACTGCCAGCACCGATCCCACCGGCCTGACAGTTGACTTCACCTACGATGGTTCCGCCACCGCCCCGACAAATGCCGGTTCCTATGCTGTCGTTGGAACAATCAATGAAGCGAACTACGCAGGCAGCGCAAGCGACACGCTTGTCATCGCCAAAGCTGTTGCAACAGTAGCTCTCGATAATCTGGCGCAGACCTATGATGGCTTGCCCAAGCCGGCAACAGCCACAACCACCCCGCTTGGCCTGATAGTGGACTTCACCTACGAAGGTTCCGCCACCGCCCCAACCAATGCCGGCTCGTATGCGGTAGTTGGGACGATCAATGAAGCGAACTATGAAGGCAGCGCAAGTGGCACACTTATCATCTCGAAGGCCGCCGCAACAGTAACCCTCGGCAGTCTGACACAGACCTATGATGCTACGCCCAAACCGGCGACTGCCAGCACCGATCCCATCGGCCTGACAGTGGACTTCACCTATGATGGTTCCGCCGTCGCCCCGACAAATGCCGGTTCCTATGCTGTCGTTGGAACGATCAATGACGCAAACTATGCAGGCAGCGCAAGCGGCACGCTCATCATTGAAAAGGCTGCGGCCACAATCACCCTCGACAATCTCAACCAAACCTACGATGGCACACCAAAATCGGTAACTGTCACAACCACCCCGGCCGGCCTGTCAGTTGAAGTAACCTACGACGGACTGCTGACCCCGCCAACACTGCCTGGTAATTACGCAGTGGCAGCTACGATTACAGCCGCGAACTACACCGGCGCAGCCAGTGGGACACTATCCATCGTACAGACTGTTTCAACCCATAACATTCCTCTTGTGTCCGGCTGGAACCTGATCTCGTTCAGCCTGAATCCGGAGAATACAGATGTTGCAACAGTTCTCTCCAGCATAGATGGCAATTACGATCTGATCTATGCCTGGGATGCGTCAAGCGCCAGCGATAACTGGCTGATGTACGATCCAAAC
>JACRBH010000051.1 GCA_016234535.1 Chloroflexota bacterium
GAGCCTGTATCATCGCGGTTCAAGTTTGAGGGCGCATAATTCTGCAAAATATGAATTTGAATTAACATTGTGAAATCTCCTTTTGATTATTCGGCAAAATAGGAACGAGCCCAACGGCGTTGGACAAAGCGTTCGGGGTGTTTCCAATTCAACAAGTCTTCCAGCAAACGATGCCAGTTGACCTTGACCCGATTGGATTGAATGAAGCGAACAGCCTGGCGCAGACGGAAGGGCAACTGCGCTTCATCGGCATCCAACAGGAATTGCACACGGCGGTCGAGACCTTTGGTGTTTTTCTTCTGCTTGGCACGCAATAAGGATGCGCCCAAATCTCCGCCGCTCCCTGAGTCAGCCAATGGGAACATGGTGGCAAGCAGGAAGTACATTTCCTCGTGGTATTCGGATACTCCTGGCGGAAGCAGACTGTAAAAGAGACCAAGTTCCCGCGCCTCGCGCAATGACTCTCCTGCCGAGCGTTTCAAACGAGCGCGCCCGCCGGGATCAAGGTTTTCAAGCCTTGCAATAAATGATACGATGCGCGGGTCGGGTTGACGATCATTCATGTAGATACTCCTTTCGTTTTATGTTCAATCGGATATGAGACCATTTTTCGGCTTTCACGCGCTGCGCCAGTGTTGCCGTATCGTCACCTGTACTTTCAATGGCAACCTCAAAGGCATTGCGCGCTTCATTCACCACGATCCCTGCCCATTCTTTCAATGCTTCGTCATGCCGGGCAGGGTCGGTGAGTTTCAAAATAAACTTGCGGAACGGTTCTGCAAGGCTTATCCAAAAAGCCTTTTCCATGCGATTCTTGATGGCAAGATGCTTTTCGTTCTTCTTGGCTTTTCCTCCAAAATATTCCCTGAATGTGTACGTAATCACGCCGCGACATTCGCTGGCAAAATCAATTGCGTCACGCGCTTCCAATGCCAGCACGTCATCCCGCAAGACAGCAAGCGGCACATCAAAACTGGCATCCATCCATTCGAACACCTTTGCCTTCATATCTGTCCGTAGACCCACACAGCGGAAAGGATAGATAAGCGGAAGATCGTCCATTCCCAACTCGGCGATCTGCTCCAGAATGGAAGGACGTTTTGTGATGATTTGTTTGCCTTTCCTGCCTGTTGTTTGCACAGGTTTTACATTCAGGAATAAGGCGGCGAATTCACGCCAAGCCGCTTTGCCTTCCACAGGACGAACCGGGGTCGGTCCCTTTTGCGGGTCAATACGATAAGCGGCAAAAGGGTCAAACCACGAAGGGGCATCTTTCGGTCTGCTTTCGCCCATTTCAAAGGTAATCGTGCGCACCATATGCTCGGATTTTAGTCCGCATCTTGTGCATGTTTCATTAGCAAGAATTGGATGAACACGAATTTTCCTCGCAGTGAACGTTAGGCTATGCAAGTAACCAACTTCTAACGTTGTTCCACAATACTCAATCAAGTTTTCGCGTGTCCACCAAACTTTATCAGTTCTTTTAGATCTTACCTGTGGCTGGTAATCTGGTAGCGCCAATGAAGCAGTGAGGCTCTCGAACAAGTTGCTTCCACCAGGCAAAATATAAATTGGCGGAACACCATTGATGGAAGTTTTGAATGGACGTCCCCCGGCGGTTGCAAAAGCAGGGAATACAGTCATTGATTTAGCAACACACGCTGGGCAAAATATAAAATCATTTTCATTTCCATGATAGTAGTGATTGACATACGTTCCTGATGGAATGTCATACGTAAGCCTGGATACGCTACTTACCTTGTCTTTTTTCCCAGGGATTATAGCAAGATCACTACTTTGTAGAAATGGCGCAGATTCGGAAAAAAGATCAAAGCGATTACTGTATTGTTTTCCAAAATCTATAATCTGTTGCCTTAGAAACATCCTAGATTTCCAAATATCTCTCAAATCATCTTTCTTTTTGGGAGATATTGCATGTTGTAGTATGGCGATCATCAGGCGATGAATTCCAGTAACCACGAGAGGTGATGCGTCAAAAATTGCCTTATATTTGTGGGCATTCAGCAGGCAGGTTTCGATCCCTACCGCCTCTATTTTGCCGTCTAGTGTTTCCACTTCCATCCACGGCTCTGTCCAAAGGTTGAAAGATATGGTCTTTTTTTCTGGCATGTGTCAGTCTCCTTTTTGAGTACGAATTAGCAAACCTAATTCAGGATTCAATTCAAATACGACTTGACGATTATTTGTTTTTAGAACTGCTTTTCCACTATCAAGCCAGAGCGGTAAACAATCCCGTAATATGGCCGGGTCGTTAAACTCTGCGGTCCAGGTCAGTTCTTTTGCATTCTTGAGCGCCTCCACTGCGGTCTGATTGCTCACGCGCACACTTTTGCGCATTAACTGCACCTGTATTGCGCGTGAAGGTTCTTCGTTCAACGGAACAGTTACTTCCCTGCCATCCACGATTGCATAGGCGATATTTCCACTGCGTTCAAGCGGTATCACGGTAATGCTTTGTTCGCCAAGACGTGTTTGTGCCACTATCCATCCACTTTGCGTTTCACTTTCGATGAACTGCAATTTGGAAGCCGCTGTTCCGCTAAAAGCATCATCAGGATTGGGTTCAGGAATCATATACAGGTTGGCAATCTGTTCCGCTTGCGTTTCTTTTTCCTGCAAGGAATTCCATGCTTTTTGGCTTAACTTATTTTCATGCGAAGGCGCGGAGTCGTATACGGCTTCTATCAAGGAACGGTATTGAATTGGCAAAACCCATTCCGTTTGGCCTTTAATAACATCCCAAGTCGTGCGCAGGATATATTCGTCATACACAAATTTATTAACGCCTACATCCAAGCCTTCGGAGGATTGCTCGGTATTGATCCAAAGACACGGCGTCTTATGCGCATCGTGTCTCATTCGCGCATGACGGTGCAGCCTGCCTGCGCGTTGCAGGAGCAAATCAACAGGGGCAAGATCGGACGCCATCAC
>JACRBH010000054.1 GCA_016234535.1 Chloroflexota bacterium
CACGCCGATGCAGGCCCAGGTCAAGGATGGACGCGCAGCAGTCATCCTGACCGAATATGATTCCATCCGCAATCTCACTTTTCCCAATCCGCGCGAAATTGACCTGCCCGATCTTTATCGTTCCTATAACGATTATTTGCAAATCTCGTATGACCTCGTGCGGCGCGGAGTGCGCTTTGGCAACAACAACTGGACTCCTGTCCGCGCGCGTAGTTTTGCTGACCCCGTCGAGAGAATCATCTCGACGACCAGTGACCAGCTCAACGCATTGTACACACGCGGATTGTATGCCGCAGGCGAATCCACTCCGCCTGAGGAGATGGCTCTGCAAGTCGAGAAGCAGAATCTCATGGCGCGCATCAACCTCCCGATGGGGCGCGTCGAAGTCCGTGTGGATGAAGGCGGCCACAACCTTGACCTGGATATTGCTAACCTGACCTTCAAGCATTTGCTGATGCTGAAAGTTTATTCCGACCCGAAATTCGCGCGCGGATTCCGTTATGACCGCGAAGACATTGCCCGCGCCCGCGCGAATGAGAATCTCGCCTCCAAATATGGACTCCGCGCCGAGATCGAAAACCCGCTTACAGGCAAGCCCGTTTCGAATCGTGCCTTCCTGAAGTGGACTCTGGGTGAAGTGAGACCACTCGCTGAAGCGTTGAACATGTGGGATGATTTGCAACCGCTCGTGGAAATGTCTGAAGGCGGACGTAATACAGCAGAGAAGATCCGCGCGCGCTTGAAGATGGAACTTGGCGAAAACGAAGAAGTGCCGGTGACCGTGTTGAAGGAATTATTCTACGAACACGAAGCGCTTATCAAGTCAGATGTGGAGCGCATTTGCGGTGACTATGGTTCGCTGGGTTCAGATGCGGCGAAGATCGCGGAGTTCATCCAGCGCAGCCGTGATGTGACGCGCCATGATCAGAATGCGCCCATACAATTTCGCCCACGAACTCAGGCTGTCATCGAGACATCGTATTCCGATAAGACGAGCGAAATCCTTGATCTGGCTCAACAGTTGATTCGCATCCCATCTGTTACGGCCTGCCCCGATGAACGCTATGATGAAGTACATCGCGCTGGTTCACTGGTGGATGATTACCTGCGAAATGCGGGCCTGGATGTCCGATACTTTGATGGGAAATATCCTGCCGTTTATGCGACATTCCCCAATGCCGCAAAAGATAATCCAATTTTATTAACTGGACATTTCGATGTTGTGGAACCCGAGCCTGACGACTCTCAATTCACTCCGCGCATTGAAGGTGATTATCTTCATGGCCGCGGTGCGGCGGACATGAAGACTGTTGTCGCAACTTACATGGTTTGGATGAAAGATACGATGAAGGCAGGCGCGCCATATCCCAATGTCGCCTTGATGTTGGTTGGCAACGAAGAGAATGGCGAAGCAGAGGCTTGGGGCACGCCGCATATTCTCAAGGCATTAAGTGACGAGCAAGGTCGCCCCTACACACCCGCATTATTTATCGCGGGTGAACGCACAGGCGAGAAAGGCAATGAACTCTTCGGCGAAATCTGCGTGGAGAATCGCGGCGTGATGCGCTTTGATGTGATTGCGCGCGGCGCGAAGGGACATTCAGGCGTAGCAGGAACTGGCGACTTGAGCGAGAAGCTCATCAATGCCCGCACCGCTTTGAACGAAATCTTTGCCAAACATCTCACGCTCAAAGCAGCGGATGGATGGCAGTCACAAGCCAAGTTCCCGTTTATCAATGTTGGAACAGTGGGCGTGTATAACGTCACAGCGGCGGAAGGAATTTTAGGCGTTGAGATTCGTCCCATTCCGCAGGATGATACGTCTGCGCTGCGGAAGGAAGTGGAAGCCTATTGTGAAGAAAATAGCTTGGAAGCAAAGTTTACTGTGATGGAAAACGGCGTGGCTTGCGATAAGAATAATCCAGCGTTGATCGCGCTCATCGAAGCAGTCAAACAGGCGTCGGGTGGGAATGATCCGCGTATTGGTAGAAAGCTGCCCGGCACCAGCGCAAGATTCGCTCCGGGCGGGCAGGCGGTCGTTTGGGGGCAATCAGGCGTCGGTCCCCATGCAAAGAACGAGGCGCATTACATCCCCAGCATCGAACCGTATTACAGATCGCTGAATGAGTTGGCGAAGTTGTGGAAATAGATGTAACGCGACATTCATGTCGCCTCATGCTGGCGGCAAGCGACATAAATGCCGCGCTACAATGTTTGTTACGGAACCAATGTGAGTATATGTTCTGCCGCAGATTCAATTGCGGGTAACGTAAACGGCAGGGTGTGATAATTCACTGCCAGCCACGAGTCGATTTGATCGGCATAATGCGGGCTGAACGGCTGACCTGATTCTCCGCTGGGGATGATGGAGAGCGAGGCGTCCCAATCGGCGGGGTCGGCGATGATGCGGTAGGCGGGTCCAAGCCCCATGCTGTAGGCTTTGTCGGCATAGTACGCGCCGCTGTTGACCGTGTTCCAGTTGCCGCCTGTGGGATACGGTCCGCGGTTGAAGATGGGCGACAGAGCCGCAACGCTTCCAAGTGGATGTGAGAACGTGAAGGTGTGGATTTCACCCCACGCCCATTTGTTTTGATCTGTGCCGAGTTCGTTTACTGCGGCGGTTAGCGCGGCGCTCAGCGTTTCGGTGCGTTTGCCATCCCACCAGAGATTGTTCGGGTTGTCGAGTAAATTTTGCAGGAACATGTAGGGGTAGCCTGCCAGGGTGAGATAAGAGTCCGTTGTCGCGGAGCCAAGTTTCGGGTCGAGGGTGAGGCGGATGATATGTCGCAGCGCGGCTTCACTCAACGATGCGGCTTGGCTGTCAGCGGACATCGTCCCATCCCACTCCTTCAAAAGAGTCAGCGCGGTTTTTTCGGCATCGCTATTTGGCGCGGCTTCACTGGCAATCGTTTGCGCGATCTGCAAATTGATGTCGCTGTGCAAACTGCCTTGCAGGGCTGCGAAATCATCGGATGTAATATTTTTCGAATCACGGATGGTGTCACTGATGAGCGCGACGCGATAGGGCGGCTGGAAATAATGCGAGAGGAAGTGCGGATAATCTGCGCCGGCGGGTCGGTTGTTGGCAGATGCGAAGAAATCGCCGCTCGGATTTAATGCGGATGGGAGTTCCTCGAACGCGACGAAACCCTGCCACTCGTGCGATCCATCCGCGCCCGAAACTGGCAGCAGACCCCGGACATCGTTGCGGGCCCGAACAGGGACCGCGCCCGACATCTGGAAGCCAATGTTGCCGTCAATATCGGCGTAGACGAAGTTCATGCCGGGCAATTGCCAGAGCGCGGTGGCGGCGCGGAAGTCATTCCAGTTTGCGGATTGATCAAGTTGGATGATGGCTTGCGCGAGTGGGCGGCCTTCATCCAAACCTGTCCATTGCAAGGCAAGCGTATCTTCGCTGTCGGGAGTCGCGTCGGTGATGATGGGGCCATGTTGAGTAGCGCGTACCTTGAGTGTGACAGTTTCACCATCCTTGACTTGAATGGTTTCTTCACGGATGGTGATGTCTTTCCACTCGTCCATGAATTGATATTGCGTGCCATCGGCGTTGAGTGTTTCGATGAACAAATCTTGCACATCGGGGCGGGCGTTGGTGACTGCCCATGCGACATGAGCATTGTGACCAATTTCGATACCGGGCAAACCAGGCAAAGATGCTCCGACCACATCATATTGTCCATCGGTTGTATGCAAGCCGACTTCGTACCACAGCGTCGGCATGGATAATCCCTGATGTGGGTCACCAGCCAACAGCGGCAGTCCCGAAGCGGTATGACTTCCGCCGACGACCCAGGCATTGCTTCCCTGATCGGGCTTGGCGAGCGGCGTGGTTGATTGCCAGTCCGCGCCTGCTTCGAGCAGTGCGGTTGCAGTATTGGAAAGTGCAGTGACGTTGGCATCGGGTATTACATCGGGGCCAGGATATTCTGGTAACAGGCTGATGGCTTCTTCCCATGAAGTCGCAGCGACCAGTTTGGTAACGACCAACTCATCTTGATAATTGTTGCTCAATCCCCAGGCCACTAATTTTCCAAAGACGAGTGAATCGATCGGTGTCCATTCCTGAGGCGTGATGCCGAGGAATTTGAATTCCAATGGAAGATTTCCGCCTGCCTGCGCGAGGTGGGCATTGACTCCGTCCGCGTAGGCTTGCAGGGCAGATTGAGTTTCAGCATCAAGAGTCTCCCAATCGGCTTCAGCCGATTGGGTCATGCCGAGGATGCGCATAAAAGTATCGTTCTTCAATCCGCGATCTCCGACAATTTCGCTGAGTGTGCCGTGCGCTGCGCGGCGTTGGGATTCCATTGCCCAAAGCCTGTCCTGCGCGGTGACGAATCCCTGCGCGTAAAACAGATCATGCGCGTTGTCAGCGACGATGTGCGGGATTCCGCTGGCATCGCGATAGACTGTAACAGGAGCGTTCAGCCCGCTGAGTTTTAGTTCATTGTCCAGTTGCGGCATTGCAGGGCACACAACCGCAAAATACCCGACAGTTGGAATGGCAGGCACAAGCAGGAGAATTATTACGAGAAGAGATAACAGGATTTTTTTGAGGAGGCGCATAATGAGGTTTCCTTTGGAAAATTATTTAAAGGTACAGGCCGCCAAATAGGCAGCCTGACGATTACTGTGAGAATGTTCATTCACAATATGAAATCAGTTTTTCGTTTCTTTCCCGGGCACCGCCCGCGAGGGCAGGTGTGGCAGAAAGTCAAAAGGAGGGCGGTGATTGAGCTTGATCAAATTTGCGCCTCCTTCGCTTGCATGAATGGCCGTTAGCGAACCTGTGTCACAACCCAATCTCTGAAAATGATCGAGCGGCAGCCCCAGAAAGTGTGACACCGCCAGCTTGATCGGGTCAGCATGAAAGATAACCGCAACAATATCCTGCGGCTTGTTATGTTTCATAATGATATTTTCAAGCACGTTTGAAATGCGAGTTTGTATTTCAGGGAAGGATTCGCCTTCGGGAAAACGAAATCGGGAAGGGGAGTGCTGAACGATCTTCCAAACTTTTGTTAATCGCAAGACCTTCCATGACTTCCCCTGCCATTTGCCGATGTCCGCATCCATCAGATCAGGCTCCTGAATGATCTGCAATTTTCTTGCGGATGCGATTGGCGCCGCGGTTTCCATCGCCCTCTCCAGCGGACTCGAATAAATCGCCTTGATCGGAACCTCTTTCAGCGCTTCGCCCAACGCCTCGGCCTGCTTCTGTCCCCGTTCATTGAGATGAACGCCGGGAGTTCTCCCTGCCATTTTCCCTGTTTTGACATAATCGTTTTCGCCGTGGCGGATGAGTAATAGTGTGGGCATATTTATTTCCTGACTTGCTGAGTTTGAATGGCCTGGCAGACTGGGACTATTGTACTAAAAACCTGTCAACAAATGTGAATAAAGTCAACAAGCGCCTAGGTATATTTTGGTTATTGGAATTCAAACCGAAGATATATATTGATAAGGAGATCTGCATATGTTGAAACATGGATTTTTACCAAAGAGAGTTCTGGGTTTTTTATTGAGCGTGGTTGTTGTTATAACTGCAACAGCCTGCGGACCATCAGATAATACCCCTGCCGCACCTGAAATTACGAATGTCAGCGTGGAGAATAATTGTGATATTCGCACTGACTATGTCGATCATGTGACAGGTGATGGTGTCGTTTTTCTGCGGCGCAGCGTCGACGGGTCGAATTCCTTTACTCAAATTAAAGTGGCGGATAAACATGGCGAACAAGCCTCCAGCTTTTTAGATGAGGGATTACCGGCCGGGACATACTCTTACGATGTTGGTTACTTTAATTCTGATGTTGTCAAATACAGCCAGAAAAGCGTGCCGATCATTATTGACGAAGCCTGTGGAAACGACCCATTGGTGATAAAACCGTTCAATCCATTTATTACTCATGTGGAAGTCATCGACAATTGCACGGTTCGTATTTGGGGCGTTGTTTATGCTGAAGATGCGGACGGCGTTCGTGTTTACCGCTCAACGTCAGGTGGTCAGGCCGAAGAGATCGCTGAATTAAGCCTGGCGGAATGGAACCTTGGTGTCGGCAGTTATGATGATAAAAGCCTTCACACGGGAACATACCGTTACCGGATGAGCGTCTTCAATGCGAACGGCGAAGCTTTTAGTGATTCGAGCAGTGATGTTGTGATTTCCAATGCGAGTTGTAACCCGACGGTGGAAATGATCCCAACCCTGATCAAGCCAGTTATTGTTTCAGTCGCGACTGCGACTTCCACTCCTGTTCCAAAGGCTTGCATTTGGGAGGCGGTTGTCAATGTCTTTGTGCGAAAGGGACCTGGGGCCAGCCTGTACCATGAATTGACCGCTGTTGAGAAGGGGACTCAGTTTCCGATTGTCGGGCAGAGCCAGAATGGGCAGTTTTGGGTGGTTGAGATCCATGCGGGTTTGAATGGATATGTGCCGAAAGCGGAAAAATTCAGTCGAACGGACGGCGATTGTGGTAACACTTCCACCATACAAGACCCGCCTCCGCCGCCAACTCCAATTCCAACCAAAACGCCAAGGGCGATTCCCCAGTGTAGTGACGGCATCGATAATGACGGAGATGGAGCAATTGATATGCGTGACCTATTGGGGTGTACAAATCCAAATGATATGACTGAGGATTAAATTTAGTAGTGCCCTGCATTTGCAGGGCACTACTAAATTATGGCTGCTCTCTCTTCTCTTCTTTTGATACCCAATGCTTTTCTCTGTGCTTCACACGACATTTCCAACCGTGCTGTTGCTTGTGTTCATATCCCTCTCGTTTTCGTGCCAAGGGCGCTACGCTCAAAACGACAATCGAAAGCCCAAACCTATTTTTATTAATCCTATTGACAATATTTGATTTCGAAATATAATATCACTCGATGATATATCACAATATGATATATAGAGGCCAAAATGAAAAATTCGATTGATACAAACTTACCGCTATCTGAACAGACATATTTTATTCTTCTGAGTCTTAGGGCGAGTCCAAAACATGGATACGCAATTGCCAAGGATGTTCAAACCTTAAGCAATGGGCGGGTCGTGCTGAGCGTGAGCACGCTTTACACAACGATAAAACGTTTGCTCGACGACAAATGGATCAAGTTAATAGATACAACAACGGAATCAAACAGGCCGCGCAAGATTTATGAATTGACCAAAGCAGGTGGAAATGTTTTGCTTGTCGAGGTACAGCGATTGGGAACATTGGTCTCGGCTGCTCGGATATCAGGAATGGAGGGTATCTTGTGAATAGGCTCTTGTCTATTTTGACAGTGTTTTATGGATGGCTTCTGAGTTTTTATCCACGTGAATTTCGCGATGAATTTGGCGGGGATATGTTGCAAGATTTTGAAGATGCGTTGAAGGCCGCCAGCCAGAATGGCTTTTACACGCTGCTTGTTGTCTTGTTGCGCGAACTCCTTGATCTTCCGCTCAATTTATTACATGCGCATTTGGATGAGAAACATATGATTGGAATACTTCGTTCGCAGCCTGTACAAACTGGTTTTCGAGGAGCGATCGGTTTTGGCCTCGCATTCGCTGGAGTAAGCCTTGTAAGAGTTTTTCTCGTGTATGGTTTAACATCTTCCATTCCCTGGTTGAGCCGTTTGGGGATGCTTCTTTTCGACAGATTCCGGGGAAATAATCAACCGGCGAATTTTAGCATCGAGTTTTTGATCATATCAATTCTGGCGGCTGTAATTTTCGGAATAGTCTTCTCTCTCCTTTTCTCCAGCCGTGGCCGCTTCTCAAGATTTATGCTTGCTGGAATGTTGGGGTGGCTTGCTCCAAACGCAATTGGCAGCGTGTTTTACAATTCCATTTCTGTCGATTATTACATCACCCCAATGCAAAATTTTTACCTGTCCATTTCCTTGCAGCTTTTAACCGGGGCATTCTTTGGAGTAATCTTAAGCGTGGTCGAAAGCGAGAAAAAGACGCCCCTTTTTTTACTGGCTGTTATAACCTGTCTTTTTCCTGTAATCACTTACTTTTCGATCAAAGTTTTTTACTATTTTGATGTGGTGACCACCCCGTGGTTCTTTGCTGCGCTGATGGGTATGAGCCTTTTATATTTTACGATTGTTTTGGCGGTTGCGCTGTCAGCAGAGAAAAGAATGCTCTGGATGGTAGTGGTCGGTGCGCTGATCAATCCACTTGCAGATTTTCTGCCATACCTGATACTGCCTCAGAAAATTATTAATCCGTTTTACGGACTTGGAGACGCTTTTATCGTCAACAACGGAATGCTGCTTACATCAATTATGCTGAAAAGCACGTTTCAACAGGCACTGTTTGGAATTCAACTAGGTTTAATGTTAGGCATCGTGCTGGGATTTCTTAAGAAAGGCATTTCCAATCGAATTGAAACATGAGTTTGTTGAAACATTTAGGCGGATGACCGAAAGAGTCGTTTGCCCGTTTTTTTATTTAATCTTTCTCTTCATCTCTTTGATTTCATCTTCGCTCATTGCAGGGACATCTTCCCGTCGTTCAATGTTCAAAGCTTTACGCTGTGCTTCGCGCCACATTTCCAATCTAGCGGTCACCTGTGATTCGTATCCCTCTTGTGATGGCGCGTAAAAATATGTGCCGAGCAATCTCTTCGGCAAATATTGCTGCGGTGTGAAGTGACCTTCTTCATCGTGCGGATAAATGTAATCCTTGCCCTGGCCTGTTGCGGCGGCGTCGCGATTTCCGTCCGCGAGGTGACGTGGCACTGATACCTGTCCCTCTTCCTCGATCTTCTTCATCGCCTTGAAATATGCACCCGCGCTGTTGGACTTGGGCGCTGTAGCGAGATAGAGTGTGGCCTCTGCAATGGGGAATATCCCTTCGGGCAGGCCGATGTAATCAAAGGCTTGCGCCGCTGAGTTTGCCACTACAAGTCCCATTGGGTCAGCGAGGCCGATATCTTCACCAGCCAGAATAATTAATCGGCGCAGGATGAATTTTGGGTCTTCGCCGGCGTAGATCATTTTTGCAAGCCAGTATAAAGCGGCGTCCGGGTCGCTTCCACGCACTGATTTGATGAAGGCTGAGATGGTGTCGTAATGAGCATCGCCGTCTTTGTCGTATAGAACTGCGCGGCGTTGAATCGATTCCTGCGCCACTTCCAATGTGACGTGAATGACGCCGTCAACATCTGGAGACGTTGACTCCACTGCCAACTCGATGGCGTTCAGGGCATTTCTTGCGTCGCCGCTGGAAACTTCAATTAAATGGGAGCGGGCATCGGCGTCGAGAATGATGCGCTTGTCCCCGTAGCCGCGCTCCCTGTCTGTGAGTGCGCGGTCAATTAATATCCCAGTCTCGGCTTGATTCAGGTTGCGGAGTTGAAAGACTCGTGAGCGCGAGATCAAGGCCTTGATGACTTCGAAATATGGATTCTCCGTCGTCGCGCCGATCAGGGTAAACGTTCCGTTCTCGACGTGGGGCAGGAGCGCGTCCTGTTGGGCTTTGTTCCAGCGATGGACTTCATCCACAAAAAGAATCGTGCGGATATTGTGCAGCCTTCGGCGTTCCAGTGACTCGTCAATGACAACGCGCAGATCGGCCTTGCCTGCGAGGATGGCGGAAATGGTGGTGAAGTGACTCTTGGTGGTGTTGGCGATGACTTGCGCGAGCGTGGTCTTGCCTGTGCCGGGCGGCCCCCAAAGAATAATGGATGAAAAAAGTTTGTCCGCTTCGATGGCGCGCCGCAGAAGTTTGCCCTCGCCCACGATATGTTCCTGTCCGATGTATTCATCCAATGTGCGCGGACGCATTCGCGCGGCAAGCGGCGCTTCGCTTTTCAGACGTTCATGCATGGCGTGGTCGAAGAGGTCTTGTGACATGGGCGGATTATAACAACAAAAAATGGGCCGCTTTCGCAGCCCATGTACATGCCAACTGATTATGTTTTCTTTGCATCCTTTGTAGATTTCAAGCCGAGCATTTTATTGAGCACGTCGAACCAGAAGGGGGCGCCCAGTGATGCGGCTGACCCGGTCAGGAAGATACCCAGCACCTTGAGTCCCCATCCGGATACATCCTGTGGGGTGGTTTGATCATTCCAACCTACCGGCAGGGCCAATTCATCCAATTTATCCTGAATACTGGTGACGCTGAAACTCTCTTCGGGATTGATGTTTTCGGCCTGCGCGACAATTGCCTGACGTAAAGTTGGGTCACGCCAGAGATGATTGACTATGGCAACAGAGTCAACATTGAAAAATACCGCAATGATAAAGCCCAGTACCAGTGCGATTGCTGACGCGTATTTTCTGTATAAAGCTGTTGCCTGCCCCATGGCCGTATCGAACCAGGCTTCGACGTTTCCGCGATATTCGGCAAGTTTCAACTCCACTGTCGCGGTCTCTTCATCCATTTTTGGGATAAGGTATTTCAGGGTCCGCGCAAAGACTTTGTTTCTGTTGTCAATATATTTAAAACTTTCCTGCATACTTTGATTCATGGCCGCCAGGCTCATTGTGCCGGCAGGGATGTCGTTTACCGCCTTGCCCGCGTTCAGAAAAATATCGACTGCGGCTTTTGCAAAAACGGGGTTTGGAATATTGGTTGGATTCCGCTTTTTACCCCAAATCGTTTTTGTGGACAATGGTTCGATCAATGGATGCTTGTAGAATTGTTCCAGCATGGTGCTGTCTTTGAACATTTCCTGAAGCCTCTGCTCGAGAAATGTTGCGCGCCAGTTCAGGACTTCAATGATTGCCTCCTGTATCTGGCCGGTTGCCATGCTGATGATGAGCCAGGTGACGACCAGGCCAATGGCCACTTCGAGAATTGCGTCAAGCTGCATGTTGGTCTCCTTGTGCTGGTGGTAGTGTGAAGTGATTTTTTCGGGGCTTTCGCTTGTCGTTCTGAACGAAGAATCTCTGATTTCAGGAGTAGTGACCCTCACCGCACTGGCGCGCGGCGCAAGTGTCGCTACCGCTCAGGGTGACGCGATAAAGTGAAGCTGAGCGAATGTCCTGTTTTTGATAGTATATAGTTGCAAGGGCAAAATTTCAAGCGTTTGGAATTTTCTCCTGCGTATGCAGGTGGGATTGATTGACAATATAGATTCCCGCCAGCGCAATCGCCCCGCCGATCCATTGCAGGGGATTGGGAATTTCGCCCAGCATGGGAATCGCCAAAACGGCGGTGAGGATGGGCTGCCCAATCAGCGTGGGCGATACCACTGATGCGGGCAAATGTCCCAGCGCATAGGAAATTGCGAGATATCCGATCATTTGGGATACGATGGCTGTGACAAAAAAAATGACCCAGGTCTGTGTGGAATATCCTGTGAAGGAATTACCCAGTAGAAGATTCATGATGAACATGCCAATGGTGGCGCTGACTCCGATCAGCCACATATATCGCAGCGGGTCGATGTGTTTGCGTCCGCGCTGGGTGGTGAGCTGATAGGCTGCATAAAAGATGGCGGCCGTGCTTGCCATCAGGTCTCCGATGCCGAGAGTGGGGTGACGCAGGAAGTCACTGCCCATGACGAGCGCCGCGCCTGTCAATGCAAGAATAAGCCCAACCCAGAAAATGCCCCGCAGTCTTTCACGGAAAATGAAGAGCGCGAACAATGCAACCCATAACGGGGATGTGTTTCCAAGCAACGTCGCATTGGCGGCAGTTGTGAATTTCAAGGAGGAATTCCAAAAGCCAAAATCGAACGCTGTGAAAATTCCTGCGAATAACGGGAAGATCAAATATTTTTTATCAACGGGTGCGAGTTGCTTTTGCTGCCGAATAAAAACCGGGGTGAGAATAATCGTTGAGATGAGCAAACGATAGAAGCCGGTGATGGGGCCCGGTGCTTCGGCCCAACGCACGAACATGGCGGAGAGACTAAGCGCGCTGATCCCAATGGCGAGCGCAATGTATGGGAAAAATTTATTCTGCATTGGGAGATTGTACCGCGAGATATAAGATGAACGGAATGCGGACTTAAGTCCGCGCTCCACTCAATATAGTTAATGTCAACGGCGGGTGAGGTCGATTCTCTCGAGGGTGGATAAAAGCCCGTTGAGGCTGGGCAGACTAAAGTCAGGTTTGATGCGCTGCTCTTCATCCGCCGTAAATTGTGCGCGGCGTGTGAGCCAGATCGTTTTCATCGTCAAACCTTGCGCGCCATAAATATCCGCCTGCAAACTATCGCCGACCATCACGGCATCTTCAGGCTCGATATTCCACTGCGCGAGCGCGATCTCAAACGCGCGCGGATGCGGCTTGCGATAATAACACGCGGCGGAGGTGAGCACAAAATCAAAGTATGGGCGAACGCCAAAACTCTCGACGAGTTCCTGCACATCGTTGTCGTCGCCTGCGTTCGAAAAAATTCCGAGATGATAATTTTTGAATTTCAGCTTTTGGATGGTGTCCAGCGAATCGTCTTCAAGCTGCCAATTGGTTTGGGTGACGGAATACATCGCATCCAGCGCGGACCTGAGAACTGATTCTGCGACTTCGAAATATCCCAACTCTTTGAGCAGTTCGCGCAAGACGAAGTGATAGGTGGTCTCTTGAAAATTCTGTTCGCGTTGTTCGTAGTATTGATGCAGCCGCGCGCGGAAGATGTGGTTGTCCAACTCGATATCATATTCGCGCAGTTTGTCTGTGAGGAGTTGATCTGCCCGCGCATAGACGGGTGTCCAATCTTCGCGCGCATGCATGAGCGTGCCGCCAAGATCGAAGAGGATGTGCCGAATGGGAGAAGCGTTCATCAGGTTTGGTATACCCTGATGAACGCTTCTCGTAAAGGGGAAAATGGTTGGATGCCTACGGCTCGATATAAAACGTTCCGGTCTGCACCAATTTGGAATCAGCGTATAGTTCCACTACAAATTCACCCGGGTTGAAGACAAACACGCTGGTGTATTCATACCCAAAGGTTTGATACCAGGTGGAGCCAGAGCTTGTATCCATATTTGAAATAATGCGCAGGGACTGGTCTTCGACGCCATTGAAATAAAGTTTCCAGATGATCTGCTTTGGGGGCGGGCCGCTGTAGGTGTATTCGACGCTAACTGATTTGGTTTGGTTCGGGAAACTGGAATTCGGGGAGGTTTCGAAATTTGTGATCAGTCCCTCTTCGTTGGTGCCGGTGATCTGGCCGAACGCAAATGGCTGAACCCGCATCACTTCCTGTGACGTGGGTAATTGGCCGGTATATTCAAGCGCGACATTGGTCTCCTTGATACGGATCATTTGCTGATAGGCAAAATCGAGAGTGGCATTGTAGTCGCCTTTGATCATGGCGATTGATGGAGCTTCAGTCGGCAATTTGGGTTTATTGCTCAATTGATCGATCAGGTTTTGCAGATCGGTGGCGCCGGCGTCCATATAGAACCAGAGCGATGCGGAGGGTTCCGTATTGTTTTTGTGCGCCTCGTTGACCTGCCGCTCAGTTTCCTGAATAAGAAGGTCGTATTGTTGTTGCGAGTTGGGCAGGTCCCCCATGGCGAGATAGGTGAGCGCCTCGTTCATGCGCACACTCAACACGCTCGGATCGATGGATAATACCCTTTCATCGACTTCGATGGCTTGCGGGAATTGTCCATTAAGGTAATAAGCCCAGCCAAGATTGCCGTTCGTGTTGATATCATCGAGGCCTGCTTCACGCGCTGACTCAAAATCCTTGATGGCGGCTGTGATGTCATTCTTGTCGAAATTGGAAAACCCGCGTTGGTAGTAGGCTTTTCCGTAATCGGGTTTTTTGGCGATTGCAAAACTAAATTTGGCAATCGCCTCATCGTATTTATACTGATAGGAAAGTCCGACGCCTTCAGAGTAGGCGTTGATGGCCGCGTTGTTGACCTCCGGGCGGGCCAGCAGTTCGATCATGGACCAGCTCAGCCATACCATGCACAGGCCCACGATCCCTGAACCAAGGATGACGAACAGCCAGCGCACGCCTCCTTTCAATGTGGTGGCAAGACCATAAAGCGACAGCGAGACCGTGAGCAGGGTGATCTGCACCACGAGGCTGTCTGCGGTTTCATCTGTGGCGCGGCCAAGCTCCGATTCTGCTTCGTAGATTTCGTTCAGGCGCGTCGACTCCACCAGATAGGTGTCTGATTCGTATTTTCCCGTATCAGCCCACCCGATGGCTGGATCGAAATAGTTTGGGCCGAGTAAATCGCTGAGGGCCGCGATCCGCTCCTGTAATTGGGTGTAACGTTCCACAGCCGCAGTGTCGCCTTCCTGTTCGGCGGCTGTGATTTGCCAGCCGATCTCGCGCCAGGTTTGAAGCGCTCCCTGCCATTGATAGCTGAATTGAATCGTGCCGTTCAACTCCTTTTTTGTGGAAGCGATGGCGTTTTCCTGCGCACGGCGGCGGGCCTGTGATGAAATGTTTGAGGCGTAGTTTTGGAAATATACCGTGATGGCCACCCAGATTGCCACTGAGGCGATCAGCATGGTGATCATTTTGTTGAAGCGCTCATCGCTTTTTTTCTGCTGTTCGGTGTTCATATCAAAAGTCTCCCGATCATCAGGCCCATAACGCCGGCAAGCCCGAGCAGGATTCCAACGATCACCCAGAGGTATTTGATATTTTTTTCAGTGACCTGCGCCAGTTGAAGGAACCAGAAGGAAACCGCCAGTACGATCATATCGGCTGTGAGGAAGGACGAGCGTTTGTGCATTCGATCCGATTCCTTGAAATACGGATCGGAATTCAAATCTTCATTTTGCGCATCCTGCGTGAAGGCTTCGTTTAGTTCGCGTTCCAGATCGTACACTCCATCAGCGGTGACATAACGAGGCTGGAAGAAGTATGAGCTGATTCCGCTTGCCACGCCCCAGACTTCGCGTTGGATCACCCCGTTTGCTCTGGATGTCTCATCATCCGCATTTGGATCATAAAGGAGATTCCCAAGTTCGAGGTAGCGTGTGTAAGATGTGAAGGCATCATAATGCTCGAATGCAATGATCTCGTTAATGATCTCGTTCTTTTGAGCGCGGATGGCTGCATTCAGTCCTTCAAAATCCGCGTTTGCGGCGCTCGATGCCGCGCTGGTTGCCATACATGCAACGATGGCGCCCAGCACAGTCACAACCGCCACCAGCACAGCCGTAGTGGATTTGAAGCGTTCATTCTCCATTTGATTCTCCTCTGGTTATAAAGTTGTTATAAAAATAGACCTCTTGCATAAGCAGCCACAGAGCGCACAGAGAAAAAAAGACTCTAAACTTATTGGCTCATCTGTAAAGAATGTGCAAAATGGTTATCGCGTAGCGGAAGTTAGAGAACGTCCGCACACGGATTACACATGAGCCAACTTATTTTTTCTGCGCGGCGCAAAAGACTTTTGCAAGATGTCAGTTATAAAAATAAACCAAAATATACTCAAATGCAAGACGCGGAAGTACTGCCAATCCGCTTCAGGACGGACCTGTGAACTGGTATGCGCTAATTTCAGTAAATCACGAATTTGCTCCGTAGCGCGGACTTCAGTCTGCTTTGCCTCTGTAAAATTGCAGGCTAAAGTCTGCATTCCGCTCAATCTGTGATTTATTGAATAGACGTTATCGGAAATAACTTATATGCCACCGTCCCGAAGGTTTGAGCGAGTAAATTTAATGCCGAATAACAACCTTCGGGATGTTTTTTCTAATTACCGATAACATCTAATTTAGTTATCCCGCGCTTTTGAGATAAATCCCTGTTGGGTCCAGCTCGTTGCGTAAAATTTTCAATTCCTTTTTTGTGACAGGTTCGGTCACTCGCACATGCTCTGCAACCTTCAAATCCCAGCCTGTGTTGGCTTTTGCATCTTCGACAGTCTTGCCGGGATGCAGTGCCGTGAGGATCATTTCTCCATTTTCATCTGGTTCGAGCATTCCAATATCCGTCACCACGCCGACCATACCGCCGCCGCGCAGGCCGGCATTTTCGCGGTCGCCTTTGCCGCCGATGAATCCAGCCGAGGTCATGAATTCCACTTTTTCAGGGAAGCGGCGCTTTTGATGCGGGGTCATGATGTAACAGCGGTTTGCCCAAGCGGCAATTTCCTGCGACCCACCTGAGCCGGGTAAACGGACTTTGGGATGTTCGTATGAACCGATCACGGTTGCATTGATGTTGCCGTGCTTGTCAATTTGCGCGCCGCCCATGAAGCCCACATCCACGTTGCCGCGCTGTAAATAATTTGCAAAAATATCATACATGCTCACTACAGATAGTGACCCGCTGACGAGGGTTGGGTCGCCGATGGAGAGGGGGAGGCGCTCAGGCTCCGCGCCGATCACGCCGGCTTCGTAGATCATCACCAGATTGGGAGCGTGTGTCCGCTTGGCGAGGTTGCAGGCGAGATTGGGTTGTCCCACGCCGACAAAGACCACATCGCCATCTTTGAGCAAACGCGCGGCATTGACAATCATCAGTTCAGCGGATGAATATTTTAATTCGTTCATTATGATCTCCTAAAAGACTTTGGAAGTCTGGTTTCAAATAATTGGGATTTACCAGGCTACAACCTGATTACGGCCGGCAGCCTTGGCTTTGTACATTGCATCGTCAGCATGTCGAATTAATTCCTGCAAGGATATTGCTTCTTTCGGCGAATACGAGCTTATCCCAATGCTGACTGTAATGTTTATAAAGCCGGTATCGGTTCCTATTGGCGTATTTTCCATTACTGATCGCAAGCGTTCAGCGATGTCGCTTGCTGTTTCCAATAAGGTGTTCGGCAATAATATTACAAATTCCTCCCCGCCTAAACGGGCCAGAATATCGTCTTTTCTTAGAACGGTGGCGCATATTGCAACAGCCCTGTTCAATACCCGGTCTCCAATGATGTGACCGTGGGTATCATTAACTTTTTTGAAGTGGTCAATATCTATTAACAGGATGGAAAACTCCCGTCCTTCCACGCAGCGCTCCAATTCAGTTTGCGCGTGATGTATAAAATAGCGGCGGTTGAAAACGTTCGTAAGCGGATCTATGTTTGCAAGTTCGGTCAATTGCGCTTTGGTATTGTCCAATTCTCCCATCACCTGCCGCTTGGTTCGTTCATTGATCAGGGTTGCAATCGCGACAACGATAATGCAGAAAACCAGGTCTATGATGCGGTCGATACTTTGAGGCAGGCGCGTGGTGAGATCGATCATGGCCACCCGGTTGAGCATGTATAACCCAACTGCCGCCGCAATGCTGACGGAGCTCCAAAAACGCCCAGTGGCTGTTCCGCCCATGATTCCCGCGACAACCGGTACAAAGGTAAGCCAGACCATCGCGGAAGAGTCGATTCCGCCCGTATAAAGCCCCGGCCCGATCAGGCAGAGGAATAAGGCAAATGTTACCAACTGCGCCGCCAGCCGGACATGTTTTGTATATTGAACGATCACGAACCCGGCCATGCTGATGAGCGTTGCGGCGAGTTGCAGCAATACGGCTTGAATGGGAAATCCCGACAGAAGGTAGTAAAACGTAAAAAACAACTCAAAGCTTGTCCCTGTGATCGCACCGTAGCGGGTGGATGGCCTTAGTGTGGCCTCGTAAGATGATGGTATTACAGGGGAAGTACTATCTTTGGGCTGCATTTTATATCGTAAGATTTTCGAGGTTTGCGAGAAACGACTGCATGATTTCAAATACTTCCTGCGGACGTTCGAGCGGCAGGATGTGTGTGGATCTTTCGAGCGTTTCGATCTTGACTTTTGGCTGCTTCCGTTTAACAAGATTTGCCGCCTGTGAGAGGAACGTGTCCGACTCTGCGCCGCGGATGATGAGGGTCGGAACTTTAAGCATGGGCAGGTTGCGCCATAGATCGAAATCAAGCAGGCCCGTCAGGTAAATGTGCGCCTCCCATTCGGGCGAGAATATCAACTCATAACCGCCATCCGGTTTTGGTTTGGTGATGCCATCAATGTATGCGCGCAAACCTTCATCGCTCACATATCTGAAAATGCCGCGATTGCGATATGCGCGGAAGGTACTTTCAAGATCATCGAATGTTCTGCGCCGTCTTTTTGCGCCAAGGATCAACGGATGCGCCCTTTCTCCAAGCCCGGTGGCGCGGGCGATATTCCATGCGATTAAACGGGATGGCGGGAACAGCACGGGGTCGAGTAATATCAATGCGCGGAATTTATCCGGGTCGCGCAAGGCTGCCCGCAGGGTGACAATGCCTCCGATGGAATGACCCACTCCAATTGCAGGACCAAGCCCACCCGTAGTGAGGAAGCGCAGCAGGTCATCCGAAAAAGACTGCCAGTCTTTGATATCCTCTATTTTTGCATCAGGCCATAATGCGCGCAGCTTCATCCCAAAGACATGATGTTGAGTTTGTAAAAGTTCAAGGAGCGGTTTGTAACATTCCGGCGGGTAACCGTTGGCGTGAAGAAAATGCAATGGCGCGCCGTTGCCGCCATAATCAAAGTGTGGAATAGTCATAATGTTTTGCATGAATATGGATTGCAGACTTCAGTCTGCAAAGTTCGCGGACTAAAGTCCGCGCTCCACATTAATATTTCCCGTAATTGACCTTCTCGCTGTACATGGCTTTCACTTTCAAACGCTTGCGAGTCTTTGCGTCGAGTTTTTCCATATACTGATTTCTATCTTTTACGCCATACACCCATTCATCAAGATAGGCTTTGACCGACTCTGCCGATTCGCTGATCTTATCCCAGGCGAGATAGAACTCGTTGTCGCGGTCATAATAGCCTTGCGAGTAGGATGGATGACTCGCGTACGGGACGCGGCAGACCGCATCCACAATATTTGCGGGGATCATGGTGCGGTTCGGGTCTGACCTGATGACTGATTCGTCTACGATCTCTTCGGCGGTGAGGATGACTTTTTTCGCCGCGAATGCGGCTTCCTTTTGCTCGCCGATGATGCCCCATAAATGTGCATTGCCGTTTTTATCCGCGCGCTGTACATGGACAATTGCCACATCTGGATTCAAGGCTGGGACAACGATCACATCCTTGCCACCGTACGGGTCAGGGATGCGCTTGATGAGAGGGTTGGATGCTTCGAGGCTGGTTGCGCCCGTTTGATTCATCGGCAGGAACGGCAGCCCTGACGCGCCCGCCTGCAAGCGGGTGATCATGCCGAAATGAGAATACTCTTCCCATTCCAGTTCGCCTTTTTCGATGGCAGAGCGGACAATACGCAGCGAACCAACGCCGGGATTTCCCATGTAAGAAAAGATGACTTTCCTTGCGCAGCCCGCCGCGACCATCTGATCGTAGATCAAATCAGGTGTAGCGCGGGCAAGGGTGAGATTCTTTTTGCCCTGACGAATGATCTCATGTCCCGCTGCAAATGGGATGAGATGCGTGAACCCTGCGGCGTAGACAATATCGCCATCGTTCACAAATTCTGCAATTGCTTTTTTGAGTGAAATGAGTTTTGTCATATTATTTTTTCTTCTTTGCATCCTGTTTGGCTTTTGCCTGTTCTTCTTTTTTCTTCCTTGCATCTTCACGTGATTTTCTAATGTAGGCGAAGCGCCCTGCCGAGGGCGGCGGGGCTTTCTTGCGGCGGAACATCCAGCCTATGCCGAGCAGTAAAGCGGCGATGAAGAGATAGTCGAAATCCACCTGCTTTGCAAGATCGGATGTGACAAAGAGGATAAATGCACCTCCCCCCATCACAAGGAAAAACGTTCCCACACGAACTTCGAAAGGATCCTCATTGTTTTCCATAGGCTTATTTTACCTGCGGAGATGGAAACATGCATACAAGGAAACAGGTAAACATGAGGTATTTGTCCACACGTTTACCTGTCTACATGTTTACTTGTCTACGTCTATTTACTTCACCAGCGTCCGTATCTGCTCGTGCATATAAAGCGGGAGATAGTAATGTCCGCCCGCGTTCTTGCCGCTGGAGCCTGAGCCTTTCCAGCCGCCGAAGGGTTGGAAGCCAGGCCACGCGCCTGTGGTTGCGCCTTGCGGACGATTCGCATAGGTCACACCGGCTTCGATCTTGTCGAAGAACCATTCGGTTTCTTCGGGGGAGCCGTAGAAGCCAGCGGTGAGACCATAGTTCACATCATTGGCAATGGTCATGGCTTCATCCATGCTGCCTACTTTGCCGATGGTGGTGATGGGCAGGAACATTTCATGCTTCCACAAGCGATGCGAGAAGGGCAGGTCAACGACAAATGTGCTTTCGCAGAAATAGCCCTTATCAAACATACCGCCAGTTTTTACTTTTCCGCCAACGAGGAATTTGCCGCCGCCTTGATTGATCTCTTCACAGAAATCCTTGAAGTCATTGTAGGAGGATTTGTTGACCACAGGTCCGTTGTAGGTGGCGCGTTCGGTTGGATCGCCGATGACCAGTTTTTCGGCAGCATCTTTCAAACGGCCGACCAACTCATCGTAGACAGAATCCTCTACGATCACGCGTGAAGCGGCGGAGCATTTCTGTCCCTGCAGGCCAAACGCCGAACGGATGATTCCAAGCGTGGCGCGTTCCAGATCCGCATTCCTCGAGACGATGACCGGATTCTTTCCGCCAAGTTCCAAGATGATCGGGCGCACATAATTGCGTTTGCCGAAATCCTGGAACATCTTCATGCCTACATCGAAGGAGCCGGTGAATGTGAGTCCATCTATTTCAGAAGAATCAACAAGTGCCTGACCCAAAGTTGAGCCGGGACCGGTGACGAAATTCACCACGCCATCCGGAAGGCCCGCATCGCGGAAACAATCCACCAACAGGCGCACGATCCACGCGGTATCGGTGGCGGGCTTGATGACGAGGGTGTTGCCAGTGACGAGCGCCGCGCCGGAAGGCCCGCCCGTCAATGCGTGCGGGAAGTTGAACGGAGAAACAACGAGCCACACACCATAAGGTCGAAGCACAGACACGTTGCGGGCATCGTATCCAACCAGCGGGTCTTTGCCCATTTCAACCACATAGCCATTGTTCCTTTCCATTTGATGGCAGGAATAATAAATAAGGTCGGCTGTCTCCTGCACATCGCCCAAAGACTCCATGCGGTTCTTGCCGACCTCCAGTGCCATTGCCGCGCCCAGATCAAAGATGCGCTCTTCGATGAGTGAAGCCGCCTTGCGGAGCAGCTTTACGCGTTCCTGCCACGGAGTATGGCTCCACTTGGGGAAGGCCTTGCGCGCCGCTTCCAGCGCATCATGAGCATGTTTGGCGTTTCCTTTTTGCATCTTCGCCAGCACCCAATCTGTGTTGACGGGGGAGTGGTCATCAAGCTTTTCATCGGCAAATACTTCCCTGCCGTTGATCAACATGCCATATTCCCTGCCCATATTATTCTTAAGTTTTTCCACAGCTTTATCGAAGCCGGTATGAAGTTCTTCGGGTGGGTTGAACATGGTTGCGTATGTAAGTTTAAAGTCTGACATGGGGAAAGCCTCCGTAAATTAGTCTGGTAGTCAGATAGTCTGATGGTCGCTTGTCGGCCCGCCGCGACTATCCGACCAACGACTAAACGGCTAATTGACTAACATGAGTATAGCGCAGGAGTAAGATAATTTCAATTGGACTTGTCTTGTCTAAAAATAAGGAGACATATGAGACCCCGTATCTTTTTCTTAACCGTTGGTCTGGCCGCTGTTCTATTGGCATCGTGCGCCCCGCAAGCGACTCAGCCTCCGACGCCGCTTGAAGTGGTCACTCAAGAAACGGCCACTCAACCCCCAGAAAGCGTTGCCCAGCCCCAGGTCACGAATGAAGCGCCGACAGTTGTTGCTGTCGCCACCTCACGCGGCCCCAGCCTCGAAGCCACCGATCCAGCCACTGTTAATCTGGCGTCGGGTCAATTGCAATTGGTGGAATTTTTCCGCTTTACCTGAAGTACCTGCCGCGCAATGGCGCCCATGGTTCATGGGCTTGAAGCGGAGTATTATGGCAGGATCAAGTTCTCATTTCTCGATGCCGACGATCCCGATACCGATGTTTTCCAAAAGTCGCTTGGCTTTTATTACCAGCCTGAGTTGTATCTTTTGGATGCCAATGGAAATGTGCTTGAAAAATTTATTGGCCTGGTTGCGGAAGGCGACCTTAGAAGCGCGTTTGCGAAATATTTGCAGTGACGCAACTGCCCATCCATTTGGATGGGCAGTTTTTATAATCGCCAGTTTATAATCCCCACCCATGGAAATTATTATCAAGATCGTAGTATTTGTTCTTGGCTTTGTTGTGGTATCCATGACGATATTTTCAGCATTGTCCACATTTGTTTTGACGCGTGCTGCGCGCAGTCAATTGAACCGTATCGTCTTTGGCATCATGCGCAGGGTATTTGAACTCATCTTCAAGTTCATTCCCACTTACGAAGGGCGTGACCAGGTGATGGCATATTATTCGCCGATCAGTTTGATCATGCTCGTGCCGACGTGGTATGCGCTCATCATGTCGGGATACGCCGCGATGTACTGGTCTTTGGGTGTGGGGGATTGGTTCGCAGATTTTCGATACAGCGGTTCATCCCTGCTGACGCTTGGTTTTGCCACTTCAGATGTTCCGATGGTAACCATCCTTTCTTTTTCAGAGGCCTTGATCGGGTTGATCATGGTGGCTTTGCTCATGGCATATCTGCCGACCATGTACGCCGCATTTTCACGGCGCGAACAGGCCGTCAACATGCTGGAAGTGCGCGCAGGGAATCCGCCTTCGGCATTGGAAATGCTCCTGCGCTTCAATCGCATTCATGGACTGGATCAACTCAGCGATTATTGGAAAACATGGGAGGCCTGGTTTTCAGATATAGAAGAAAGCCATACCACTCTGCCGGCCTTGGTTTTCTTCCGTTCGCCGCGTTCGGACAATTCGTGGATCACCGCAGCGGGAGTGGTGCTGGATACAGCCTCGCTTACCTTGTCTGCTGTGGATATACCGTATCAACCTTCGGCCGCCTTGAACATCCGTGCAGGCTTTTTGGCTTTGCGGCGCGTAGCCAATTACTTTGACATCCCAAATCCTCAAGCGCCGAGATACCCAACTGACCCGATCAGTATAAAAAGGGAGGAATTTGATGATGTTCTGACCAAACTGGCGGAAGCTGGCGTGCCAATTAAAGCTGACCGCGAACAGGCATGGATAGACTTTGCAGGCTGGCGCGTCAACTATGACCGAGTCCTTTTGGTATTGTGCGCTCTCGTCATGGCTCCCGAGGCGCCCTGGTCCAGTGACCGAGCGCCGAAATTCAAAATGCCTCCTTTATTTATCTCGAAGAGGAAGAAAGTGCATTAAAACAAAAACAGCGTGTGGATGTTCGCCGCGCTGTTTTTGTTTATTCTTTTTTTATTGATGATTAATAAACGCTTCGAGCAAAGTGTTGAATTGTTCGGGCTGTTCCCAGTTTGCGGCATGACCTGCGTCCGCAACCATTTGAATTGCGCCGCGCCACAAAGTTGGCATAGTCAGTGTCTGGATGTATGCGGCATTGACCAGTTGTTCCAATTCGCCATGCACAATTGCCAGCGGAGCAGTCATCTGGCTGATAGCGATCACTTCATCCAGGTAGCCGCCCGGTCGGATGCTCCCCGCAAGTCCTGCGCGCGCCTGACCGTCAGTGCGGCGAATATCTTCATGGAACACGGCAGGGATTTCAGTTGCGCCCGGCTTGAAACATGCCAGAGAGAACGCATCGGCTTCGGCGTCGGTCATGCTGGGTTGGAAGGCGGCACTCATGGCCGGGTTTGGGAGATAGGCCTGCGCCATATCAGGCGGGAACGCGAGGGGAGGAGTGCCGTAGATCATAAATCCTGCCGCTTGTGGAAGCTGGGGAATTGCTTCGATTATGATATGCCCGCCAAGACTCCAGCCAACGAAAACGGCCTGTTCCAACCCCAATTGTTTTGCCACACTGACAATCACCCCGGCATAGCCGGGCATGTTGTAGGTTGCGGTGGGATCACTCGCATTGGACGACTCGCCATGTCCGGGCAAGTCAATGGCCACAAGGCGATATTTTTCACCAAGCGGGCTTTCAAGCTGAGGTTGAAAAACACGCGAAGAAGCGGAGTTGCCATGCACCAATACAACAGGTGCTCCAGTGCCTGAGCTTTCACGATATGCAATCGAAAGCGAGTTAACTTGAACTGTCTTGGTGGCCATGTTTTATTTCTCCTTGGGCTTATCTTATTGGTTACTTTCATACTTCTTCGCATCGGCAACTGCTTTGCTTACATTCACAAATGGAAGCAGAATCAAGCCCATGATAAAGAAGAAGATCAATGAGAGAATGGCGATGCGCAAATTGCCGAACATCTGATTTGCAAGCCCGAAGACCAGCGGCCCGATCCATGAAGTGCCGCGTTCGCTGATTTCGTAGAACGAGAAGAACTCTGCCTCTTTGCCGTTGGGAATCATCTGGGCGAAAAGACTGCGGCTGATGGCTTGCGATCCGCCCATCACGAGCGCAATGAAAACGCCGAGGATGAAAAATTGCGCGGTTGCGGTTGGGCCTTTTAATCCGCCATAGGCATAGATCACTACGCCAGCCCAAATTATCAAACTGACAACCACCGATTGCTTCGCGCCGATCCAGCCTGCCAGTTTGCCCCAGAACAATGCGCCGAAGAATGCCACGAATTGGATCATCAAAATAACGGCGATCAATGTTGCCTGTTCAAGTTCCAGCCCGCCCTGAATCAGCGGCGCGGCGGCGAATGTCGAAGCGACAGCGATGACTGTCTGAATTCCATCGTTGTATAAAAAGTAAGCCAGCAGAAACTTCAATGTTTCGGGGAAATGCTTTACTTCACTAAATGTTTTGCGAAGCTGTTTGAAACCAATGCTGACATAAGTATCCCCGGCAGGGAGTTGACGTGCAGCGCGGCGAGAACGAATTCTGTTCCATGTCAGGAAGGAAAACCCAAGCCACCAGATGCCAGCCGATGCAAGGTTGATACGGACAGCCAGATCGCCGGGCACACCCAGGTCTTCGCTAAAAGTGAAGAATGCCAGGTTGAGCGCCAGTAAAATTCCGCCGCCCATGTATCCCATTGCCCAGCCGTACGATGAAACGCGATCCCTTTCATCTTCGCTTGCAATATCAGGCAGGTATGCATTATAGAAAACGATGGCCGCTCCAAAGGCAAGGTTTGCAACAATAAAGAGCACGCCGCCCAGCCACCATAATCCGCCCGTGACAAGGAACATTAGGATGGTTGACAGTGCGCCGATGGTCGCAAAGATTTGCATCATTCGTTTTCGCAAATGCGAGTAATCTGCGATCGCGCCGAGAATGGGCAGGAATAAAACCTGCATTCCCACGGAAAATGAAATGCAGTACGGGAGGAATGAATCGGGCGCGACCGGAATTCCAAAAAATGAAACTGTCGCTGACCCCGCCGCTTCTGCCGCAGTGCGCGCCAGCGATGCCACGTAAGGCCCAAGAAATACCGTTCCGATTGTCGTGCTAAAGGCTGAATTCGCCCAGTCATACATGGCCCAGCCGAAGATCTCTCTTCTGTCGTTCACCAGCGGTTTATCTGTTGACATCATTCCTCCAAACTGAGATGGTTATTTGATACACAACACGCGCCAGTATAAGTAGTTTCGGCTTCAAAGTAAAGAAATGATTAACATGGGATTGCGGACTGTAGTCCGCCCGTTTCTTGCTTGACCCTCAACCTGCTACAAGCTAAAATGCTTGTCCTACCATTTAGTTTTCGTCATTGCGAGGAGCCCAGAAGGGCGACGAAGCAATCCCCAAATGCGGAGATTGCTTCGGGCTATCGCCCTCGCAACGACATACCATAACCTTATGTTTGAAACTCTCACTGGACGACTCAACCAAATCTTTGACAATCTCCGCCGCCGCGGCAAACTCTCCGAAGCGGACGTGGATGCCGCCATGCGCGAGGTGCGCCTCGCACTGCTCGAAGCGGATGTGCATTTTAGCGTAGTCAAAACTTTTATCGCCAAAGTCCGCGAACGTGCTGTCGGCGCGGAAGTTTCGAAGGCGCTCAATCCTGGCCAGCAGGTGATCAAGATCGTCAACGAAGAATTGATCGCGTCGCTGGGTGAGCCTGTCGGGTTGAATCTCACAGGTCCGAAACCGCGCGTGGTGATGATGGTCGGTTTGCAGGGCGCTGGTAAAACGACAGCCTCCGGTAAACTTGCGCGGTTAATGAAATCAAAAGGTGAGCGCGTTCTGCTTGTCGCAGGCGACCCGTATCGTCCCGCCGCTGTCAAGCAATTGCAGCAACTCGGTGAACGATTGGATGTTGAAGTCGAAACCGATCTGTCACTCACGCCGCCGCAGCTTGCCAGGCGTGCCGTCGACAAAGCTGAAAAGGGTGGATTCGGTCTGGTGATCGTGGATACAGCCGGTCGGTCGCAGCTGGATGCGTCGCTGATGGATGAGTTAAAAGCCATCGCTGCGAATGTCAATCCGATAGATATTTTGCTCGTTGTCGATTCCATGATCGGGCAGGAGGCGTTGAATATCGCGCAGGGTTTCAAAGACGCGATCAATCTGACGGGGCTGATCCTCACAAAAATGGACGGCGACTCACGCGGCGGTGCTGCGATTTCGATCCGCTCGGTGACGGGCATTCCGATTAAATTTATCGGTACCGGTGAAAAACTTGACGCGCTTGAATCGTATGATCCTTCGCGTTTGTCCTCGCGCATTCTGGGCATGGGCGACATGATCGGCCTGATCGAAAAAGCCGAAGCCGCGTATGACGGTCAGGATATGGAGCGGCAGGCTCAGAAGATGATGAAGGGTCAGTTCTCGCTGGAGGATTGGCTCGAGCAGATGAAACAAATGAAGAAGATGGGTCCGCTGGCGCAAATTATGGAAATGCTGCCCGGCCAAATGGGGCAGGCGGCGCGCGGCATTGACCCGACTCTTGTCGAAAAGTCATTCAAGGAGTCGGAAGCTATTATCAATTCGATGACTTTAAAGGAACGCCGCGACCCTGACCTGCTCAATGCCTCACGCAGAAGGCGTATCGCTGCCGGTTGCGGTATGGAGGTGCAGGATGTGAACCGCCTGATCAAGCAGTTCCGCGAAGCACAAAAGATGATGAAGATGTTCCAAAAGACTGGGGGGCGAGGGTTGCCGAAAATGTTTGGATGAAATTACGGCCTGATCACCGGTTGGAGAACCCCGTGATTATGACCAACCCCAAAGCGGGGATTTTTGAGGGATTTGTTATTTGCGTGCTGTATAATTGGAACAAATAAGCACATAAGCGGATGCTGGATTTGTCATATATTTATCATGTCGAAAGAGTTGGTTTTCTGATAAAAAAATGATGTTTGTCGCTTGACCATATAAAAGTTGAATATTATTATTTAAGTTGGGTTTCGTCGCAGGTTTTGCAATATGGGAATTAAACTTATATTATTGGCAACAAATTCCCTAAATTCGCGCGTGTATCCTGTGATTTGAATGACCCTTGTGATCAGTAATTTTAGCCGTCTGTAATGGATAAAAAAAATGATAAAACATTCAGCTCCTGCCAGATTTATCATCATTATCATTGGTGGTTTGTTTATTTCTGAAGTGATCTCCATGGGGATCATTGCATTTATTAATTCGTTGTCCTATCTGCAACTTACCATACTGGATGCCACTTTTCTTATATTGTTTGCAACACCATTGCTATATTACTTTTCCCTGCGTCCGCTTTTGAAAGTGATCTCCGAGCGCGAGGCGGAAATTGAGCGCCGTCAACAAATAGAGATGCAACTTCGCCTCCAAACCACTGCGCTCGAGACGGCGGCTAATGGAGTCATGATCACTGACAAACAGGGGAGTATTATTTGGGCAAATCAGGCTTTTGCCAGAATGAGCGGCTATTCTGTTGATGAACTCCTGGGCCAAAAACCAAATTTGCTGAATTCAGGAATTCAACCCTCGGATTTCTATAAAAATTTATGGGAAACCATCCTTTCGGGCCAGGTATGGCGTGGCGAGATCACGAATCGTCGTAAGGATGGTAATTACTTTGTTGGCGAGCAAACCATTTCCCCGATCCTTAATTCATCCGGCGATATCGAAAGTTTCATAGCGATTCAGCAGGATGTAACTGAACGCCGGCAGGCTGAGACCGCTTTGCGAAAGAGCGAAGAGAAGTTCCGCACCCTGCTTGACTGGACCTACGATTGGGAGATTTGGACCGATGCGCAGGATAAGGTTATGTACAATTCCCCATCCTGCGAACGTATCACAGGTCTCCATCCAGATGAATTCATAAATAATCCGGCCCTGCTCAAGGATATTGTTCACCCGGATGATCGCGCGATTTTTGAACAGCATACCAGCCTGGCGCACGATGAAATGGTGGGCGCGATCAATGTGGAATATCGCATCATTGCCCGGGATGGAGACGTGCATTGGATCGGTCATAATTGCCGCCCGCTTTTTGGGGCAGACGGCCGTTACCTTGGGCGCCGTGTCAGCAACCGCGATGTCACCGAACGGAAACGATCCGAAGCGGATATCTGGGAAAGCAATCAAAAGGAGAAAATACTTACCCAAACGATCCATACCATGCAGATAAATATTGCCCGTGACCTGCATGATACCGTTGGGCAAAATATCAGCTATCTGAGGTTAAAGCTCGATCATCTTTCAGGTGCGAATCTCCAGGAAGAGAAGAATGTTCAAGATGAGATTAGGAGCATGTCCAAAGTGGCGAATGAGTCTTATGACCTTGTGCGGGGAACGCTCGCTGTGCTGCAGTCGGAAAGCGTGGCTGACCTGTTCCGGGTCTTTATCCGCTACGCAAGGCAGATTGAAGAACGGTCAAAGATCAAGATCGACTTTGCAAGCGATGGCGAGGAGAAGTTGTTGTCGGCCAATCAGATGCGCCAATTATTTTATATATTCCGCGAGGCGCTGAGTAACATTGAAAAACATGCAAACGCCAACCGTGTGCTGATAAAAATGATCTGGGCCGAGAATCATTTGACCCTTGTTGTTTTTGATAATGGCTGCGGGATGGAGGCGGCCAATATCAAATTTGACAGCCATTATGGTTTAAAATTTATGAAGGAGAGGACTGAATTATTAAATGGTTCGATCTCGATTGATTCTGAGATTGGCGCTGGCACAAACGTGATGATCACGATACCATATGAATAGCTTGAGAGGATGCCTCGTTTACAGGGTGACCAAACTATGAAAATAATGATTGTTGATGACCATGTACTTTTCCGCGAAGGGTTGGCGGCGATCATTCGACCGCAGGCCGATATTGAAATTACCGGAATGGCAGGAACCGTTCGCGAAGCAATTCAAATGGCTGGCGCGCAGAAGCCAGATATCATTTTGATGGATTTTAACCTCACGGATGGGACTGGTGTAGAGGCAGCCAACAAGATCCTTGATGAAAACCCTTCATGCAAGATAATATTCCTGACCATGTCTGAGGATGATGACGATCTGTTTGCGGCTGTTCGCAGCGGTGCCAAAGGATATTTAATGAAGAACATACATCCGCCGGAGTTGATCTCTGCGATACGATCAGTTCAAAATGGAGAAAGCGCCTTATCTCAGGCCATGACCATGCGCCTAATGGAAGAGTTATCTCGCACAAAAAAGCAGGGACGTCCGGCAGAGAATACACTTACCCTCAGGGAACTTGATGTATTGCGCGCGGTCGCTTCCGGGATGTCCAATCAGGAAATTGGCAACCATCTATATATTTCAGAAAACACCGTCAAATTTCACGTTCACTCGCTGCTTGCCAAACTAAACCTTTCGGATCGAAAAGAGGCGGCTAACTTTGCCAAGATCCACGGATTAGTAAAATAAGGATAACTCACCTTACGCAGTGTCGTTCTGAACGGAGCGAAGAATCCTACCATTGTCTCAGAGTCCCCCACCGCACTGGCGGCGGCGCATACTTGTCCCCCCACTTGCTTTGCTTTGGGGACGGGACGATGTGGCGGGGAGTGTCGCTTGCGCTCATGGAATCACAGTCGGGCGCGTAAGGTGAGGAATTAATACAAGGATAAGTCAGGGATTAAGTCGTGAATTAATCCCCAGTCTAATAAAAGGCCATCCCTAGGATGGCCTTTTTCCATCCCTGTTGATGGAAGCGGTAATTCATTGATTCTGATATTCTATCGTTGAAAGATCGCTATGTACAAAACGCAATGCATTGAAGAGGAATCTTGAGCGAGAAAGCTATAAAGTCAAAAATAATCATTTGGGGACGCCCTGATGTATTAAGTTGGGCGGTTGAGTTTTTTCTCACTACTCGTAAAGATTGGGATGTGATCAGCCTTTCGAGTAAATGTGGCGTTGATAGCTTGATCCATGTGGTTGAGAAGACTCAGCCAGACGCTGTCATCATTTATCAGCGTGAATCGGCCAGGAGCGCATATCTGCCGGCGCAATTACTGGTGAATTACCCAAACATGGCAGTGATTACTATTAATCCTGACAACAATTCAATGGAAATCTATAACAAGAAGCACGTTTGCATTCATGCAGTTTCTGATCTTATTTCGGTTGTTGAGGGTGAGCTTCACCTTGTTCAATAAATATAGAAATACTTTTCATGTATAAGCAATTTCACGAATGTTAAAGAAGCAAAAAGGAGAATAACCATGGCAAGAACCAAATTTCTAAATGTTGTGATCTCTGTAATGGTAATGGTTTCCATGATGTTTGGAGGAAACTATACCAATGCAAGCGCGCAACAACGGGCCTCAACGCCTCCTCAAGGCAAGACCAAGGCTCAAAAGCCGCCTTTGCCTCCGACGGGACAGCCCCCTACACCTGTCCAACGCAGGATGACCCCCGCTGAGCGACAGGCAGCAGCCGACCGGGCCAAAGCTCTTGGCCAGTTGCCCGGCGTAGCTGCTTTACAGTTACCCGGCTCCAAGGCGAATAAGCCCGTCTCGGCGAATTTGCCAGACTCGAGTGTGGTCCCGCATTACTTTGGCCCGTATGCCAATTATGCAAACAGTCCGATGCCCAAAGGCAGTATCACCAGCATTACAGTAGATGATGGCGGTAGCGGTTATTCTGCTACTCCCGTCGTCTATGTTCTGGATGCATATGGAACAGGCATGGATGCAACCGCAACTGCAACCGTTGTTGGCGGCGTGATCACCGGTATTACGGTTGATACCAGCGGCTCCGACTATACTGCTCCCATCGTCGTGATCGAAGATGCAACTGGTACTGGCGCTGCTGCAACACCCATCCTTGGCTCGCTCACTGGCGGTATCCGCAAGTTTGTTGATGCTTTGCCTGGTTTGGGTGCCGGCGGCGCGAACCTCTTGGGAAACTATATCCCAGTTGGCGTTCCAGACGTGGTCACTTACGGACCCGACTTTGTCGCGGCTCATCCTCATCCGGACGCCAGGCCTTCACATTACTATGAGATTGCTCTGGTTCAATATACCCAGCAATTACATAGTGACCTGCCCCCAACCACTTTACGCGGCTATGTACAACTGGAAACCGCAGTTGTTACAGGCGCTCACGTTCAGTTGTACTACCCGGATGGCAGCCCGATTTATTATCCCGGAACTGCTACTCCAGTTTATGCAGTGGATCAGCCCCGTTATTTGGGGCCAACGATCGTTGCGGCCAGCGATACTCCAGTTCGCATAAAATTCTATAATTTCCTTCCCACCGGCGAAGGTGGGGATCTGTTCATTCCGACGGATACCACTGTCATGGGTGCTGGAGAAGGACCGAAGGATGCCTTGGGCGCTGATTGCGATCCCATGCTGGCTGTTTGCGAAATGTACACCCAGAACCGCGCCACCTTGCATCTGCACGGTGGCCTGGTTCCGTGGATCAGTGACGGCACTCCTCATCAGTGGATTACCCCTGCAGGAGAGGTTACACAATATCCCAAAGGCGTAAGTGTTCAAAACGTTCCGGATATGCCAGATCCCGGTGATGGCGCTCAAACCTTCTACTACAATAATGCCCAAGGCGCGCGCCTGATGTTCTATCATGATCACGCTTATGGTATCACCCGCCTTAACGTTTATGCCGGTGAAGCCGCCGGTTATGTGATCACCGATCAGGTGGAAGCAGATTTAATCGCTGGCACGAACATAACCGGGGTCAATCCTTTGGGGCTAAGTTATTTGCCCGGTGTTGGAACACCCCTCGTCCTTCAGGATAAGAGCTTTGTGGATGCCACAACCATTGGCGCACAGGACCCGACCTGGAAATGGGGAACGGGTGCCCCGGACATTAGTGGACGCAAAGAGCCGAAGACCGGCGACCTCTGGCTTCCCTCTGTTTATATGCCGATCCAGAACCCCAATGATCTTGCTGGTGGTAATGCTTTTGGCCGCTGGCAGTATGGCCCCTGGTTCAACCCGCCTACAGCAAATATTGAGAACGGGCCGATGGCTAACCCGTACTACGACCCAGGATGTGACAATGCGACTACCTGGTGTGAACCACAGTTCCAGCCCAGTATGCCTACTCCATCCATGGGTATGGAAGCGTACATGGATACATCCATGGTCAATGGCGCGGTCTATCCCTATATGGAAGTTGACCCAACCACAGTTCGCTTCCGCGTGCTGAATGCCGCCAATGACCGCTTCTATAACCTGCAAATGTACGTGGCTGTTGACGCGCTTGATCAGCCTTGTGATGTGGCGACCAACCCCGCACCGGCAGCAGAAGCCAGCGGCGTGGTCTGCACCGAGGTTAAGATGGTGCCCGCTACAGCTACTGCTGGCTTTCCAGCACTGTGGCCGAATGATGGACGCGCTGGTGGGGCGCCAGATCCCGCTTTAGCCGGTCCTGAGTGGATTCAGATCGGTACCGAAGGCGGCTTCCTCCCGGCTCCGGTGGTGATCCCACAACAACCGATCACCTGGCAGGGTAATCCGGGCTTTTTCAACGTTGGTAACGTTTTAGATCACTCCCTGCTTTTAGGGAACGCTGAACGCGCTGATGTGCTGGTTGATTTCTCAGCTTATGCTGGCAAAACCCTTATTCTTTACAACGATGCCCCGACAGCCTTCCCTGCGCTCGACCCGCGCTATGACTATTACTCAGGGAACCCCAGCCAGATGGATTCAGGCGGCGCTCCAACCACACAACGTGGTTACGGTCCCAACACCCGTACTGTCATGCAGATTCGTGTTAAGAACATCGCGCCTTCAGCCGCTTACGATGTTGCCGCTCTTGAGGCAGTATTTGCTAAAGATATAGCAAGTGGCAAAGCAGGCGTATTCGAAGCTGCCCATCCTGGTGAAACACCCATCATTCCGCAGGCTGCCTACAATTCAGCGTACGATGCGACCTTCCCATCCGACGCGTTGAGCCAATATGTGCAGATCGGTGAATGGGAAAAGACCTTTACCCCGATCGGTAGCACCACCCCTGTTACGATCACCTTCGAGACTAAAGCAATTCATGATGAAATGGGCGGCGTCTACGATACCGTCTTTGGACGCATGAGCGGTATGTTGGGACTTGATATACCCCAGCCCAACAGCCTGAACCAGAATATTATTTTGTCCGGCTATGCCAGTCCTCCAGTAGATGTGTTGCAAGACACAACCGCGACCCAAATTGGGGTTTTGGGAGATGGAACTCAGATATGGAAGATCATGCACAATGGTGTGGACACCCACCCGATCCACTGGCACATGTTCAACTTGCAGTTGATCAACCGTGTCGGCTGGGATGGCTTGCTCATGCCGCCAGATGCCAATGAATTGGGCTGGAAGGAAACCATCCGCATCAATCCTTTGGAAGACACCATTGTCGCGATGCGCCCAAAGAAGGCTGCACAGCCATTTGAAGTTCCAAACAGCATCCGCCCGATTGACCCGACCAAGCCCATTGGCGTTGCCCTGGATAGAGGCATGCAGGGAATCTTAACTCCGGATATGTTCCAAACCAACGCCCTCAACCATATGATCAATTACGGTTGGGAATATGTCTGGCACTGCCACATCTTAAGCCATGAAGAAATGGATATGATGCATTCGATGGCAGTAGCGGTTACGCCAACGGCTCCATCCAACCTGACGGCTTCTGATGGGCCAACCGGGGTGGACCTGACGTGGACAGATAACTCCACAAACGAGACTGAGTTCACACTCCAGAGAACTTCTGGTGGCGTTGTAACCAACATCAAGGTGCCGTCCCTCACTGGGCCGCAAACTGGCGATCTGATCTCATACACTGATACAACCGCCCCTGTAGGCTCAGCCTATTCCTATGTTGTGTTGGCAACGAATGTTGTTGGTGATACATTCATATACAACCCTGCCCCTGGTGCGAGAAACTTCCCAACCAAGGTGGTTAGTTCCAATCCGTCGAACATTGCCGCAAACATGGTTTCTGTGGCTTCAATTGTCCGCGCTTCTGTGGACCCGACCAGTGCAACCACCGTGGATTTCACAGTTACTTTCACTAATGCAGTCATCCTTGACACAGTAGGCTTTACTGACTTTGCCTTGACCGGCACGGTGACCGCTCCCACCATCACAGCGATAGTTGGTGCCGGAACAACCTACACAGTCACAGCTGATACAGGCACCGGCAACGGCACGCTCCGCCTGGATATGACCAATGTTCTTTTGGGCGGACCATTCACCACCGGTGAGTTCTATACAATAGAAAGAACCCCGCCATTGGCTGCTTCGATCTTGCGTGCCTCTGCTAACCCTGCCAGCACAAATGGCGTGAATTTCACCGTGACCTTCGATAAGGTTGTGACGGGAGTTGATGCGGCTGACTTCCTGCCTGTTACCACCGGCGTATTTACAGTCGCCCCCGCGGTCAAATCTGTAACTGGCGCGGGAACGACTTACACAGTCACAGTCGGTGATTACAAGAGCAATAATGGCACACTTGGACTTAACCTGGTTGACGATGATAGCATCGTGGACATCGCAGCAATCCCGCTCGGTGGAAGCGGTCCGATCAATGGCGACCTCACGGGCGAAGTTTATTCCATTGACAACATGGCGCCGACTGTAGTTTCAAGTGTCCGCGCTTCTGCCAACCCATCCAGCGCGGCCAGCGTCGCTTTCACGGTAACATTCTCTGAACCAGTAACCGGTGTGGATAAGTTCGACTTTAGTTTGAATCCCACCGTCACCGGCGCCTCGGTCACAAGTGTGGCCGGTGCTGGCACAACACGCACGGTCACTGTGAGCACTGGCTCTGCCAGTGGCACGATCCGTTTGAATGTATTGGATAACGATTCAATCGTAGATGGATTATTTACCCCGCTCAACGGATTAAAGACAGGCACCACCTTCTCTGCTGGCGAAAGCTATACAGTTGATAAGGTACCTCCGTCAGTGGTTTCCATCGTGCGCGCCTCGGCGAATCCCAGCGGTTCTGCTGCGGTAAGCTTCACGGTAACATTCTCTGAGGTTGTAACAGGTGTGGATAGGTTTGACTTCAGTGTAGTCAACGCTGGAACGACCGTTACCGGCGCGTCGATCACAACCGTGGGCGGTACTGGAACAACCCGATTGGTCACTGTTAATACTGGCACGGGTAGCGGGACCCTCCACCTCGACCTGATCGACAACGATACCATCAAAGACGCTTCACTCCTCCCGTTGGGTGGATCCGGCCTTCTGAATGGTGACTACCTCCTCGGCGAGACCTACTCAATCGACAAGACACCCCCAACAGTTGTATCCATCGTGCGCGCCTCTGCTAACCCAACCGGTGCGGCGAGCGTGAACTTCACGGTGACATTCTCGAAATCCGTGACAGGTGTTGACGTAACCGACTTCAGCGCAGCCAATGCCGGAACAACTGTGACCGGTGCCTCAGTCACCAGTGTGACTGGAACCGGCTTGACGCGTACGGTTGCCGTTAATACAGGCACAGGCTCCGGCACGCTCCGACTCGACCTGATCGACAATGACAGCATAGTAGATGCTGTAGGAAATCCATTGGGCGATGTCGGCTTGGGGAATGGCGATTACCTCCTCGGTGAGAGCTATACAGTTGATAAGACACCTCCAACGGTTATATCGATCGTGCGTAGAACTGGGTTCACAGATCCCAATAGGGGAAATTCGGTGGAGTTCACAGTAACTTTCTCCGAAACAGTAATAGGTGTGGATCGGTTTGACTTCACCGTAGCCAACGCCGGAACAACAGTTATTGGCGCTGCTGTCACAAGTGTGAATGGCACTGGTGCAACACGTACAGTTGTTGTTTCTACTGGCACTGGCGATGGTACGCTGCGTCTTGACCTGATCGACAATGACACCATCCGGGATTCATATACCAACCCCTTGGGCGGAGTTGGTCTGGTGAATGGCGACTTCACTGCCGGCCAAAGCTTTACGATTGACAAGACAGTTCCTGCGGTTGTCTCGATCGTACGTGGTTCAGCAGATCCTACGTCAGCAGCCTCCGTTAACTTCATCGTGACCTTCTCTGAAATCGTGACAGGCGTGAACGGGAGCGACTTCACTGTGCTCAATGCTGGAACAACCGTCACTGGCGCCTCGGTCACTGTTGTGGGCGGTACTGGTACAACCTACACAGTCACTGTCAATACTGGCACAGGTTCCGGCACGCTGCGCCTGGATTTGATCGACAATGACAGCATCAGGGATACAGCGACCAATCGCCTGGGCGGTACTGGCCTGGTCAATGGCGACTTTACTACCGGTCAATTCTATACAATTGATCGGACGCCGCCAGCAGTTGTCTCGATTGTGCGAGCTTCTGCGGACCCAACATCTGCCTCTGTGGTGGATTTCACAGTGACATTCTCTGAAGCAGTAACAGGTGTTAATAGCTCTGACTTTAGCCTGGGTATGACTGGCCTACTCTCTGGGACTTTGATTACAGGTGTGGCTGGTACAGGCACAACCTACACGATCACCGTTGATACCGGCACAGGCTCTGGCACGCTTCACCTTGATCTGATCGACAACGATAGCATCGTGGATGCATTATCCAACCCGCTCGGTGGGGCTGGCCTGGTGAATGGCGACTTTACTACCGGCGAGACCTATACGATTGACAGAACAACGCCTTTGGTGGTCTCGATCGTGCGTGCCTCCGCAGACCCCGCTGCATCTGCCTCCCTTGTGGATTTTACAGTGACATTCTCTGAAACTGTGACAGGTGTGGATGGTTTGGATTTCAGCCTGATCAATGCTGGAACAACCGTCACTGGCGCCTCGATCACGAGTGTGGCTGGTACGGGTACAACCTACACGATCACCGTCGACACCGGCGCAGGACCTGGCACGCTTCACCTCGACCTGATAGACGATGACAGCATCATGGATGCATTTTCCAACCCGCTTGGTGGAGCAGGTTTGGGAAACGGTGATTTCACAACTGGTGAAACTTATAACGTTCTCTAAGTTGTAGGTGAACCTTAACACTATGCCGCACGCTTGGGCATAACTCAAATCATTATCCGGGTTCTCAACAAGGGACTCGGATAATGATTTCTATTTTGCTCATTCAAGATGGCTGAGATCAACTAGTTTTGTTGAAGCGCAAAGAAAATAAAGAGTAGAATAAAAAGAAATGAGAACAAAACCAAACATTAATCATCGCGGCCACATGTTTGTGATCACCTTGTTTAGCGACTTGAGCGCCCTCGCTCTGGCTATATTTATTGTTCATTGGGTCTCCTATCGTGCCCTTTGGTTTGACGGTAGCGCAATAAGCGAAGTCGATCATGTATTGTATGTGTTGATATGTTTGGTTTTATTCATGGCCGCCAGCCTCTATCCGGGCATTGGCCTTAACCCTGCCATGGAGATGAAGGCTGTTACCCAGCTAGCCACCATCAGTTTGCTGATTGTGATCATTTTTTTAACGATCACGGCGCCGTTCTGGAGACAGGCGAAGATAGATATTATCCTGATCTACCTGTTTTCAATTTTCATGGTGCTTGGGATACGGTGGGCGGGACGCATCCTTGCGGCACATTTTGGGCTGTGGGGCGAACCAGTGGTTGTGGTTGCGCGTGATGAAAAAATGGAAACCATGATGCGTTACTTTCTTCAACGCCGCAGGCTCGGCTTTGTCCCTGTCCTCGGCGTGACATTCGAGAGTAATGCTCCATCCACATTCCCAATCAATACGATGGGAGCGGATGAATTTTCGCGGCTGCCGGATCATTATTTTGGTCAGGCAGGCATTAATACTGTGTTGATAGATTCTTTGGCTGTTGGGGAAACGGTAAATATAAATCTTAACCGGAAATTTTTAAAAAAATTTAAACATGTGATCTTCGTGTCAGACATGGACTGGCTGGAAGGAGTTTCGATCTCCTACCATGATTTTGAAGGAATGATTGGCATTGAAGCGCGGCAGAATTTTCTATCTCCACTGGATATATTTCTTAAAAGAGTTATGGACATATTGCTTTCCAGCGTGATTCTGATCTTATCTCTGCCTATTTTGCTGCTGACCGCTGTATTGATTCGCCTTGAGTCCCCCGGCCCCATATTTTACCGGCAGGAGCGCATCGGCAGAAATGGGCGAAGGATCCTGGTCCAAAAATTCCGCAGTATGCAGGTCGGAGCTGACCAAATATTAATTGAGTACCTTGCCAATAATCCACAAGCCCGGGTCGAATGGGAGGAAAACCAGAAATTACGCAATGATCCGCGGATTACCCGTGTGGGGAAGTGGATACGCAAATTCAGTGTGGATGAAATGCCGCAGCTGTTCAACATCCTAAAAGGCGAAATGAGTCTGGTCGGTCCGCGCCCGATCGTGGAAGGTGAGGTGTCGCGATATAAGGATAATTTTGATGTTTACAGCACCGTTCGCCCGGGTGTGACCGGAATGTGGCAGGTCTCTGGCCGCAACCATACATCGTACGAGGAGCGTGTTTTGTATGATGTTTACTATGTACGCAACTGGTCTGTCTGGCTGGATATCTATATTTTATTGCGTACTGTGTGGGTTGTATTGAGCCGGGATGGGGCGTATTAATGTTTGTTTTTCAGATTAGGGATTCTTTATCAATACTATCATGTTAAAAACGAATGACGTCATGAAAATTCTTTCAGTGAAGAAACTGCATCAAAAGCCGGTCGTACGCAACGGGGCATTTGGCCTCCTGGATTTTTTTGCATCTTCCTTTTTGACACTTGTCGTCACTCCCATACTAATCTACAAATTAGGGGTTGAGCAATTTGGATTGTGGAGTATCTGTAATGCCCTCCTGGGAATGTTGGGAATATTTAATTTTGGATTAAGTGAAACAATCGTCAAATATGTGGCGGAATATTGGTCAAAAAGAGATGTTGAAGGAACCGGGGGAGTTATCTCTGCCGCATTGGCTATGAATTTGGGCCTGGCCATATTAGTCAGCCTGTTATTATTTATCTTTTCTCCCTTAATGGCCAGATTATTTTTAAAGGAGGCCGTAACAAATACCCAGATGGAACAGATTATTCGTATCGCAATTTGGGGCTTTGCTCCTATGACGGTACGAAATGCCATGCTGGCTGTTTCAAAAGGATTTCAGGACTATAAAATTGTAACTCTCTTTGGAGTTTTCACGAATTTATGCTTGAATGGCCTGGCCATATTAATAGCTGTGATTGACGGAAGTGTGTATAAGATGATTACCTCAACGGTAATTATGTTATGGATCTCCTGTTTTTTTGGAATACTTTTGGCTAATAATAAGATCCGTGTAATGCAGATTCCTGTGCGTTATTTGAAGGTTAAGTTTCAATACATAAATGAAATATTTAAATTCTCTATCTTCGTCGGGCTGACAAGCGTTGGAAGCGTGGTATATAGTTTTGCCGACCGCCTGGTTGTGGGGGCTGTTCTTGGTTTAACGGCGGTCAGTTATTACACCATTGCCATTGGAGTCGCAAATAAGTTTCTTGCAATCTCAACCGCAGTGACACAGGCGTTGACGCCGGCATTCAGCGCCTGGAAGCAGGAGTTGACATTGTCCGGGATTTCGAGAAAATTAACAATAGCGATTGTGGTCGTCTCGGTTCCCATTTTGGCGTTGGCTGGTTTATTATTGATTTTTTCACGCCCTTTGATGGTTTTATGGCTGGGCGAATCCGTTGGCCTTGCTGTTTTGCCAATCTTGCGCATCATGGTTGTAATATACGCTATCGCATCATGTATTGTTCCTTCATATCAGGTCGCTAATGGACTTGGATATCCCTGGATTAATACAATAGGTTCTTTATTGATGGGCTTTTTTACAGTAACTTTGATTGTTATTCTGGGCGGGAAATATGGTCTGCCTGGAGCTGCAATGGCGAATGCGGCAATCGGTATTTTGTTTATTACGCCTGTGTTTATTTATTATAAACTTCGATCTGAATAAGAGCTGGCGAAGACTTGTTTGATGTATGTTTTTTGTGAGGGTTTAGTCACCATACGCGGAAAGTTTCGTTTGAAAAAGAGAGGCAATTATGATGAAGATGTCTGCAATTGGCTGGAAGATCATGAATCGAGTCATATCTAAATTAAATATAGAACATGATGGATTTCTTCAGGGCTTGTCAGGCGTAGTTCATGTTGGGGCAAACTCCGGTCAGGAACGGATGCGTTATGACAAATATGGCTTGAATGTAATCTGGGTTGAGCCAATCCCCGAGGTTTTTGAAAAGCTAAAATCCAACTTAAGCAGTTTTCCAAACCAGCATGCATTTCAATGGCTTGTTACTGATCGAGACGATGAGGTGTACCAATTTCATGTGGCAAGTAATAACGGGGCATCTTCATCAATACTGGAAATGAAACATCACAGGGATGTTTGGCCGGAAATAGATTATACAGACACAATCATGTTGAGAAGCATAACGCTGGCGTCGTTGTTCGAAAGAGAACAAATCGAACCTGCTAAATATCAGGCTTTGATTATGGATACACAGGGAAGCGAACTTCTTATCCTAAAAGGGGGCGGCTCCTTGTTGAACAATTTTCAATACATCAAGGCCGAGGTCCCTGATTTTGAATCTTATGTGGGCTGTTGCCAGCTTGCTGACATCAATGCGTTCATGAAACAGCAAGGGTATGCGGAATTCTCGCGGCACAAATTTGCCAGCGGGCCAGGTGGCGGAAGTTACTTTGATATTGTTTACAGGAAAAAGCTCTGATATGAACTTGCAATTGATAGCCGCCTATATTTCCTTGTCCGATCTTTTTTATTTGTTTCCACTTGTAAAGAGTGACTCTTGGCCATGAAAAAAAATGTTAATTGCCCGTCTTGCGGCAGTCTAAAGATTCAAGAAGTTGGCCCCGTACCCGCAACAAATATTTTTGCCGGACAAGTATTGCCTGACCTTTTGCCGGGTGGGACTTTGTTTTACTGTGAAAATTGTGGACTAAGATTTAAATCCCCGTATGTTCGACCGAACGAACAGGGAATATTGTATTCTCAGGCAAGCCTTGATCATTGGGGATCTTCGCCCGCTGCAAGGGCGGATTGGAGCCTTGCAAAGGAGTGGATACAAGCGGAATTTTCTCAGGCAGCAATACTGGATATCGGCTGTTTTGATGGCAGTTTTTTTTCAATATTATCGCATCCTTATACTTTCTTTGGCATCGAAATTAACCCCCAGGCAGCGAAGAGAGCGGCGCAAACTGGCATTAAAATTTTAGGTTCTGATTTTAGCGTGCTTGCAGAATGCGATTCTGACAGTTTTGATGCGGTCACTGCGTTTGATGTTATAGAGCATGTAGCCGACCCTGCTTGGTTACTAAGGCAAGTCGCACGGGTGGTTCGCCCTCGCGGGTTGATCATAATTTCAACCGGGAACGCGCTTTCCGAAGCCTCACGCCTTATGGGAAGTCGTTATTATTACGTTTCGAACGCAGAGCATGTCTCGTTTATCAGTCCTCAATGGTGTGAGATGCGATCCCGCGAATTGGAAATTAGCCTGGAGGAGGAACGGAGATTTTCCCATGCAATTTTAAATACACTTCATATTAAGGTAAATCAAATAATTTTGAATCTGGTATACCGTTTTTTTCCTGCGTTTTTTGCCTGGCTACGGAGATGCGGTTTTAGCGATAAGAATGTTAATTTGCATCCTGAGTTGGCTTCCTGCCCGCCGAATTGGATGACTGCAAAAGACCACTTCATAGTAAAATTTCGAAAGCAGTGATGGAGTGAATTTGAAATTGTTTTTAATAAATAAGGTTTATGCTTTTGTTGATAAGATTTTATCTCCGACTATAAAATGGATACTGGAGGGAAAAATATATTCTGTTTTACAAATGCTGCAGAGCGGTTGGAGATATTCCCTTTGGAAAGCTCGTTTAGGTGACCTTGGCAGGTTTTCCGTGATACATCCGCAAGTTGTTATTCGCGCTCCTGAACATGTGCATATTGGCCGCAATGTGGCTATTGCTGAATTTGTACATATGAGAGGGTACGGCGGAATTTATATCGGCGATTATTCCATAATAGCGGCTCACGCGTCAATTACGAGCGTGACTCATAGCGCCAGTATAGCGGGTGCTAATTTTAGAGATACAAATGTGGTAAAGCCGGTAATAATCGAGAAAAATGTCTGGATTGGATTAAATGCAATTATTCTCCCGGGTGTTACTATTGGGGAAGGTAGCATTGTTGGCGCGGGTAGCGTTGTTACTCACGACGTCCCCCCTGGTGTAATTGTAATTGGTGCGCCTGCTCGTATACTTAGACACCTCGGTGAGTAATTTGCGGTTTTGCCAGCGATTATGGAATTGTGATTTTATAATACTTGGGAAGTTTATGTTCTTCCTCCTGGACCAGATGTAAACCACTCGTGAGCCTAACGCTCACGTTATTAATTATTTTGGAGTTTCTCATTGGCTAATAGTCTTGGTGCCAAAGAAAATTATCTGTCAAATACTCCGCGAAAACAGTTATTGTGGATGTCGGAGTTGTTGGCATTTTTTGTGGGATTGTTAAGTGCCGTCTATATTAATGTGGGTGGAAATTTGTATTTGGCTGAAATATTGCTTCTGCTTTTATTGCCATATTTACTATATAGCCGTAGGAGTCTTTTACGGTTTGGCTATGTCAAATTGATCCTTTTATTTGGTTTGAGTTGGTTCATAAACCAAATAATCACAGACGTATATCGCGGAACATCATTGAATGATATTTTGAAAGGCTGGGCGTTAATTGCAATCTTCCTAACGGATTTTGTAGCGTTGTATATGTTTGTTTTTCCAGAGCCCCGCCTAATCGCCCTAAGCTTATTAGGTCATGCAATTGGCTTGATGCTTCAGATGGCAGTGCAGCCAAACGGTAATATGTTGGCAGATTCCTGGAAATTTGGAACAGGCCATGCAGGTATATTGTTTGCTTCAGTCATTATCTTTTTTTTGTATAAAAAGAATCCAGGCAGAGTTGCTTGGTGGGCCATTGTCCTGGCAATGCTTGCTGTGTATTCCTTTTACGTTCGTTCGCGGGCTTTGGGCGGAGTCGCCATGCTAAGCGCCTTTGTAGTTTGGTTCAGATTTACCCGCATTGGTCGGGGATTGGCCCAACGTATTAATAACCCCGTAAACCTTACCATGATTATTTTGTTACTATTTACTGCTATTGGAGGAATTGTTCAGGGTTATGGATATATGGTAGAACAGGGGTACTTGGGAGATGTGGCGCGTAATCTGTATTTGACACAATCTTCGGGCGAGTATGGCATCTTGCTTGGGGGACGTCGAGAATGGTTGCCGGCTACACATGCCATCCTGGATTCTCCTATTATTGGATATGGTTCATATGCGCGAAATACTGAATATGGTCAATATCTTTATGAGCTGGCTGACCTGGGTTATGTTGTCAATAACGCTCAATTGGAAATTTATCTTGCTACAAGAAATTTTATTCCCACTCATTCCCATCTTCTTCAGGGCTGGGTGTGGGCCGGGTTGGCAGGTGGTATTTTTTGGCTCTTTATCCTTGTTTTGATAATCCGTACGATGATTATGGCTTATCGTTATCCTAGCGCTCTTTTTACGGTTACTATTTTTCTGGGCTTTTATGCCATATGGAGTGTACTGTTTTCTCCGTTAAGTAATGTCGGGAGGTTGCAGTGGGCTTATGCTCTGGTTACATTTTTATATGCTCTGGGGGTTCATCCAGAGTTAACCCGCGGCAATCGAAAACTTCCAAGTTATTCAGCCAATAAACTATGAAAATTCTCCTTGTTGACCCTATTGGAACGGGGCACCATCAGGAATATTCGATGTTGTTAGCTGCTGGGTTGAAGACTCTTGGAATGCGGGTTTATTTTTTTGGGTCACAAACCTTGCTGAGCACACTTGCGTCTGCGTCGCTTTTGCAAGACGGCATTCCTTTTGATGAAATGGCCCCTGTCCCCAATGTCCTTATCAACGAACATGCTCGGATGGAGTTCCTTCGAAAATCCTTATTGGCTTCCAGAAACTTTGGTGCCGACATTTGCCATTTTTTGTACTTGGATCGTTTTTTAATTTCAGCGGTTATCAGCAGAATTACGCAAAACCGAAAAATGGCTGTTTGCGCAACGCTGCATGCGATGTATTTCCTATCGAGCTTTGCCCCTACTGGAATTCATAAGTTAAAAGGGAGGATTGATTTTTTGGCGCTTCGCTTTTTGACATCGCGTGGCTTGCGCGTCATGGTACATTCAGAAAAAATTTCCAAATCCTTGGGTGTACTTACTGGGACGAACCAGTTTGATTATGTTCCATACCCTGTTAAAACATTCAATATAACGGAGGATGTTAAGAAAACCATGTATGCCAGACTCCGCACTAAGTTCCAACTTGGCTCACAGGATATACTTTTGCTGGTCTTTGGCGGAACACGATATGATAAGGGAGCCGACCTTGCCGTAAAGATGCTCTCCCTGCTGCCCCCTCATTATCACCTGCTATTTGCCGGTAAAGACACTTATTTTTCACGAATTTATTTGGAGGGAGCGGCGTCCGATCTTGGGCTTCTTGAGCGCTTGCATTTTGATAATCGCTTTATCCCGGAAGATGAAATAACGGCTTATTTTTGCGGTTGCGATATCGTTCTTATTCCCTACCGTAGGAGTTTTTCCGGGCAAAGCGGCCCCCTGACCATTGCGGCTGCGCTTGGCACAAAAGTGGTCGCGCCGGACTTACCCATATTGGCGGAAACCATGTTGAAGGATATTATTGGCTGGTTGTATCCGGTGGAGAATTTACCCTTAATGGCACAAGCCATTAAGGAAGCCATAAGTGCGCCTCCATTAGTTCCTTCGGAGGGATTTAAGAATGAGCACTGTGAGCAGACCTTTACCAAAGCGGTAGCCGCAAACTATTCGAAGGCAATATGTCAACAGGAAACATCTTGAATAAGGAAGCAGGATTATGAAGAACCTTGCAAGCAGGCATTATGATCAATCGTATTTTTCCTGGCAGAGTGCCATTGGTGAATTCGGCGGCTGGGCTAATGCTCCTTTGTTTAGCACTTATATAAAACCTGGCGATACAGTACTGGATTTTGGCTGTAGCGGGGGGTGGTTGCTTAAAAATATTTCCTGCCAGCGCAGGCTTGGCGTTGAAACAAACCCTGTGGCAGCGGAGGTTGCTCGTGACAACGGAATTGAATTGTATAACTCAGTTCAGGAGGTTCAAGATTTAGCAGATGTCATTATTTCCAACCATGCGCTGGAACATGTATTGCATCCGTTGTACGAATTAACAACCTTGAAATCCAAACTGCGCAAGGAGGGGCGGGCTGTTTTTATTGTGCCATGCGAAAATATAAAAGGCGCATATACGCCTGGTGATATCAATCATCACCTTTACACCTGGAATCCCATGTGCCTTGGCAACTTGTTTACCGAGGCGGGCTATACGGTCATAGAGTCAAAGCCTCTCATGCATAAATGGCCTGCGAAATTTCAACTGCTTGCGCGTATCGGGGGAAGGAAGGTGTTTGATTTAGCAAGTTGGCTTTATGCCCATGTGGAACGCTCCTCTTATCAGGTGCGAATTATTGCGCATCCTCTTTAATTTACCTCGTTAGCGCTTTTTGGAAACCCTGGCAAGATAGAATGAAAATAGTAAGCTGGCAGTATTCAATGAGTACTCACCAATTTTATATGTGGAAGGCGTTGAAGTCCCTTTCTGGGGATGAATTGGTTTTTGTGCTCGAAAACCCGAGGGATGTTCAAACAAAGGAAGTTAGCCTTGCTGAACTAAATAGCTTGGGCGAAATAATCTATACTGGCGGGTTTAGGCAGCATTGTATCCTGCCAATCCTGCGCCAAAACCTCGGCGCTGTCCATGTTTTTGGCGGGTTTCGGAATGTATGGTATTTTTTTCCATTAATCCTTTTCGCGATTTTGCATAATGTCAAAGTGGCTGTTATGAACGAACCTTATTCGATTTACCAGGCCGGATATGTTCAGGAGGAGGTGGGTTGGTGGATGCGCTTGAAGGTCTGTACAAGGCCGCTTCTCTATCAGTTAACAGCAGGGTTTATTAAAAAGTTTATTAAGAAAGTTCAACCTTGCATCCTTCCAATATCTTTGCTCGCTGAAGAACAATTTAAGCAGGCTGCCTTTGATTCAGGCGCCATGTATCCATTTGGGTATTTTGTTCCCCGACAAACTATCATTAAGATTAAGACAACGCGGTCGTCAGAAAAACTCCAACTGGTTTTTGTTGGCTCGCTTCTTAGGACGAAAGGCTTGGATATTGCCGTCAAGGCAGTTGAAGGCATGTACTCGGATGGTTTCGATATTTCCCTGGATATATACGGATTTGGATCGCCTGATTGGTTTCTCCCTGCTGCGTCAACTTGTGTCCACTATAGAGGAGCGCTTTTGCCAAAAAATGTACAGTCCGTAATGGCGCAGTACGACATGCTTGTCTTACCCAGCCGCCATGATGGTTGGGGGGTTGTGGTCAATGAGGCGCTGCTTCAGGGAGTGCCGGTGATTGTCAGTGATCGGGTCGGATCAAAATGCCTTATTGAATCAAGCGGTGCCGGACTGGTTTTCAAGTCGGAGAACACTGAGGATTTAACGTTTAAGCTAAAAGAACTGATTCTCCAGCCTGCGCTTTTTGAGGAAATGCAGCGTAGGGCCGAGGCAATTGGTGATGATATCTCGCCTGAAATCGGCGCCAGGTATCTGCTTGATGTATTTCATTATCATTTCTTTCACGAAGGTCAACGGCCTTCAGCAATATGGGCGAACGTCAACTTGGACGATAATTGAATCGTGAGGAGCGCGTCTGCTTATGTCATCAGGTATTCGTAAAACAATCAAATCCCTTGCTGACCCTTTGAGGGTCGGTGATATTTTTCGCCAAGGTTTTGTTGAAATAAACCGATTGGGAGAACGTGCCCGCTCGGTTGTATATGGTCCTGTAAATCCATCGGATACGATTATCCTGGCAGGGTCGGGGCGTAGTGGCACTACCTGGTTGGGAGATTTAATTTCCGCAATTGCAAAGGCGCAACAAATATTTGAGCCGTTGGCGCCTTTGCAAAACCCGCTTGTCAGAGACTTGACCGGCTGGGAATTAAATACCCCTAACGTCTCATATATTCGGGCATTTTATCTTGCCGCTGATAATCCGTCTGAAACCTGGAAAAAACACTGGCTGGATATATTAACAGGTAATTATAGAACGTATTGGACCGATGCAAACCGGCAGTTTATTTTTCCTGGCTGTTACCTGGTAAAGGAAGTTTATGCGAATCTAATGCTGGGATATTTATATAAACATTTTGCGTCGAAAATCGTTCACCTTGTACGCCATCCCTGCGCTGTTATTGCATCCCGATTGATGGTACCCTGGCATGCAAGCGTGAAGGATATTTTGAGTCAGGAAGAACTAGTTGAGCAATATTTACGCCCGTGGATCGGTTTGATCGAAAAGGAAAAAGATCTGGTGGGCGCTCATGCAGTTTGGTGGGCCGTTGAGAATATGGTCGCTTCCCGGCAACTCTCTTCCTATCCGCATCAGTTCATATATTATGAAGAGACTGTCACCCAGCCTGGAAAAATTGGAAGCCGACTTGCTAACTGGTTGGGCAGGAATAAGACACCCTCGGATTTGGAAAGGATCGCGCAAAAACCCAGTAGAATGACACAGCAAGGCAAAAAAATTATTAAGGTTGATGAAGTGCTGTCTCAATGGCGGAGTTCACTGGCCTTTGAAGATCAGGAGCGCATCGTCCGCTGGGCGCGTACGCTGGGAATAGAATGGTATGATCTTACTCCAATGCCTTTGCTTATAAACGAAGGAATGAAATAGCTTCATTGAATAATGACACATGAACACAATCATTATTGGTACATTTCCCCCGCCAATTCAAGGTATGGCAGTGATAAATCAAGCTATCTTTGAGAGCCTGAAATCGGATGGTTGGGAAGTTAAAAAATTAGACACGTCACCGAAAATATCATCCACCCCAATTTTCTCGAAAATATCGCGTATGCAGATATTTTTTTCAGTCTGGATATACCTGCTAAATAACAATTTATCGGGCAGCCAGGTCTGTTTGGCTTTATCGGGTGGGTGGGGGCAGGTTTATGATTTTATTACCGCCCTTCTGTGCCGGATAAAAGGCGCAAGATGTATTTTGCATCATCATAGCGTGGTTTATTTGGATAAATGGCGAATTATTACCGCACTTCTTTTTCTGGCAGCAGGCAGAAACACAGTCCATGTTGCCTTATGTCAGAGTATGAAAAACAGCCTTCAGAAAAAATATAAATGCAGGGAAGTGGTTTTACTTTCAAATATCGCCTTGTCAATTCCCGATAATTTACAAAAGAAAAGAAGCGAAGTAAAAACGATTGGATTCCTAAGCAATGTTACCAGGGAAAAAGGAGGATGGGATGTCATCAAGCTGGCCGACGAAATCTATAAAAAGGGATGGCCGGTCAAATGCAGGGTGGCGGGGCCGTGCCAGGATTCAGGATTGCGCAATGCGCTTCATAATGCTCATGACCGAGGTGTCTTGGAATGGGTAGGTCCGGTTTTCGAAGGTGAAAAAAGAAATTTTTGGAATTCACTGGACGTGTTTATTTTTCCCACACAGAATGAAGCCGAGCCTCTGGTTGTTTGGGAAGCGTTATTGGCGGAGATACCGGTAATCGCCTATGATCGAGGCTGTATCTCTGTGCAGGTTGGCGATGCTGGTAAAATAATTCCAAAAGACGTTGATTTTGTGGGGTCTGCATTACAACAAATAGACTTGTGGCGGAGGGAACCCGAAATGTACAAAAGCTGCGTGCAAAACGTCAAAACAAGGAGGAAGGTTACAAAGGAAATGGCTGAAAATCAATGGGAAGAATTTATGGAAAATTTAAAATTGACATGAAGATCAATGCTGGATAATTGCCAACCGTAATATTTCAAGTTGGCGATTATCCTTGAAAACATGCCGGCAACAAATCATTTTTTAATGTTTGTTGAATTTTGAAACCCAATAATAAAATACCCCCGGAGAAAATTATTAAATGGATTCTAACAAACCAATCCTGGTCACCGGCTCACACGCTTCAGGAACAACTTGGATTGGGAGCATGATTTCTTTTGCCCCGAAAGTTGCGTATTTGCATGAGCCGTTCAACATCGAATTGGATAGAACGATTTGTAAGGCAAAATTCAAGGATTGGTTCACCTACGTCTGTGAAGAGAATGAGACGGAGTTTGTAAAACCCATTCAGGATATGCTTGATTTTCATGCTAATATTTTTGATGGGATAAAAGAGTCGAATACGCTCAAGATACTGGCTAAGCAGATTTTAACCCTTGCCCGGTTCTCCGAATATCGCTTGTTTAATTTTCGCCCCTTGATCAAGGATCCGATTGCTGTGCTTTCTGTAGAATGGCTGGCGAGAAAATTTGACGTTGTCCCGGTTATCCTGATCCGTCATCCGGCAGCCTTTACGGGCAGCCTGAAAAACAATAACTGGGCAAACCACCCTTTTGACGACTTTATTTCACAACCTTTACTTATGCGTGATTACCTGGCTCCGTTTTCGGATGAAATCCAATTATTCTCACAAAAAAAACAGAGCGTAGTGGATCAAGCCGCTTTGTTGTGGAACATCATTCATCATGTAATTTCAATATACCGTGACAAGCACCCCGAGTGGCTCTTCATGCGGCATGAAGATATTTCCAGGGATCCCATCAACCAGTTTCGCATCATTTTCGAGAAGCTGGATATTCCGTTTACTTCAAGCATTGAGGAAAATATTAAATATTATAGCGAGAATGAAAAGAAAAAAGCCGTGTTGAAAAATCGTTTTTCCAGATTGCAGCGGAATAGCGCCAAAAATATTAAGAGCTGGAAAACCCGCCTGACGCAGGATGAAGTTGATCGAGTTAGGGAAAAGGTGGGAGAAATATCATCATTATTTTATTCAGATGAAGAATGGGAATAAAATGACTGACTATCAACGCCTTGACCGTTTCCAACTTCCCCCCAATTTCCGTGGACGTTCAGCTTTTGTTGTCCAACTCTGGTGGTTGGCGCAGGCTACGCTCTTCGCCTGGTCGCCGCAATTTTTATTTGGCTGGCGGCGCTTTCTCCTCCGTTTGTTTGGGGCGAATATTGGCCGAGAGGTTTTCATTCGTCCCAGTGTGCGTATCACATATCCATGGAAACTTACCATAGGAGATTACGCCCAGATTGGAGACGATGTTGAACTCTACACGCTGGGAGAAATTCAAATCGGCGCTCATAGTGTTATTTCGCAGCGCTGTTATCTGTGTACTGGCAGTCACGATTATGCGCGCCCAACTTTTGACATATACGCCCAGCCAATACGGGTTGCAGAACAGGTCTGGCTGGCTAGTGATGTTTTTGTCGCCCCCGGAGTGGCGATAGGTAAAGGCGCCTTGGTTGGTGCTCGCAGTACAGTCCTGCATAATTTACCAGGCGGCATGATTTGTTATGGTAACCCGGCTGAGCCCATAAAGCCCCGGCCTCATTCGAGTTTATAATGCTGTCATTGTCGTTTTTGCCCACGTTGAAATAGGCGTCTAGTTTTAAAAAATTTATATGTATCAAAAAGAGCTGGGCTATGTCTGATGAAAAAATAAAACAACGCGTGGAAAGAGAACGTGAGGCGCACACTGAGCGTGACGTGCTGGCTGAAAACGCACGTATTAAACAACGATTTCCGCACCTTGAATGCTACCCCTCAAAACGCCGATTCTGGGCAAAGGTGGAAGAGTTAACTAAAGACTTGTCCGGTAAAACGGTTTTGGATTATGGTTGCGGACGCGGCGAGGCAAGTTTGAAATATCTTGCGAGCGGAGCGCTAAAAGTTTTTGGTATTGACATTTCCTCTATTTATGTAAAAAGTGCGTCAGAATCTGCGCATAAAGCTGGATATTCTGAAAATCATTATTCCTTTCAGGAAATGGATGCTCATGAACTTCTCTTTCCGAACGATTATTTTGATCTCGTTATAGGTAACGGCATCCTCCATCATCTGGATACAAATATAGCTCTTGACGAAATTTACCGGGTTCTCAAGCCGGGCGGCAGAGTTATTCTACAGGAACCGCTTGCCGATAATCCTTTGTTAAAACTGTTTCGCATCTTAACTCCAAAAGCGCGAACGCCTGATGAAACGCCATTTAATTCGAAAACAATTGCGGCTCTTACAAACCGAAACAACTGGGATGTTGAATTGATCTACTGTGGTTTGCTCGAAATGCCTCTGGCCATTCTTACGTCCATTCTTATTCCAAAGTATTCAGAAAACCGGCTCCTGAGATTTTCAGATAAAATCGAGCGGTGGACTCATAACAAAAAAATATTACTTTCATGGAATCAATATGTGCTTTTCAATATGGTAAAACGAAAAACCGCATAATCTTTATCGTTGATGCTCATGTCCATCACTTTTCCAAATATGAGCTTCAAGGATCTTAATATAATTCTCCTTCATGCGCATCCTTATTGTCGGACTCAATTTCCCACCTGAACCTGTCAGCACGGGCAAATATACGGGAGAACTTGCCGCCTGCCTTGCCGCCCAGCGACATAACGTTCGCGTCATCACTGCCCCGCCGTATTACCCGCATTGGAAAATACAGGATGGATATCGCGCATGGCGCTATCAAAAAGAGGCCTGGCAGTGCGTTGAAGTTCAACGCTGTCCACTATGGGTGCCGCGCCGCCCGACAGGTTTCACGCGACTGATTCATTTAGCCACCTTTGCATTTTCAAGTGTGCCTGCCTTGATCGCACAATTGCCTTGGAAGCCTGATGTGGTGCTGTGTATCGCCCCGGCGTTGATGAATGCACCTTTTGTGCTGGCGTTCGCGCGCCTAAGCGGAGCCAAAGCATGGCTTCATATTCAGGATTTCGAGCTGGATGCCGCAATTAAATTGGGATTACTGCCCGGGGGAAAATGGCTGGCTGAATTGGCTGAACGTTTTGAGCGCGCCTTATTAAGCGGCTTCGATCATCTTTCAACTATTTCACAGCGCATGTTGGCGCATCTACATAATAAAGGATTGGCCCCAAATAAAACCAGCCTGTTTCCAAACTGGGTCGATACCAATCAGATTTACCCGATTGTGGATGATAATCCGCTTCGCGCCCACCTTGGCCTGCCAACTGACCAATTGATAGTTCTCTACGCTGGGACAATGGGAAAAAAACAGGGGCTGGAGAATTTACTGGAGACCGTCCGCAGCCTGCAACACCAAACTCAAATTCAATTCATCCTGTGCGGCGATGGCGTCATCCGTTCCGAGCTTGAGGTTGCCGCGCAGGGATTGCCCAACGTCCGCTTTTTGCCGGTACAACCCATTGAGAAATTAAACCAATTATTGAATATGGCCGATATTCACATCCTGCTCCAAAAAGCAGATGCCGCCGATCTTGTCATGCCATCCAAATTGAGCGGGATGTTAGCCAGCGGCAGGGCGGTCATCGCAACAGCCAGCCCGCAGACTGAATTGGGACAGATCGTGCGTGAAGTAGGCTGTCTTGTTCCGCCCGATGATTGTGACGCGCTCGCCGAGGCAATCCTTGAGCTTGCAGCCTCACCTGCAATGAGAATTGAACTTGGAAAAAAAGGGCGCGAGTATGCTGTGAAAAATTGGGATTCATCTGCCATCCTGACACAATTCGAGAAAAAATTGCTTGAATTGGCAAACCCCAGGCTTTAAAATTTCTCTTTGGCTGATTGCTCTAAAATATAAAACCCCATCACTATCATTCGCTTCAACTCGGACCTGTGAACTGGCCTGCCGTTCTCCAGCTTTTCCAGCAGCCTCAGCAGGGCCCCGCGCACCCCGCTTGCGCGGTGCGCCCAAACTGAATCAGCTGAGATTCTTTCAAGCCGGGCAAGCAGCAACCGGAGGAGTCCGAGCGGTTCTTCATCCATAAAAAAAGTGCCCCAGCCAGGAGTCGAACCCGGAACCTACTGATCCGAAGTCAGGCGCTCTATCCATTGAGCTACTGGGGCGTGTTTCGATATACTCAACAACCGTGCCCGAAATTATACACGATTGTGTGAATTGACTCGGCTTGAGCATGTAAAAAATACCCTACCTGTGAAGGTGGGCATTCTGACATTGACCATATATAGTTGGGACGCGTTCTGCGGCTGTTGAGTCGAAATATACACTGGTGATTACCTATAAGTCAGTATACGTTATTCGAACCTTAATTCAAGCGCATTTTGCCGCGAATTTCGCTCCTTCACACGGATTTTTTAAAACCAATTCGCGAAAATTCGTGGAATTCGTGGCTGAGGTTTTGCTTTCTTCCCGGAAATTGGCGAACGCAAAAGATGTGGATAATCACCGGAATATACAGGATTGCAGGCCGCATGATAGAATCACATATCTCTTAAAAGGATGTTTATTCATGGCAGACATTAAAACTTTTGGCGAAATTGTAATGGGTAATCTCGAGCAGGTGATCGTTGGAAAGAGACAGTCGATAGAATTGATCGTAATCGGATTGTTGTGTCAGGGACATGTGCTGATCGAGGATGTGCCCGGCGTAGGCAAGACGATGCTGGCGCGCAGCCTCGCGCGTTCGCTGGATTGCACGTTCAACCGCATTCAATTCACGCCTGATATGCTCCCCAGCGATGTGACCGGCGTCTCCATTTACAACCAGCAGGAGAATAAATTCGAATTCCGTCCGGGGCCTGTGATCGGGCAGATCATCCTCGCTGACGAGATCAACCGTGCCACACCCAAAACCCAGGCCGCTCTGCTTGAAGCGATGGAAGAGCGCCAGGTAACCGTGGATGGCACGACTCATATACTGCCCACGCCATTCATGGTGATGGCGACTCAAAACCCGATCGAGTACGAAGGGACTTTTCCGCTTCCTGAAGCGCAATTGGATCGCTTCCTGCTTCGTTTGCGAATGGGGTATCCGTCCATGCAGGATGAGATCCGCGTGTTGGGCGACCAGCAGATACAGCATCCGCTTGAGATTTTGAAGGCTGTTGTAAAGTTGAAGGAAATCCTGCGGGCGGTTGATGATGTAAAGCGTATTTATATTTCCCCTGCCATTAAAAAATATATTGTTGAATTAACAACACGCACCCGCCAAAGCGCGGATGTGTATCTCGGCGCGAGTCCGCGTGGGAGCCTTTCTCTTGCCCGCGCGGGACAGGCGCGCGCGGCATTGATGGGGCGGGATTTTGTCCTGCCGGATGATATTCAGGCTCTGGCTGTGGCTGTGCTGGCGCACCGTATTATCGTCAGCCCCGCCGCGCGTTTGAGCGACTTAAGTTCGGACCGCATCATCCAGGAGATTGTCCATGCCATGCCGGTGCCGGGCGGTGAGTTCGCGCCCGATCTTGAACGGAAGAAATCCAAATGAGACCTGGGCGAATCCTGCTCGCCCTGATATTGGTGATAGGTTCCGTGGGGGTGTTGACGACAGGATCTGTCATGTACTCGCGCTTTCTGTACCTTGGTGTTTTACTGGCAGTCGCCAGTTGGGTGTGGACGCGCTGGGCGGTGAAGGGTTTACGCGTGAACAGGAATGCGCGCATCGAACGCGCAAACGTGGGCGATATCTTCGAAGAAAAATTCGAAGTGATCAACAACAGCCGCGCAATCGTGCCGTGGATCGAGATCATCAATCAATCCCTGATTCCATTTGGCGCTGGTTCGCGGGTATTTACTTATGTGGGTGGTCATCAAAATCAGGTATATCTTGCGCGCACCTGGCTCACACGCCGAGGCGGTTTCCCGTTGGGGCCGACGCGAATCAGCACGGGCGATCCGTTTGGTTTTTTCAGTACCAGCAAGGAGATCGCGCCAAAACAAACGCTGATCGTCTTCCCGGTCATCTTTGAAATAAAGTCATTCATATTCCCGCCCGGGCTTCTGCCGGGCGGGCAGGTCATTCGCAGAAAATCATCTGACATAACACCCCATGCCGCGGGAGTGCGCGAATACGTGCATGGCGATGCGATGAAACGCATTCACTGGCCCACCAGCGCCCGTCGCAATCAATTAATGGTCAAGGAATTTGAACAGGATCCGCAAGCCGAAATTTGGCTGTATCTCGATTCGCAAAAAGATGTGCATTATTCGAAGCCGCACCAGGTTGAAGAGGTTTCGGTGGAAGCCATGATGTTTCGAAAGCGGCCAAAATTTAAATTACCTCCATCCACGCTTGAATATTCCATCAGTATCACGGCTTCACTCGCGCATTATTTTATCGGCCAGCGCCGCGCGGTGGGATATGTCAGTGCGGGCCAGACATTCAGCGTTCTTTCCGCGGAACATAGCGAGAGACAGGAAGCAAAGATTTTGGAAACGTTGGCGTTTGTCGAAGCCAATGGCAGTCTTTCGATTGCCGCGCTGGTGGCGGTGCAGGCTTCGCAATTGCCGCAAGGTTCAAGTGTCATCCTTGTCACACCCACTGTGCGTCCCGATCTCATTCATGCGGTGGATGATTTGCAGAGGCGTTTCCTGCGGCCCGTGGTTGTGCTGCTGGAAGCCGAAACATTTGGCGGAGTGCGCGGCACCGATAACCTGATCAGTTCCCTGCGCGAGCGGCGCGTGCCTGTTGTTACCATCAAATGCGATGCCGATCTCACACAGGCGCTTTCGATTCTCCCCGCCACCGTTAATTCACAGGATATGAGCCCATGGCAAACTCCCGTATTGTCACAATAGATTTGAATTTTCAAAATCAGACGCAGGCCATCGCATCTTATTTGATTCGACATGACGATGGTGCAGTGCTGATCGAAAGCGGACCGGGCTCGACTCTCTCTTCGCTGGAAGCTGGTCTGGCGAAAGAAGGTTTATCTCCCCGTGACATTACCCACGTCCTGCTTACGCATATTCATCTCGACCATGCAGGGGCGGCGGGCTGGCTGTCGCGTCAGGGCGCGCAGATATTCGTTCACCCGAATGGCGCGGCCCACATGCTCAACCCCGAGAAACTCATTGCCAGCGCCACGCGCATCTACGGGGATAGGATGGAAACTCTCTGGGGTGAGTTCCTGCCCGTTGCGGAGAATCAGCTCACAGTCCCGCAGGATGCGCAGGAGATCGTCATCGGCAAATTGAGATTTGTCACCGTCAATACGCCCGGTCATGCAGAGCATCATTATTCCTATTTATTCGAAGATTTATGTTTCAGCGGTGACGTGGGCGGCGTGCGGATTCCGGGTTACCCTTATTTGCGCGCGCCGATGCCGCCGCCTGAATTGCATTTTGGCAGATGGCGCGAGAGCATTGCCCGTTTGCGGTCTTTGAAACTTGCACGCATTGCCCCAACTCATTTTGGGATTTTCGATGATGCCGATTGGCAGTTGGGTGAATTGCAGAAGAATTTGGATGCGGCAGAAAAATGGCTCGAAGAGATCATGCCCGCCGACCCGCCCGTGGACGAGTTGCGCTCAAAGTTCGAGGATTGGATGAACGAACAAAGCCGCGCCGAAAATTTGAGCGACAAGGTCATCCAGGCTTACAATCTTGCGAATCCGCTCGGCATGAGCGCGGATGGCATGATGCGATACTGGAAAAAGGTGAGGATGGCAAATGTCACGCATAATGCGTGATGCTTGAAACATGGCAGAATTGATTAATAAAGATATACTTTGTAAAATCAAAAGCGACATAAATGTCGCCCTGTGTAGCGCGACATTTATGTCGCTTTACAGGGCGCAATAAAGATACAGGAGACTCTATGAAAGACTTTCTCGCGATCTCAGATTATTCATCTGATGAAATTCAAGACCTGCTCGATCTGGCAGTTAAACTCAAGAAGCAATATTTCAAAAAAGGCAATAAACCCATTTTCAAAGGCAAGGTGCTGGGAATGATCTTCCAAAAGCCCAGCCTGCGCACCCGTATTTCATTCGATATGGCCATGCGGCATTGCGGCGGTGACGCGCTTTATCTGTCGCCGAGCGAAATCGGACTTGGCAAACGCGAATCCATTGCGGATGTGGCGCGCGTTTTATCTGGTTATGTGCAGGGGTTGATGGCGCGTGTGTTCGAGCATGACCATGTGTTGGAGCTGGCGACATGGTCTGAAATTCCCGTAGTGAACGGATTGAGCGATTACAACCATCCCTGTCAGGGCATGGCCGATGCGTTGACCATTCAGGAAAAATTCGGCAGGAAATCCAAGGGCTTGAATGTCAGTTATTTCGGCGATGGAAATAATGTAACAACCTCTTTGATGCATGTATCCGCGCAGCTTGGCTGGAACTTTACAGTTGCAACTCCCGAAGGCTATGATGTAAATCCAAAGGCGATTGAAATTGCCCAGAGGATCGCGAAGAAGACAAAAAGCGAATTAACCTTCCTGCGCGATCCGCATGAAGCCGTCAAAGGCGCGCATGTGATCTATACCGACACATGGACTTCGATGGGACAGGAGGAGGAAACTGCCAAACGCGAGAAAGTTTTCCCTCCCTATCAGGTCAATGCGAAGCTGGTAAGTGAAGCGGATAAAGATGTCATTGTCATGCATTGTCTCCCAGCACATCGCAATCATGAATTGACAGATGAGGTCGCCGATGGCAAACACTCGGTCATCTTCCCACAGGCGCATAATCGTTTACATGCGCAAAAAGCAATCCTGGCGCGTCTGTTTGATGTGGCATAAATATTATTATGTCGTTGCGAGGGCGATGCTTTTCGCCCGAAGCAACCTCCTTATAAACTGGAGGTTGCTTCGTCGGGAAGAACACCCTCCTCGCAACGACATGTATTGAGGACACTTAATGAATACACAAGACTTTATCACGATGGAAGAACAGTACGGCGCGCATAATTATCATCCGTTGGATGTGGTGATCGAAAAAGCTGAAGGTGTGTGGGTTTATGATGTTGAAGGAAAAAGATATCTCGATTGTTTGAGCGCATATTCCGCGGTCAATCAGGGGCATGTTCATCCTGAAATTTTACAGGCACTGCTCGATCAGGCGAAGCGAGTTACGCTGACTTCGCGCGCATTCCGCAATGACCAGTTGCCGCTGCTCTACAAAGAACTTTCTGAAATGACCGGTTATGAAATGTCCCTGCCGATGAACTCGGGCGCAGAGGCTGTTGAGACCGCTGTCAAACTAGCGCGCAAGTGGGCGTATCAAGTCAAGAAGGTTCCGCGCCATCAAGCTGAGATCATTGTCGCTTCGGGCAATTTCCACGGGCGCACGGTGACCATCGTTTCATTCTCCACCGAGCCATCCTACCGCGATGATTTCGGTCCGTTCACCCCGGGTTTTGTCGCCGTGAAATATGGCGATGCAGATGCGATTGAAAAAGCGATTACGCCCAACACTGCCGCAGTGTTGCTTGAGCCAATTCAGGGCGAAGCTGGCGTTATTATCCCGCCCGCTGGATATTTGAAGAAGGTCTCTGAAATTTGCAAAAAGAATAATGTGCTCTTGATGGCGGATGAAATTCAAACCGGTCTGGCCCGGACGGGGAAGCTGTTTGCGGCGCATCATGAAGATGTCCGCGCTGACGTAACCATCATCGGCAAGGCTCTGGCTGGCGGCTTTTATCCCGTCTCGGCGGTGTTGGCAGACAAGGCCATTCTTGGCTTGTTCACACCCGGCGAGCACGGGTCCACTTTCGGTGGCAATCCACTCGCAGCAGCAGTATCCCGCGCGGCGTTAAGAGTGATCCGCGAAGAGAAACTTGCAGAGAGGTCGCAGCAGTTGGGCGAGTACTTTGTCGAGCAATTATGTGAAGTTCCCAGTCCGCATATCAAGGAAGTTCGCGGACGCGGATTATTAATCGGTGTGGAACTTAAGCCAGAGGCAAAGGGTGCGCGTCGTTTCTGCGAGGCTTTGCAAACAAAAGGTATCCTCGCAAAAGAGACTCACGATAACGTGATCCGTTTTGCCCCGCCGCTTGTCATTGATAAGGAAACCATAGATTGGGCGCTTCCGGCGATTCGTGAAGTGCTCAATATGGTATAAAAAATAATAGACCCTAAAGGTTTTTAAAAACCTTTAGGGTCTATAAATGGAGGAACTATGTACATTGGAATTCCAAAAGAGAGCAGGCCCTTTGAGTACCGCGTGGGTCTTTCCCCGGCCGGGGTGGAGATACTTTCCCAGAACGGGCATCAGATTTTTGTTGAGCATAATGCGGGCGTGGGCGCAGGCTTCAGCGATCAGGAATATGAACGCGCCGGTGCGCGCATCGCGTATTCCCCGGAAGAAGTCTTTGGACGGGCAGACCTGCTGTTAAAGATTTCACGTCCTTTGAAAAAGGAAATGGAATGGCTGAAGGAGGGAGTGATCCTTGCGGGTCTGCTTCATCTCGCTTCGAGTTCGCAGGATCAAATTGATCTGCTGCTGGAAAAGAATATAACCGCGCTCGCGTATGAACAGATCACGGATGCAAATGGCGCGCTTGCCGTTTTGCGCCCATTCAGTTTGATTTGTGGGGCGATGGTTCCGCAGATTGCGGCGCGTTTGCTGCAAAATAATTGGGGCGGCAAAGGGATTTTGCTCAGTGGTTTGCCGGGCGTGCCCTCTGCCGAGGTGGTGATCATCGGCGGCGGTGTGGTGGGGATGTCTGCCACACAAGCCATGCTTGGCGCAGGCGCACAGGTGACTGTGATCGATAAAAACTTGAGCGTTCTGGAAAAAATATCCGAACGGTTTCCGCGCGCAGTAACGATGACTTCAACAAAGCGCAACCTTGAGCGTGTCACTGCGTTTGCAGATGTTGTCATCGGGGCGGTGCTGGTCAGCGGACAGCGCGCGCCGGTGATCGTCTCGCGTGAAATGGTGCGCGCAATGAAACCGCGTTCGATCATTATAGATGTCAGCATTGACCAGGGCGGCTGTATTGAAACCTCGCGCCCCACCACGCATGAGCATCCCACATTTGTGGATGAGGGCATGGTGCATTATTGTGTGCCGAATATTCCCGGCGTGGTGGCTCGTACGGCCAGCCATGTGTTTTTGAATGCAGCCCTTCCGTATATTCTCGAAGTGGCCAATCACGGCATTGAAGAAGTGATAAAACGAAATCCCTCCATAGAAATGGCGATCAACACGCATGGTGGAGAAATGCGAAACCTTATCCGCCTGAACGCGAAGGAGGAATAAGATGGTCGCAACGAGTATTTACCAATCACGTGTGACCACGGCGCAGGAGGCTGTTAAAGTTATTAAATCGGGAAATCGTTTGTTTCTGACCGGGAACGTTTCAGTCCCCCAGAAACTTCTTGCAGCGTTGGTGGAGTATGCGCCGAATGTGAACAATGTTGAAATTTGTCAGGCGTTGACGGTTGGCTCGGCGGATTATGTCAGTTCGGAGATGGAAGGACATCTGCGGGTGAACTCCATGTTCATCAGCGCCAACATTCGCAAGGCGGTCCAGGAAGGCCGCGCAGACTTTACGCCCGTCTTGCTTTCAGAATTTCCACTGCTTTTCAAACATGGCGTCCTGCCTTTGGATGTGGCCCTCATTCACGTCTCCACCCCGGATGAGCATGGGTTTTGCAGCCTGGGGGTCGAAGTTGGACTCACCAAGACAGCGGCAGAGTCTGCGAAGATCATCATCGCGGAAGTAAATGAAAAGATGCCGCGTACATTGGGTGATTCATTCATTCATGTCAGCAAATTGACTCATATCGTGCCGGTTAATTATCCGATCCCTGAACATCGAATGGCATCGGAAGGCAACGCAGATGTGACCGAAAAGATCGCCGGGCACGTCGCCTCGCTGATCCCTGACGGCGCGACCATGCAGCTTGGCATCGGCGCAATTCCCGACGCGGTCTTGAAATATCTTTTTGATAAAAAAGACCTGGGAATCCATACCGAATTATTTTCAGATGGCGTGATTGATCTGGTCAATGCCGGTGTGCTGACCAATGCCCGCAAATCACTGCATCCCGGAAAGATCGTATCAGGATTTATCCTCGGTACACAGCGATTGTACGAATGGGTGGATGACAACCCAATGATCGAATTACATCGCTCGGAATATGTGAACGATCCCTTTGTCATCGCGCAAAACGACCGCATGGTGGCGGTCAATTCGGCGATTGAAGTTGACCTGACCGGACAGATCTGCGCCGACAGTATTGGTCCGAAATTGTACAGCGGCGTCGGCGGTCAATTGGACTTTGTCTACGGCGCATCCCGGGCCAAGGGCGGCGTTCCGATCATTGCCCTGCCAAGCATGGCAACCATGCGGGATGGGACTGTGGTCAGCAAGATCACTGCCATGCTCAAACCCGGCGCTGGCGTGGTCACCAGCCGCAACCATGTCCGTTTTGTGGTGACAGAACATGGCGTGGCAGACCTGTACGGCAGAACCATTCGCCAGCGCGCAAGGGCGCTCATCAATGTTGCCGATCCGCGCTTCCATGAAGAACTCGAAAAACAGGCCGGCGAATTGCATTACCTGTAGTTTCCCCCTAAGTACACATCCTGCCGCAGGGTTGCGTGTTGCGTAACCTTGCGGCAGTTATTTTGTTAATATGACGGGTATCAGGGATGACTTGACTTCATTCATTTTATTCCCTATGATGTAAGTGTACCCAACCCATCAACACCTTTGGAAGGAATAACAGAAATACTATGAGAAGAGCAAAGATCGTTGCGACCATTGGCCCGGCTTCCGATTCGGAGCAGGCCCTGGAGTCGTTGATAAAGGCGGGGATGAATATTGCCCGTTTGAATTTTTCACATGGCACACATGAACAGCATCAGGCGCGCGTTGCCACCATCCGTTCTGTTGCTAAAAGACTGGGAATGCCTGTTGGCATCCTTCAGGATTTACAAGGCCCGAAGATCAGGGTCGGGAAATTGGCCCTACCCCTTCAACTTTCAGTGGGTGAACAGGTCTGCCTGTATGCAACCCAGGATGCTGCGCCGCTAACAGATCATCAACTTCTCCCGGTTGATTTTCGGGAACTGTTCGATTCAGTCCAACCCGGTGACCGCCTTTTGCTCGACGATGGCCGCCTGGCGCTCGAAGTTGTATCGGCGAAAGGACGCGAAGTCCATGCGAAGGTTTTGGTGGGCGGCGCGCTTTCATCGCATAAAGGCATCAACCTGCCGGGCATCAAACTTCGCATTGCAGGCTTCACCGAAAAAGATAAAGCCGACCTGACTTTTGGTATTTCCCAGGGCGTGGATGCGGTTGCAATTTCCTTTGTCCGCAGCGCCGAGGATGTGAAGACGGTGCGTGCCGCGTTGGAAGAGTCAGCCAAAAGCGTTGGAAAACGCGTGCCGCTTCTGATCGCAAAACTGGAAAAGCCGGAAGCCATGAACGAATTGGAAGCCATCCTCGATGTGGTGGATGGAGTCATGGTTGCACGCGGCGACCTGGGTGTGGAACTTCCGCCCGAGCGCGTACCTTCCTTGCAGAAGCACATTATTCGCTCCGCAAACGCGCGCGCCAAGCTGGTGATCACTGCCACGCAAATGCTCGAGTCCATGATACAGAATCCGCTGCCCACGCGCGCCGAAGCGTCTGACGTAGCCAACGCAATCTTCGACGGCACCGATGCAGTCATGCTTTCCGCTGAAACCGCATCGGGTGAATATCCCAGGGAAGCCGTTGCCATGATGGCGCGTATCGTCAAAGAGGCAGAGTCGCATTTTCAAGAGTGGGGCAGCCGTCAGGATGGACGGGCAGGCCTGGGCGAGAGTGACGCGGCTTCCATGGCCCGCGCCGCAAACGCATTGGCGAAAGACCCCGAGGTGCGCGCAGTGGCTGTGTTTACAATGCAGGGCCGATCCGCATGGCTGATGTCCAAAGCCAGGCCGTCGAAGCGCGTCCTTGCCTTTACGCCGGAGCAGGAAACATTTAATCAACTTTCATTTTTATGGGGCGTTCAACCGCACCTTACAAAATTTGCCAACACAATGGATGACATGATCGCGGATGTGGATGCGGCTTTATTACAATCCGGCATTCAATCTGGTCAGCAGGTTGTGCTGATTTGCGGCTACCCGGTCGGCGCACAGCGCCCGCCCAATATGGCTTTGCTGCACACCGTCGGCGCGGATGCGACCATTCATCTCGCCCGCAAGCTGGCGGAAGGAAATATGAAGAAATAATATTTATTTATTAACTCACCTTACGCAGTTTTCTTCAAGAAGCCTGTTTTTTTGTTCGGACTGCGGACTTTAGTCCGCTTCTTGCCGAAAACGCGGACTAAAGTCCGCAGTCCAACTTTTTTGCGTAAGGTGAGTTATTAACTGTGGGCTGATTCTGTACTGCGACATTTATGTCGCCCGTTAATTTTCTGCAATTTTATTCTTGCGAGCTAGATCTCGCGGTACAAATGCTCACTCCCGTGTCGCGATCAAAATCCCGATGCTGATCAGCACACCGCCAGCCAGGAACAGGGGGGTGATTCTTTCAGCGAGGAAAAACCATCCGAGAAGCGTACCAACTACCGGCTGGGCAAAGAACGTCAGTGATGCAACAGCGGCGGGTAGTTCCGCAAAGGCGTAATTCCAAAGGAACATCGCAATCGCCGTCGAGATGATTCCCAAAAATAACAAGCCGCCGATAATGCCCGGCGTGATCGCCCCAATCCCTTGTGTTTGAACTTCCCAAATTCCAAACAGCAAGCTGGAGGGAATCCCTCCCAATAGCATGATCGTGCTCGATGTAAGCAGATCGCCGGACTTTGATACCTTGCGGACCAGCACTGAATACAATGCCCATGTCAATGCCGCCGAAAGCAGACTCATGTTACCCCAAAATAAAGTTGGCGAGAGTTCTGCATTGCGCGGGTCAATGACCGCAATCACGCCCAATGTGGAGATCGCCAATGCGATCATGCGCCTTGTGGTGGCGCGCTCGCCCAGCAAAAAGGGGGCAAACAATAAAACGAAGGCTGGCGTGGCTGAGGTCACGAGCGAGCCGTTGGATGCCGTCGAAAGTTTTGTGCCTACGAATTGAAATCCGAGCGAGATGCCGTATCCAACGAAGCCGACCCAAAAGCTATTCCCAAAAAAATCATTCGTGAGCGGGGTTTTATTTTTTCGAAAATAGATTACGACTCCCAAAGTCATTGCGCCCATGATCAGACGCAGGGTCAACAATGCGAAGGGGGGAATCACTTCAAGAACGATCTTGCTGACGACATACATACCGCCCCAGATGGCGGCGGCGCCCAGACCTGCGAATAACCCTGCGATGCTGTGTTTTTTCATAGTCCCCCGATTATATCGAAGTTGTTGTTATCAAAACTCAAGACCTGACAGGTTTTATTATTGCGAATCAAAACCTATTTTGTTGATCAGACGGGTGCATTTCAAACGAGTTGACAGAAAGAACGTCCCGAAGGTTTTGCCGAGAAAATTTGGCTGTTTTCGCCAACCTTCGGGACGGTTTCAACTGAAATAGATGAAACACACCCTGATCAGACTCTTGCGGAAACCTGTCAGGTCTCAATAACTGGATTAAAGATTAAATTGTCCCTGCATCCATGATTAATCGAAATTGACTCCAAGTAAACTGGCGATGACGCCGATCTCTCCCACGTGTTGATAGGGATGGGTCAGGCCGAAATTCATCAGGCACTTTCCTTTCGTCCAGCCGAGGTAATTATCGAATAACCCCGCAGCTTTTGGATGGGCAAGTCCCTCGTCGAAGAGGATCAGACACAAGCGGTCTGCTTCCATGACGTCATCCAAATTTTCATAACGGAGCTGGTTGATAATTTCGCAGGTGCGGATTTGGACGGCTTTTGAATATCCATGCAAGGCTTGCAAGTCAACGCGCTGGCTTAGTTCGTCCACTTCGGCAAAGTTCATGTCGCTGCCATTGTGGCGCAGCGGAACGTTCATTTTCTGCATCCATGAGCCTTCATCGAGGACTTGTGGGCTGTCAACAACGAAGCGGTTCAAGCCGGCGTCTTCAACACGGGTGAGATGCCACATGATCCAGACGATTGAATTCACACGCGGATGCGGGCGCTGGCGCATCAGGTCATCAGGCACCATTTCCCAAATACCGGCGAGCCAGAAGTCGTATAGTGCGTTATAGCGTTGAAGGAATAATTGAGTAAGTTCCATTTTATCTCTCTCACCTTATAAAGGTTTCCGGTAGATCGTATTTCTTTTGATGACCCGGAACCCGCAATCTTCATACACATGAGTCGCGCCGCTAAGGTTTTCAGTATCAACGCCGAGGGCGGATTCTGTCATGCCTTGCTCCTTTTGCGCCTGAAGGCTGCGGACGATCAGCGCCCGGGCCAATCCGCGTTTGCGCCAGGGGCGGCGGACACTGATGAATTCAGTGTAGCCGCGCCTGCGGTCGAACTTTTCATTTTGGGCGTGGTCGATGAAGGTCCGCACCTGCCCGGCGACTTGATTTGTCTCCATGTCCCATGCCACCTGCCACAAGCTTGGCTGAAAAATCGTTTTGTCGGTTAACCAGGCTTGATAGTCCTCATCCGTTGATTGCGAGTAGCCCCAGTGATCGCGGAAGGCTTCTTCAGCTGCGGCCCATATCTGCCGATAATGTTCAGGGAGCACTGATCGAACTTCCAATCCGGCAGGCAAAGCGAAATCAGGAATATCCTCCAGAGAGGGACGTACCATTTCATGAAAATATCTTATGGGTTTGTAGCCATATTTTTCGAGCAAGATCACGCGGGTAATTTCATGTTGTGAGACGAAGTTTTGAAAAAATCCAGGGTGATTGGGTGGTTGCCCTGTGTGGACTTCCCGCATCCTATTCTCGATCCAATTCAGGATGGTTGACCCAATCCCTTTGCGCCTCCATTCAGGGACGAGGAAGCCGCCGAATCCGTACAAGTAGAATCCAGTATTTTCTTCAATAAACCAGGAACCGCGCGAGTATCCAATTACCTCATCGTTTATCTCCGCCAGGATCATGTCTTGATAAGGGTCGCAATTGGAGAGATGAGCATAGGAGTTTGCCAGCTCATCCACCGTTATTACTTGTTCGACTTTGTCTATCTCGTAGCTGGCTTCTATGGCTTTTACCATTTTTGGGAAATCACTGTCGCCTCGGAAATGGCGAAAGCGAAGCCCGGGAAGTGATGGAGCATATGGAATGGAAATGTAGTCGTTATTCATGAGCGATCTCCTTTTCGGTAAATAAAGACAATATCATGATTTTGAGCAGAGATATTATTCGAAACCCTGTCTGTCTCCCCGCATCTTTTTAATTTCCCCCCGTTTCTTTTTCCCTTTCAATCTTTCCTCTTTCGAGGCCTTGGTCGGTTTTGTTTTGTGGCGCAG
>JACRBH010000047.1 GCA_016234535.1 Chloroflexota bacterium
GGTGAAACTTTCAGTGGTATTGCCGGGATAATAAACAAACACAAAATCGCGCACATAGCCAAGCTCATCCGTGGGAGATCTCGTGTCCGAAATGTAGGCCAGACTGATCGCTTCAAAAGTACTGCCGCCGCGATTGCTGGTAACAGAGCATCCTTGTGTTCTCCAATCAAACGCGGTGTTGACCAGCGGCGCCTGCCCCTTCATTGTTACACCTTCGGGGTTGAACTGTATTTTGATCTTCGATTCAACCGTCGAATCATAACCGTCACCGCTGTCCTCGAATGTTGCGTGTGACTCGAACCTCATCTCAAACGTCAGGCACTTGCGCGCATATTCCCGGGCTCTTTCGACCACGGGAGGCGTAGTCCCCTGCTCGAAAAAACCGAGCAATTGGAACTGGCGCTCCAGTCCCAGCCAGGCGGGAATGATGCGATGGATGATATGATCATCGCGGCACATTTCGTATTCCTCCTTCATGCACACATCCGCAACGGTTTCCATCAATCCCGCATTGTCTATTAACGCATTTCCCCCATCGCTTTCAATTCCCAACAATTGTTTCTGGCGTTCAACACCAAGCACAGTCTGAAGAGCCAGCCGCCCGGCCGCGCAGCTTTCGCCGGCAGCGGCAATGCGCGGTTTGACCACCTGTTCTTCATAATCACGGAACGCGCTTTCAAAATCGATCACGCTGTTTTCATTTCCCAAAAACTGCTCCTGACGCGCTCTGGCAAGCTGTTCAGCCACGGCACTCTGCAAACGGGCCTCGGCGTCGCCGCCAATCCGCGCCCGCACAGGTTCGATATCCGCAAGAAACCCCTTGGTCACGCCGTAACCGCTAAAGTGCAGCAGCTGGATCTTTATCTCGCGTGAATCCACCACCGGTGAAGCCAGAGTCAGGTTTTCGCCCGTGCCCTGATAGCCGAAGAAAATCTGCTGGTCAATGGGGATTTCCTGAGCGGGAGTGATGGTCAGCGTAACAAAATCATAGAACTGCAAGCCTTCGGGCTCAAGCTGTACCGCATAGGGATTACTGCCGAATGGCATCCCATCCAACTGGCTGACCGGGATCATACGAATCAGCGTGTCGGTTACCAGCGCGCTGGCGGGGATGTCCAGCCGAAAGGCAGTCCCATCCGCACCGGTGACGGTCAACGTTCCACCCGAGGCCGGGATGACTGCTTCGACCTGCAACTCAGTGCTAAGGGTTGGTGTGACGCTGAACGGTTCGTCGGGAGCTTCGAAAACATATTGCAATTCGGGCGGCGCTTTGCTCCCGCTCCCAAACAGCCTGCCCGGCAACGAACAGGCAGCACCAACCAACAAAATCAGGAACGAAATAAATAAAATGAGCTTTTTCATAACTGCCTCCGTGTTGAATCTATATGGGGACTTGTATCTACGAAAACTTTTCGCACATGGAATTTATACGGAATAACGATCTCCCGAGCTTGGTCAACTATACAACCAATCCAACCATTTGACAATAAAAAATCCCTCCCGCCAAACGGCAGAAGGGATTCACTGCTCACTGACTACTGTTCACTTGCGCTTCCCCATACAACTTCCGATGCACCACACTCAACGCGCGGACTTGCTCTGCGGCGTGATACGAAGACCGCACCAGCGGATTCGACTCGACCCACTTGAAGCCGATCTCCATACCGAAGGCTTTCAGTTCGGCAAATTCTTCCATCGTGTAATAGCGTTCCATTGCAAGGTGTTTCTTGCTTGGCTGTAAATATTGACCGATGGTGAGAATGTCCACGCCCCAACTACGTTGGTCACGCATCACAGCTTTGACTTCATCCATCGTCTCGCCGAGGCCGAGCATGATGCCTGATTTGGTCAGCACTTCGGGGTCGAGTTTTTTGGCGTTGGATAATGTCGCCGCGGCCCATTCGTAATTATCCTGCGGCTGGACAGATTTGAACAAACGCGGCACAGTCTCCACATTGTGATTTAAAATCTCTGGCCGCGCATCCATGACGATCTTCAAGGCTTCAACAGAGCCTTTGAAATCAGGGATCAACACTTCAATCGAACAGCCCGGCAGCACTTCACGAATGCGCCGAATCACCATGGCAAAGATCGGCGCGCCGCCATCACGGCGTTCATCGCGGTTCACAGAGGTGATGACTGCGTGTTTCAATTCCATGGATTTCACAGCTTGCGCCACGCGTTCGGCTTCGCCCCAATCCATCAGACCGGGCTTGCCGTGTTTGATATCGCAGAAGGCGCAGGTGCGCGTGCATACGTCACCGAGCATCAGGAAGGTCGCGGTTCCACTGCCCCAGCACTCGCCGAGGTTCGGGCACATCGCTTCTTCGCACACGGTATGCAGTTCTTTCGAGCGCATCAACACTTGTAATTTTTCGAAGGTCTCGCCCGATGGCGCGCGCACCTTGATCCAATCCGGGCGGCGCAGGGGGCGTGACTCTGTTTGGGCGGAGACTCTGTCTCTCGTAGGGGTGGCAGGCATAAGGTCCTTTTGACTTCGTCATTGCGAGGGCGCTAGCCCGAAGCAATCTCCTCATCGAGTTGGAGGTTGCTTCGCAGAATGCGCTCGCAACGACATCTATTTTTTCTTAACGATCAATCTCAATCCGCGTACTTCGACAACTTCAACTGAATCACCCTTACCGATGGGTTCTGACTCAGCGGATTTTTCCGCGCTCCATAATTCGCTTCCCAATTGGACTTGCCCCGCATCACCTACGGACGTTCGGGCTGTTCCTGTTTTCCCGGGCATTGACTCGGTCCCCATCTGGACCGGGTTATGCTGCACGCGCAGCGCCAGGAGGAGGATGCCGAAAAATAACAAGCCGAGGAAGATGCCCATGCCAACCACTAGCGGAACGGATACACGTTGGAACTGCGGTGTGCCCGGCGAGTTGAATAAAACGAGCGCGCCGACAATGAAGGAGGCCACGCCTGCCGTGGTAAGCGCGCCATGTGTGGGCGCTTTGATATCCAGAATGAAGAGCACAAAGGCGGTGATGAGGAAGATGCCCCCAAACCAGTTGACAGGTAAAACGCCCATGCCATACACTGCAAGTGTGAGACAAACCACACCGATGAAACCCGCGACCCAACCGCCCGGGCTTGAAATCTCGATCAGGATGGATTGCACGCCGATGGCGAGTAAAAGGAAGGCAATGTTCGGGTCGGTGAGCATGAACAGAAGTTGTTCGATGAAGTTTAAATCGAGAGGCTGTGTTTGCGCGTTCTTCGTATGGAGTACGATTTCGTTGGTATGCGTCTCAACTATAAAGCCATCCAGTTTGTTTAGTAAGTCTTCAAGATCGGTTGCGACGAAATCAACCAGCCCGGATTCAATGGCTTCACTGACCGTTACAGCCTTGGCGCTATCGATCATGGACTCGGCCAGTTCGACGGCTTTTTCTCCGCGCCGCTCAGTCAATGTGCGGACAATGGCCTTGAGCGCTTCCATCTCCTTGGCTTTCATCGTCTGACCAAGGTCCTCGCCGCTCCCGCCCACCGGGCTGGCCGCGCCGATGGATGTCTCAGGCGCCATCGCTGCGGCATGTCCCGACATGGTGATCAACGCCCCGGCCGATGCGGCCCATGCTCCGCGCGGGCTGACATATACGATGACAGGCACATCACTGGCGCGGATTTCAGCAATGATGTTTTTCATGGTGGTGATCTGGCCGCCGGGTGTATTCAGTTCGATGATCAGGGCTTCGGCGTTTCTTTGCTCGGCCGTGAGGATGCCGCGTTTGATGTAATCTTCCATCACCGGGATGATCGGCCCATCCGCTTTCATCACGATAACAAGCGGCGCGTCACTTTGCGCGCGAACAGATGAAAAGAAGGCGAGTACCGTTAAAACCAGCAGTATTACGCGTATGCGTTTCATAATGATGGGATTATAAGCGTGATTGGGTGAGATGAAGATAAGGAAACGGGCAAACAGTAAACAGGTAAAAAAGTAGACAGGTAAACAAGTATTTCCTTTTGCCTGCCTGTCTACTTGTATCCGTGTCTACGGTCTCCCTATATTTGCCCTTCGAGATAAGCTCTCGTGCGCTCGTGCTGCGGATTGGAAAACACTTCCTTCGCCGGGCCAGCCTCGATCACTTCACCGAGATACATGTAAATGACATAGTCCGCGAGGCGTTTTGCCTGGCGCAATGTATGCGTCACAATGACCGTTGTGTATTGCTGCTTCAACTCAATTAAACGGCTTTCGATGTTCTGCGAAGAGATCGGGTCGAGCGCGGAGGTGGGTTCGTCGCCGAGGATGATCTCCGGTTCAACGGCCAATCCACGCGCGAGACAGAGTCGCTGCTGCTGCCCGATGGAAAGACTCGTGGCTGGGTCATGCATCCGCTTGTGGACTTCATCCCACAGACCGGCGATTTCAAGATAATGACGGACTGCGGCTTTATATTCCTTGCGGTCTTTCTTTAACTTGTGAATGTTCATTCCATAAACGACATTATCGTAAATTGACATGGGCAGCGGCGATGGACGCTGTGCCAGCAGTCCCACCACCTTGCGCACCTCGGTCACATCCACCTCGCGGGCGTAGATGTTCTGTTCATCAACAAGGACTTCGCCCTCGATACGTGTGCCATCGGTCAGTTCGAGGAAGCGGTTGAGACTTTTAAGCAGGGTGGTCTTGCCGCAGCCGGATGGCCCCATAATGACCGTGATCTGGTTCTTGGGAATTTCGATGTTGATATCTTTCAAGGCCTGTTGTTTTCCATAATAGACGTTGAGATTTTTTACTTGAATATGTGTGTCCATAATTACTCCTACAATGTCATTGGGAGGAGGGCGTTCTTCCCGATACCATCCCGAATGCTCTTATCGGGACGAAGCAATCCTCAAGCCAATGTGGAGATTGCTTCGGGCGAAAAACATCGCCCTCGCAATGACGAAAATAAACCTATTTGATTGTGTATTTATTCAACCGCGCCGATAACCAGCGCGAACCGAGACTGACCGCAAGAACAATGATCGTGAGAATTAATGCGGCGGCATATCCGCGTTGCTGCACTTCGGGATAGGGCGAGCCAAGTTGAAAGAAAACTGCCAATGGCAGTGACGCAGTCGGACGCATCAAGGATGTGGGAATGCGATCTGTATAGCCTGCTGTAAATAAAACAGAAGCTGCATCGCCAATTCCGCGGCCAAAACCTAATAAGATGGCTGTGGTGATACCGGGCAGCATCTGGCGCGTGACCACGCGCAGCGCCACTTCGAATTTTGTCGAGCCGAGTGCAAGCGCGGCATGTTCCAGGTCAACGGGCATGCGGCGGATGACTTCGTCCATGGCGCGGGTCATGATCGGAAGTTCAATCAATGCCAGAATGATGATGCCGGCCAGCAGTGAAGCGCGGATGCCGAGAGCGATCATCAACGTGAAACCGAATGCGCCATAAACAATGGAAGGGATACCCCAGAGGACATCCAGTGAAAGGCGCACATAATGTCCCCATTTCGATTCGCCCAGATATGTTTTGAGATACATCGCAATCGGCACACTGAAGATCATTGCCAGAAGCGTGCCGCCCGCTGCCAGATATAAAGAGCCGAGGATGGCATTCAAGATGCCGCCGCCCTTGCCCATGTAATATCCGCCCTCAGGAATTTTTGTGACCATGTCCCATGAGAGAGCGGGCAGTCCGCGCACGATGACGATCCATAGGATCAATCCAAGCGCACCTGCCACAATGACCAATGAAACCCGCATCATGAATTTTATGAAAGCTTCCACTATATGGCGTCTTTGCCATTTCTTTTTCATTAAGCCCATTTTCGACTCCTCATTCTCTGGATGACCAGAATTGAAAGGATATTAAAGATAAGAATGACAACCAATAAAACAAGCGCGGCGCTTAACAAGGCCGCATCATACAGCGGGATGGACATCATCTCGCCATAGTTATTTGCGATCAAAGCCGGCAATGGATAGGCTGAATCGAAGATCGAAGTGGGTACCTGTGGGATGTTCCCCACCACCATCAGTACAGCGATGGTTTCGCCTAGTGCGCGTGAGGCTCCGAGGACAACGGCGGCGAGAATCCCCGGCGCGACTTGCGGCAGAACAATGTTGCGGATGGTCTGCCATTGTGTTGCGCCGACTGCGAGAGATGCGTGACGCAAGTCATTGGGGACGGTGGAAAATATTTCGTACATGACCGAGATGATTAGTGGGGCGATCATGACTGCGAGCACGATTCCTGCCGCGAGGATGCCGAACCCTGTCGGTTGGTTGACACTGAAGATCGAAATAGGACCCAGCCAACGGTCAGAAAGAGGTGCGAGCACTTCATCCACAAAAGGAACGATGGCAAGCAATCCCCACACGCCGTAGACTACTGGTGGAATCGCGGCCAGCAGATCGAGCACGGGCTTGGCAATCGAACGCGTTCTGGAATGGGCATACTCTGCCAGATAGATGGATGTCAACAGGCAGGGCGGTACGGCGAGAATCACACCAACGGCTGTAACCCAAAATGTGCCCAGAATGAAAGGCCAAAAACCAAACTGTCCATTGGTTGGCTTCCAAACATCGCCGAAGATCAGGTCACTTAAGGAGTAGGCTTGCAGGATCGGCCATGAGCGGACGAGCAGCGCAACTGTTACGGTGAGAATCAAAAAGACCGGCAGCAGTGTGAAAACAAAAAAAGTGCGGCGGGCAAATTCGTTTTGCCGTGCGCGAGACGCGACAACAGGCCGGGTCAAGCGGCCTGTTGTTTTACTGATTAGTTGTGACGTATCAATTTCACTCATTTTAATTTTGCGAGAGACTCTGCTTGTTGCTCAGGGGTAAGCGGCACAAACCCGGCTGATTCGAGATATTGCTGGCCGTCAGTGAGAATCCATTCGATGAATGTCAGGGTCAGACCTTCGGGTTTTCCCAAAGTTGCCAAATTCTCGAAACGCGCGGGCGGCGATGGATAGGTGCTGTTTGCAACTGCGCCAAACGCATCCTCCTTGACTGTGTAAACTTCTTCAACATCTGCCTGCCCGTTGGTGTTGATGTCAATGGGTGGGATGATAATGCCGGGTACTGTGTTGCCGCTCGATAGATCGAAGATGCTGTTCAAGTTGCCATAACCAATTGCCAGCGGGTCTTTAATCACTGTATCCAAAATCGAGGGTTCGCCATTGACGCCGATGCCCTTGAGGTCTTCCTGAGCCTTGCCGCCGCCAAACTTTGCCCATTGTTCGGCCGCGCCGGAAGCATCGGAGCGGGTGAAAACATGAATTTCATCCGTGATGGTGTCATCGCCCACCACCTGTCCCCAGGTTGTGATTTCGCCGGTGATATAAATTCCCGCAAAGATTTCCTGTGAAATGCCCTTGGCGAGAATCTGCTCGGCAACCGGGTTTTCAGAACTGATGATGGGGAAGACAGCATCCTTGGTGACGGATACCCAAAAGATATTCTGAGCCTCCTCTTCGGGTTTGATCGCGCGTGAGATCATGCCAATATCCACCGCGCCGGCAATGGTATCGGTCATACCTTTGCCGGCGCCACCGCCTTGAATGTCAAACTGGACATCGGGGTGGACATTTGTGAATTCATCAGCCCATACGGTCATCATGGGATACAGGGCGAATGCGCCGGAAATGGAAATTGTGCCGCTGGGGGATTCTACTGTGGGGGATTGAGCTGCCTCAGACAAAGCGCCCGCGTCAGACTCAGGGACGGCTGTCGCTTCAGGCGTGGCAGTTCCACACGCTGAAAGCGCTACTGCCAAAACCAGAAAAACAGATAGCAAGGTCAAAGTTTGTTTTTGCATATTTTGTCTCCAATTTGGTTAATATATTATAAAGTCTATAGTACAGGTATACTTTCAAGGTAAATAAAAAACGTAAAGACCTGACAGGTTTACAAAATAACCTTATTGACAGGAAGCCAGCTCATAAAACCTGTCAGGTCTCACCATTACCTTATGCCAAGTTTTTTGCGGACGGCACTCTGCCGCCTGGTCACGTCGGCCAGGCTGGTGGTATCGAGAATGTCGGCAATGGCATTGCGCACATCACCCATCACCAGCCGCAGGCCGCAAGTCTGCTCGTCAGGGCAGCCGCATGATTCATACGACATCTGGCTGACACATTTGACGGGAGCGACGGGACCATCCAACACACGAAAGATTTGACCGAGCGTGATCTCACTGGAAGACCTGGCCAGGTAATACCCGCCGCCAACGCCCATTTTGCTGTGGAGCAGACCAGCATTCTTGAGTGCCAGCAATATCTGCTCAAGGAACTTGGCCGAGATCTGTTCACGCAAAGCGATCTCTTTGATCTGCACCACAGGCAGGGCGTTCTTTTCGGCAGGTTCCGCCAGAACGATCATTGCCCGTAAACCGTATTCACCGCGTTTGGATAGTCTCATGTTTTTCTTTGTTTGGCTGAAAGCCCAGTAAAGCAATAGACGTTATGGACAAAATCATAGTTCAGCCGCTGAATTATGTCAAGGATTTGAAGGTCATGTTTTTGCAATGAATTCGTTCTTGACAAATTAGAACAAATGTTCTATATTAAGAACAGACGACCTTCCCATGTTTGGTTCCAAAAAGGAGATTTCCCATGAACCGTTCCCTCAACATTCAAATACTTCCATTCTTGAAGAGCGCATCCCTTAAGCGCGGCGCAATCTTTGGAGGTATTCTCATCACTGCCCTGCTGGCATTCGAAGTGTTCAACTTCGGCACGACCTCTTTTGCGCTGCAGGATGTTCTTGGCGATTTGAAATTTGCAGGGATGCGCTGGTCCGCCATCCTTGCAATTGCCTTCTGCGGGATAGACTTTGCCGGTATTGCCCGCATCTTCACCCCGGAACAAGGCCGCGATGAACCTGCCGAAGTTTGGTATTTGTTTGGTGCGTGGCTTCTGGCCGCGGCTTTCAATGCCATGCTGACCTGGTGGGGTGTTTCGGTGGCGATTCTCAATCACAACGCTGAAGGCGGCTCGCTTGTCGGCCAGGCGGTCATGATCAAGATCGTGCCGATCTTTGTGGCGGCGATGGTTTTGTTGATCCGTGTGCTGATTATCGGCACATTTTCCGTGGCTGGTGAGAGACTCTTTACCCTTGCCGATGCAGGGCAGCGGCCGGCATCCTATCAAAATTATTCACAGCGCCCTGCCGCAGTCAACCAACCACAGACCTCGAACCTGCCAGCCACAAACTATCCGCGCCCTGCGCCCAAGCCCGTCCCCAACTATAACGTCAACCGGCCCAATGTTATGAATCCTGAACCAACGTATCACCCCATAGGCATGACTGCCATGGGACGCAACGAACAAAATTCCACATCTGTACGGAGGTAGCCCATAACAAAGCCGGCTTTAAAATCTCTCCTCGTTATCCAATCGCTGAGGCGTCCGAGAGGGCGCCTCATGCGTTAATGCATACTCGTCATTGCGAGGAGGATGCTCTTTCCGACGAAGCAATCTCAATTTAATGTGGAGATTGCTCACCAGTGTGATTTGCTAAGCAAATCACGCAAGTGTCGGTCAAAGAACGCCTTCTCAACGACGGAATATTTTATTCACACACCTTACACGGTAACGCGAGATTTATCTCGCGCTACAGGCTGGATTGCGTGTGGGAATTATTCAAATTCATCCAGCGTGCTTTCGCCGTGGGTGAGTACATACAGTCCGCGTGGATTGCCTTCGTTTTTGTCAAAGATAAAATCGGTGACGATGTAATTTTTTGCGAAGGCCGTTTCGAAAAGTTCGCGGGTGAAGAATCTCCAATCGCGGGCGAGCGCAAAGTCTTTTGATTTGAGTTCCATAAAATCGCCGGGGATTTCGGCGAGGAGCAGGCGATCTTCAAAGGGTGGGATATGTTCGGGTGGATGTGGCAGACCATCGGTCGAAGCAGGAAGCGAATAAAAGGGACGCAGGCCCGACCGCATGATATGAGTCAGCTTTAAAGTGGGACGCGACCGTTTGCCGAGTCGGCTTTCGACGCGGCGGGTGTTAATCCACCAATCCACTTGAAAGCGGTCGGATGGAAGACCGGCGTTCAAGCCATCGCGCATGTCGCCGTATTCAGAGCGGCGATAGGTGATGCAGACCGCGCCAAGTTTTGCAATGTTGAGGTAGGCATTGCGGCTGAGCAGGGGATCGTATGTCCATGTGATGTGGTCAAGCCCCTGGTGGCGCACCATTTGCCATTGCGCGCGTTTGAGCGCAAAACCAATGCCGCCATCACGCTGGTCGGGATGAATTCCCATCATGTGTGAGCAATGCTTGGGTCGCGGGCCGTCGGGTGTGGTTTCGATGCCGGGAAAACCAAAGACAAAGCCGGCAAGCGTGTTATCTAAAAATGCCCCAAACACGAGTCCGCCGTTATGGACGGCAGTGATGAGCATGTGCAAAGGTACAACATCCGTTTCGGAGCCGGGCCAGACCTCGCGCTGAAGCTGCTCCACGAGGCGCATTTCTTCGGGTGTTTCGATCAGACGGATTTGAATGGTAGTCATGGTCAGCGCGCCCGCAAGGAGGCAATTCTTTCAGAAACCGCGCTCCATGCGCGTTGATACCACGGCCTGTGGATCAGGTAATCAAGGCGGTAGGAAAATCGCGCGGGCATCAAACCAAAAATGCGCGGCAGCGAATCTATGGCGCAGGTGCGGTTCACGGCAAAGTAATCGAGCCAGAAGGATGAAATTGGAAAATTGGGGATCACCCCTTCGAAGAACACAGTCATTGCTCTTAATGTGATCGGTGACAATGGCACAAGAAAGCGCCGCCTGTGTGTAACCTCCATAATGGTTTCGACGATCTGCTGCAGCGTGAAAAATTCAGTTCCGCCAAGTTCATAAACCTTGTTGAGCGTGTCATTATTTTCAAGTGACCACAACATGCAGGTCACCAGGTCCTCCACCCAAATCGGCTGCACTACTGTCCGCCCGCCGGAAGCGATTGGAAACACGCCAGGCGAGGAACGAATGACCCGCGCGAGATTATTTGTAAAATGGTCCTCAGCGCCATACACCAGCGAACTCCGCAAAATCGTATAAGGTACTTTTCCATTGCGGATGTGCTCTTCGGCAATTCCTTTTGCTTTGAAAGCGGGATATCCTGAAGCGCGCGCCGCGCCAATATGACTGAGGTACACGATCCGGTCTACGCCCGCATCTGATGCTGCTTCGACGAGATTTTCGGTGCCTTGAATGTCTGCCGTTAAAAGATCGCCGCGGCTGCCCTGGTTTTCCGCGCTGGCCAGGTGAATGACGGTATCCACATCACGCAGGGCCGCGCGTAGACCGCGCACATCTGCAAGGGACACTACCGCCACTTCCACCGGCACGCCTTTTGGCAGGCGGGGCGTGCGTGGCGAAGGACGGATCAGCGTCCGCAACGGATATCCAATGGATGAAAGCTGGCGCACCAATGCGCGTCCGATAAAACCTGTGGCGCCGGTAATAAGAATCATGGATAAGATTATAGCAGAGGGAATGTAGGCACGGAAACATGCGTACCTGTCTGCGTTTTACCAACCCTGTAGGCCCTGACCAAAAGCGCTCGCATCCCCATTGAAAATAAAAATCCCGCATTCGCGGGATTTAGTGGGCGCTGAGGGACTCGAACCCCCGACCCCCTCGGTGTAAACGAGGTGCTCTAACCAACTGAGCTAAGCGCCCGGGTGACCAGCATTATAGCATGTGATTCTGAAAAATGAAAAATAATTTTACCCTGCGTTATAATCGCAATACTTAGTCACCTTACGCAGTGTCGTTCTGAGCAGAGCGAAGAACCACTACGATTGTCTTAGAGACAATCACCGCACTGGCGTGTCGCTTGCGCTCAGGGAGGCACGGTTGAGTGCGTATGGTGAGTTACTTAGACAGGAGAGAACCCATGACTGAATCAAAACCACTGAACTGGTCCCCTACTTCCGATGTTGGCTATTCCGTGATCCGCCGCGGTGACGGCGGCATGACGTTGACGTTCACCGACCTATCAGACGCCACTCTTGAGCATTGGCATAACTTTGCCCTCGAACATTTGCTCAACGCTGACCGGCGCACACGCAATTTATATGATCTGCGCGCTGTGAAGGAAATCCCGGAAAAGGCCGTCCGCATGGCAGTGGATGCGAACAGCGACCCGTCTGCGCGCAATATCCGCGTGGCTGTGGTGGTGGCGGATCAATCCGTTGCGGATGCGGTTCGTAACGTGGCCGCTGGTTCCTTGCCGGAGACTGCTTCTGCCATGAAGATCTTTACCGACATCAATGCAGCCGAAGCCTGGCTGGCGCGTCCGCTGGATCAGATTTAGCAAATCCATGTCATTGCGAGGGCGGTGATTGTCCGCCCGAAGCAATCTCCAACTTATAAGGAGGTTGCTTCGTTGCTCACTACCGTTCGCTTCTCGCAATGACATAACCAACATGAAATCACCTTCCCTTCAAATCGGGAGTTTTACATTCAACTGGGGTTCCCGCACCTATGTGATGGGAATCTTGAATGTGACTCCCGACAGCTTTTCCGGTGACGGGATCATCGCAAAAGGGGAGGCAGTGGAAGTCGCCGTTGGGCAGGCGCGAAACTTCCTCGCTTCCGGCGCGGACATTTTGGATGTGGGCGGTGAGTCAACACGGCCCGGGTCTGCACCCGTCAACGCGGATGAAGAGCTGGAGCGCGTGATTCCAATCATTCATGCGCTTAATAAAAACTTCCCCGAAGCAATACTTTCAATCGATACTTATAAGGCTCAAGTCGCTGAGGAAGCGATCAGGGCAGGCGCGCATATCGTCAACGATGTATGGGGCTTGCGTGCGGATGATGGACTCGCGTCTATTGCGGCGAAATATAAAACGCCGGTAATACTCATGCATAACCGCAGCAACCCGGCCAGTGTGGAAGTCCGCGAGAAATTTGGGAATGCTTATATCGGCGCGGAATATGAAAACTTGATCGAGGATGTAAAGCGCGAATTAATGAACAGCGTGGAACTGGCGCGCAAAGCTGGAATTGCTGAGTCGCACATTGTTCTGGATCCAGGCGTCGGCTTTGGAAAGAAGCGTGAACATAATCTGGAGTTGATCAATCGGCTCGATGAAATCCGCCAGTTGGGATATCCCATCCTGTTGGGGACATCCCGCAAATCGTTCATTGGATTTACCCTTGACCTGCCCGCTGACCAGCGAGTGGAGGGCACAGCCGCGACGGTTGCTGTGGGCATCACGCGCGGCGCGGACATCATCCGCGTGCATGATGTGAAAGAAATGGCGCGCGTTGCAAAGATGACGGATGCGGTTGTGAGATAAGACATGGGAGATTATTCTAAAGAACTTCTCCGCTCTGGAATTATCGAAGCAAAGGCTGGCAGCCGCGAAACCGCCCGCCGCTATCTTGACCGCGCCATTTATATGACAAGCTCGTTTGATGTGCTGGCCGAAGCATGGTTTTGGATGAGCGAGGTCTGCAATGATCCCGCTGAAAAACGCAAGGCATTGGAGAATTGTCTTTCGCATGACCTGCGCCATGCGCGCGCGCGGCGTTCGCTTGCGATCCTCGATGGAAAACTCAAAGCCGATGAAGTGATCAACCCCGATAGATTACCAGCCGCGCCGGAAGGGCTGCGTAATGCCGACGCACAAAGGTTTATGTGCTCCAAATGCGGCGGACGCATGGCTTTTGCGCCCGATGGCCAAGCACTTGTCTGTGATTATTGTTCGCGGGGTCAGATTGTTGACGCGAATATGAAAGATGCTGATGAGAAGGATTTCATCATCGCCATGGCGACCTCGCGCGGACACGGCAGGCCGTTACAGGAACAAGTCTTTCACTGCACCGGTTGCGGCGCGGAATTTATTTTGCCGCCGAAACAGATTTCGGCTTCATGTGTGTACTGTAATTCCCCGCATGTGGTGAGCCTGGAGAAAACAAAAGACCTGCTTGCGCCGGATGGAATTATTCCGCACGCATTCAATCAGAGACAGGCGACAAAGTTGCTGGTGGACTGGGTCGAAGGCAATAATATTCAGCCCGAGAAAAAAGTAGAACTTCCACGCGGACTTTATCTTCCCTTGTGGACTTTTGATATCGGCGGCGCAATTGATTACACGTATGAAATCGTGGAATCTGAAAATGAAATATTTATGGGAAGGAGCGGACAGAAGAAGGTTACCCGCCATTCGGATCAGTATCCCATCATGGTGGATGACCTGCCGCTTCCGGCCTCCCGAAAACTGTCTGCTGTTTTCTTGAAGCTGATCAGCGCTTTTGACATGAAGACCATCAAGCCGTATGACCCGCGCTTCCTCGCAAACTGGCCTGCGGAAATTTACGATGTGCCCATGGCGGATGCGTCATTGGATGCGCGCAGTCAGGCGTATGCAAAATACAAACGCGACCTGCCGCACTTGATCAATAGCGGGAGCATCGTGCATATGTCGTCCGCGAATCTTGTGGTTGAGTCGTTCAAACTTAATTTACTCCCCGTATGGATGACAGAACTTCCCTTTGACGGTCGCGGACATCTGGTGCTGATCAACGGTCAAAGCGGGGTTGTATCGAGCGATATTCCAGACAAGGCCCAAAAGCAGGAAGAATCTGAAAATGGCGGGTTGATGAGTTTTCTTGCTGATTTGTTGAGTGAATGACGATGGACGACAAGACCATTGTCCACAGACTACGGTCAATGGTCTGCAATAGCCTTATCAAAATACAAACCTCACGGTCCGTCAATTTTCTTGACAGATTCTCCAACAACCCAATAAGGTTCAGAGCACTTATTTGGAATTGGTTCTTTCAACGCCCATTCAAAATCTGTTGTGTGGACGATAACACCACCGTCAATCTCTACATAGTCCCCTACGCTTGCCAACACCTCGCCCGTGCTCGCATCAATAACATGTACGATTCCCTGCTCCGTGCGGGTTGAAAATTTGGAATGCCAAATGAGTAAATAGCTATATTCAGAACTTGGGTTTGATTCACTCACACGCAAACAGCCATTATCAAGTATTAATTCTCCGCTAACGAACATTTCCATGCTGCCAAGCTGAGTTGTTTGGGGAAAGTGATTGCCAAGTGAGGGAGTGCTTATTATTTCATCAGTAGCGCTGGGTGATGGAGTGTTCGTTGTGTCCGTATTGGCACATGATGCTGTTGTTAGGAAAACAATTAAGATCAGTGAGATACATTTCCACATATTGATTTTCCTTTCACGGTCTGTCAATTTTCTTTATAGACTCCCCAACAACAAAATAAGGTTCAGAACACTCTTCTGGAATTGGATTCACTGTTCGGCCTGTGAAGTCACCTGCATAACCAACCATTACATAGTCGCCAATGCTTGCTAATACGTTGCCTGTAAGGCTGTCAATCACCTGCACAATTCCCTGCTCAGTACGGGTCGAAAATCTTGCATCCCATATAAGCAATAGACTTCCCCCTTCGGCAAACATATTTTCCACTCCGTTCACTCGCAAACAGCCATGATCAAGCACCAGTTCCCCTTTAATTGCCGGGAGGTCAACATAAACATTTGGAGGATTTTTTAGTTGAGGAAAGTGACCGCCAAGTGACGGTGGATTTGCTGCCTCGCCAGATTGTCCCAGCTTCCAAACTGTAATAATCTCAACATTGTTTGGAATAACGATCGGTTGGATTGTCCGTTCAGCATCGCGGGTAAACAGCACTACGATCTTAAATTCAGGGGTATGCTCAAGCCAGATTGATGCAAAAGTATCAGCTTCTTTTTCTCTTAACGTAGCCTGCAACTCCCCCGCTACATCCTGCAAATGGAAGCGGCGAAAAGCTTCGTCAAGACTTATTCCATAATTTTTTGCGTATGTTTCCGCATCGGGATTCGGATAAGCTTCCTGGTTTGGGTGAGTTTGGGTCGCTTGCAGTGGAGCGTTCACAGCCTGATTTGCGCAGGCGGTTATTATTAGGCAAATAATTATGAACGTTATGGCACGTTTTAACATGTTTGCGCCTCCTCTTAAAGTCTGTCGATTTTCTTTACAGACTCCCCAACGATCAAACAAGTTCCAGAACATTCTTCTGGAATCGGCTTCCAGTTCAGTTGATGGGAACAGTATATCCTTTTTGTTTTGAAAATACCTTCCCGCAGTAAAGCAACGGTTTTACTTGCAAAGAATCGGTATGTAGCTTTTAATATCAACACATGTATGTTGAATTTACGAGGAGCGCATAATGAATACATTTACTTTACCCGAAGGCTTTATCGCCCGTTCAGCCGCGCTTGACGATGTTGACATCGTTGCAGACCTATTTAAAACATATTCACTCTCGACTGCCGGTGTGGAAGATCTCAACGCCGAAGAAACACGCAATAGCTGGCAGTCACCGGGTTTCAATCCTGATACCGATATACGGTTGGTTTTTACGATTGACGGTCATTTGGCGGCCTACGTGGAAGTATGGGTAAATAGTAAATTGCCTGTCCACCCGTTTATATGGGCGTGTGTGCATCCCGATTTTATGGGGAAAGGATTGGGAACGTATATTACATACTGGGGCGAAGAACGCTGCCGCCAGGTGATCGATATTCTTCCTGCCGATTTGCGCCTTGCCGCGCGGGTGGCTTCCTACAGCATAAATCAACCCGCACGTCAATTATTCGAGGAATTGAACTGGACTCGCCTCCGCTCATATTACACCATGCGCACTGACATGGTTTCTGCTCCGCCCATTCCAGTGTGGTCCGAGGGAATCGAATTGCGTCCATATACACCGGAAAATCTGCGGGCAGTTTACAGCGCCCATCGCGAAGCCTTCCGCGACCATTTTGGTCATGTGGAAGTGCCGTTTGAAAGCGGGTTGGAACAATTCAAACATAATCTGGAAAATGATCCTCAGCATGATCCCAGTTTATGGTTCATCGCCTGGGATGGCGCGGAAATTGCCGGATACTGCCTGTGCCGGGCATCATCCTCCAGCGATCATGAAGCGGGATACGTCAACATTCTTGGTGTGCGCCGCGCCTGGCGAAAACACGGGCTGGGACTTGCCTTATTGCAATATGCCTTTGGTGAGTTTCATCAACGCGGACAAATGCATGTGGAACTAGGCGTCGATGCAAACAGCCTGACCGGCGCCTTACGGCTTTATGAAAAAGCGGGCATGCATATTCACCGTCAAAATGATGTGTTTGAAAAAGAACTGCGCCCCGGCCGTGAAGTGGCCGTAGAGTCGCTGTAAAATAGACACATGCCTTCCATCCTCCCCATTCTCCGCGCCCGCCGCGAACGACGACTCGCAAAACAGCGCACAACCTCCAACCGCGCGCGCGGAGTTTTGCTTACATTGGGGATGATCCTTTCGCTTTTCCTTGCTGCCCTGATCATTCTCGGCGCGTTCGCCTACGCCAACGTCACGCGCGATCTTCCCTCTGTTGAAATCCTGCCGCGCCTGCTCAACCCGCCTGACGGGTTGTTGCTGCAACCCACGCGCATCTATGACCGCAGCGGGCTGCAATTGCTTTATCTTTTTTCGCCGGTCAACACGCCGCGCAGATACATTCCCATCAACGAACAAAACCCGCAGCACATTCCCGAAAATTTAA